>JBATEB010000026.1:0-15819 GCA_049663805.1 Burkholderiales bacterium | reverse complement strand
GCAGGAAGTCGCGCGCGTAGCGCGCGCGGCGCGTCTGCTCCAGGACGTCGAGATAGTCCTCGCCACTGACGTCGCGGTCGATCGGATGGAATCCTCTGCTTCCCTCGATCAGCTCGACGAGCGGTATGCCGTAGACGAGAAGGCGGATCAGCTCGTCACCGGATCGCTGCATGAAGCGGTAGAGCGCCGCGTTCAGGTCGAGGTAGGGATAGAAGTCGGAATTCGCAGGAACACCGTAACTCAGGAACAGGGGCGCGAGCGAGCCCTTCCCCCCTATCCTGCGGATTTCCAGGTCTCCGATCGCGTGCACATTGACCCGCCTGAGTTCGCGCGCGACACCGGGCATGGCGGTTACGTCGGCGAGCGGCCGCGCGAGCGTGCGCGTCTCGCCCGCGACGATCAGGAGGTCGCTGCCCGTCGCGGCGTAGACGGCGTAATCTGGAAAGCTTTCGCCGAGCGCGCGCAGGACCGACGCGACCAGGCTCGCGTCGATTTCGTAGGTCTGGAACCATTGGACCAGGACGCCCCCCGGTTCGAGGTGGCGCCGGGCGAGCCGGTAGAACTCGCCCGTGAACAGACTGGACACGCCGCTGACCCAGGGATTGGAGGGCTCGGAGACGATGATGTCGTAGCGCCGATTGCGGGTGGAGAAAAAGGTCTTTGCGTCGTCGAAGACGATGTGGCTGCGCGGATCGGCGAACGCATTCGAATTTCGCGGAGCGAAGCGGCGTGATGCCTCCGCCATCGCCGGTTCGATCTCGATGGTCTCGACCGACCGGAGGGCGCTCGAACCGAGGAGCGTGTGCGTCGTGAGGCCCGTCCCGATCCCGATCACCGCCGCGGTGCCTGCGTCGGGGACGTAAGCGAGAGGAATCGCTGCGGTGAGCGTCATGGTGACCTCGTCGGGAACGCGCGGACCCTCCGGATTCATGTTGATCGCGCCGTCCGACTTGCCGTTGGTGCGCAGGCTCCGGTCGGTGCCGAAATCCATCAGGCTGACCGTGGCGGTCTTGCCGTCGCGATGAAACAGCATCTTCGCGTCGTCTTCAGTGTAGAGATCTCCGCGGCGGAAGACCCCCGACGCCATCTTGTACGGGTCGAGATGCACCGCGCCGAGCACCGCGGCGAAAGCGAGGAGCGCTGCCGCGGTCGCCGACGTGCTCAGTCGTCTTGCTTCCGGAATCCTCCAGAGGAGCACCAGGCCCAGCGCGACATCGAGCGCGGCGCCGGCGGAAATCAGGCCTTTCAGGCCGAGCAGGGGCATGCCGACGTGCGCAGCCGCGAACACGCCGAGGATCGAGCCCAGCGTGTTGGCCGCATAGACCGCGCCGATTGCCTTTTCGCCGTATCCGAGCAGGGCCTTGGTGATGAGCGGCAGGGTCATGCCGGCGCAGAACGTCGCGGGAAACATGATGGCGAGCGCAATGCCGTGGCTCGAAAGCAGGAACAGGCGATAACCCGATTCCGTTCTGGCGAGCGCGTTCATCGCCGCCTGCATCACCTCGAACATCTGGCCGTAGAGCGGCAGCGTGGCTAGCGCGGCGAGCCCCATCGCGACCTGCACCGTTCCCAGGAATCGGCCGGAGTCCCCGATCGAATCGGCGCGGCGGCGCACCCATAGGCCTCCGCACGCGAGCCCGAGGATGAACGCCGAAAGCATCAGCTCGAAGGAATGCGTCGAAGCTCCGAGCACGAGCGAGAGCATCCGGATCCAGCCGATTTCGTAGATGAACGAAGCCGTGCCGGTCAGCAGCGCAACGGCGAGGAACAGCCGGTACGGGGAAGCCGGGTCTGCCGACCGGGCCCGATTGCCACCCGCCGCCGGGCGCGGCTCGGCACCGGGGGCGAGGAACCCGACCAGCGCCGCCAGCGCGAGATTCAGGGCTCCGGCGGCCTGAACGGTGCCGGGCAACCCCAGGCTCTCGATCAGGATGAAACCACTCGCCAGGACGCCGATGGTCGCGCCCAGGCTGTTGGTGAAGTAAAGCATCGCGAGCGTTTCGCCCGGCGCATCCGGATAGCGCCGGATTAGGCCGGCGCTCATGAGCGGGAAAGTCGTGCCGAGCAGCAGGGACTGCGGCAGGATGAGGAGCCCCGCGAGCGCCCACTTGAACAGGGAAGCCGAAACTTCGCCGCCCAGCGCCGGCAGGATACCGGTGTAGGCCGCCTCGGTGGCGCCGACGAACACGGGGTGGAACGCGAGCGCGGCCAGCCCGGTGAGGGCCTCGGCCAGCGCGTAGCCGCGCAACAGGTTGCTCCAGCGGCCCGACCAGCGACTGCACAGCCACGAACCGATCGCCAGTCCCCCCATGAAGAGCGCCAGCACCAGGGTTTGCGCATAGGCCGCGTGTCCGAGGAACAGTTTCAGGTAGTGGCTCCAGATGGACTCGTAGATGAGTCCCGCGAATCCGGACGCGGCGAACACGAGGAAGAAAATACTGCGGGGGACTCGCGCCACTGGGAAGGTCCGCCGCTAGCCGGGCGGGCGAAAACCCCGCATTATACGGACCGGGCGTACGGCTTCAGGCTTGATTCCACGGCTGTCCCGTGGAACAGTGTGAATCCGGAAGACAGCTTCGGAGAGGTGTGCAATGCAGACAATCAGCACGAACTGCGGCCGATCCCGCAGCCTGATTGCGGCCCTTGCGTTGTCGGCGCTCGCCGGCTGCCAGACCGTACAAACGACCGAAGGTGGCGTTGTCGGGGTCGACCGTCCCCAGAGGATGTCGACGCTCGTGCCTTCCGAAAAATTCAACCGGGACGCGGCCGGTGCCTACAGGAAGGTTCTGGACGATGCCGCGAAGAAAGGCCAGTTGAATCGCGATGCCGTGCAGGTGGACCGGATCCGGAGTATCGCCAAACGCCTGGTGCCCAGCACTTCCTCGTTTCGAGGCGATGCACCCGGTTGGGAGTGGGACGTCAACCTGATCGCGTCGGACGACGTCAACGCCTGGTGCATGCCCGGCGGGAAGATCGCCGTCTACTCGGGATTGATCGCCAAGCTCAAGCCGACGGACGACGAGCTCGCGGCCGTGATGGGGCACGAAATCGCGCACGCGCTGCGCGAGCACAGCCGGGAACAGTATTCGCAGGCGGTCGGGCAGGGAATCCTGATCGACATCCTGGGCGCGGCGACCGGTGCCACCACGGCGGCGCAAAATGCGAGCCAGGTGGCTCTCGAGCTGCTCGTCAATCGTCCGCACTCGCGTACCGATGAAACGGAGGCCGATCGCATCGGGGTGGAGCTGGCGGCGCGCTCCGGTTACGACCCGCGTGCGGCGGTCTCGCTGTGGCAGAAAATGGGGAAGCTGGGCGGCGGCAAGCCGCCCGAATGGCTCTCGACGCACCCTTCGGACCAGTCCAGGGTCCGGGATCTGCAGGTCTATTCGGAGCGGGTGATGCCGCTGTACGAGGCCGGGCGCAAGCGCTGATTGCGCCTCGCGCCGGGAGCTTCCGCGCTTCGGGAGCCTCGGGGCGATCCGGTATAATTTTCACCTTTACCCGACCGCAGCAATGACGCCGCGCACGCTCTACGACAAGCTTTGGGAGTCCCACGCGGTGCACGCCGAGGAAGACGGCACGACGCTCCTGTATATCGACCGCCATCTGGTGCACGAAGTCACCAGCCCGCAGGCGTTCGAGGGCATGAAGCTCGCGGGGCGCAAGCCCTGGCGCGTTTCGGCCAATCTCGCGGTGGCCGATCACAATGTGCCGACAACGGACCGCTCACGCGGGATCGCGGATCCCGTATCGCGGCTGCAGGTCGACACGCTCGACGCCAACTGCGCGGAATACGGCATCGTCGAGTTCAAGATGAACGATCGCCGCCAGGGCATCGTTCACGTGATCGGTCCGGAACAGGGCGCGACGCTGCCCGGCATGACCGTGGTCTGCGGGGACTCGCACACGAGCACCCACGGCGCGTTCGCCTGCCTCGCTTTCGGCATCGGAACTTCGGAGGTCGAGCACGTGCTGGCGACACAGTGCCTGCTTGCGAAAAAACAGCAGAACATGCTGGTGCGCATCGAGGGGCAGCTCCCCCGCGGAGTGACGGCGAAGGACATGGCGCTCGCCGTGATCGGACGCATCGGCACCGCGGGAGGAACCGGCTGCGCGATCGAATACGCCGGTAGCGCGGTGCGCGCGCTGTCGATGGAGGGTCGCATGACCCTGTGCAACATGTCGATCGAGGCCGGCGCGCGGGCCGGAATGGTGGCGGTGGACGAGGTGACGATCGCTTACCTCAAGGGAAGACCTTTCGCGCCGCGGGCCGAGGCCTGGGACCGGGCAGTCGCACATTGGCGTACCCTCCGGAGCGATCCCGGCGCGAAGTTCGAGCGCGAAGTGTCGTTCGACGCGCGCGAGATCAAGCCGCAGGTGACCTGGGGGACCTCGCCCGAGATGGTCACGAGCGTGGAGGACCGCGTTCCCGACCCCGACAAGGAACGAGACTCGATTCGTCGCGAAGGTATGGAAAGGGCGTTGACCTACATGGGGCTCAAGCCGAACACCCCGATCACGGATATCCGCGTCGACAAGGTATTCATCGGGTCATGCACGAATTCGCGCATCGAAGACTTGCGGGCGGCGGCGGTGGTGGTCCGGGGACGGCGCGTTGCCCCGAACGTCAGGCTCGCCATGGTCGTGCCGGGCTCGGGCCTGGTAAAGGAACAGGCCGAGCGCGAAGGCATCGACCGGATATTCAAGGACGCGGGATTCGAGTGGCGTGAACCCGGATGCTCGATGTGCCTGGGCATGAACGCCGATCAGCTCGAGCCGGGAGAGCGGTGTGCGTCGACTTCCAATCGGAATTTCGAGGGCCGGCAGGGGACGGGCGGCAGGACCCACCTCGTGAGCCCGGAGATGGCCGCGGCCGCCGCCATCGCCGGCCATTTCGTCGATGTCCGCCGGTGGCGGGGATAGGGGAGCGACAGGGCAATGGAGAAGTTCCTTCGGCTGACGGGGCTCGTGGCGCCGCTTGACCGGGCCAATGTCGACACCGACCAGGTCATCCCGAAGCAATTCCTCAAATCGATCCGGCGCACGGGGTTCGGGCCCAACCTCTTCGACGCCTGGCGCTACCTCGACGAGGGGCAGCCGGGCAAACCCAGCACCGGACGGCCCCTCAACCCGGACTTCGTTCTGAATCAGCCGCGATACAAGGGGGCGAGCATACTGCTCGCGCGAAAGAATTTCGGCTGCGGCAGCTCGCGCGAGCATGCCCCGTGGGCGCTCGCCGAGTACGGTTTTCGGGCGATCATTGCGCCTTCGTATGCCGACATCTTTTTCAACAATTGCTGCAAGAACGGCTTGTTGCCGGTGACGCTTACGGAAGCCGAAGTGGACCGGCTGTTTCATGATGTCGCGGCATTCCCCGGCTTTCGGCTGACCGTCGACCTGGAGCAGCAGACGATCGGCACCGTCGACGGGAGCCGGGTGCTGCGCTTCGACATCGAGCCGTTCCGTAAGTACTGCCTTATCAACGGGTTGGACGATATCGGCCTGACTTTGCGGCACGCGGACAAGATTCGTTCCTTCGAAGAACGACGTCGCACCGAACAACCCTGGCTGTTCGGCTAGTCACGCTCATGAAGATCGCAGTCCTGCCCGGCGACGGCGTCGGCCCGGAAGTCGTCGCCGAGGCGGTCAAGGTGCTGTCCGCCCTCGGACTCGCGCTCGAGCTGGAGCAGGCGCTCGTCGGAGGCGCCGCGTATGACCTTTCAGGGGATCCGCTGCCCGCCGCAACGCTCGAACTCGCGAAGCGGTCAGACGCCGTGCTGTTCGGAGCGGTCGGCGGCCCGCGCTACGACGCGGTTCCACGCGACCAGCGGCCCGAGCAGGCGATCCTGCGCCTGCGCAAGGAACTCAGGCTCTTCGCCAACCTGCGGCCGGCTACCGTGTTTCCGGAGCTTGCCGACGCCTCGACGCTGCGGCCGGAGGTGGTGGCCGGACTCGACATCCTGATTCTTCGGGAGCTGACCGGCGACATTTATTTTGGCGAGCCGCGCGGCATTCGGACGCTTGCGGGAGGCGTTCGCGAAGGCTTCGATACCATGCGTTACAGCGATCCTGAGATTCGCCGCATCGCCCACGCGGGATTTCGTGCAGCGATGAAGCGCTCGAAGAGGCTCTGCTCGGTGGACAAGTCCAATGTGCTCGAGACCTCGCAGTTGTGGCGGGAGGTCGTGAGCGAAGTCGGCACCGAATACTCCGAGGTGGAGCTGACCCACATGTACGTGGACAACGCGGCGATGCAGCTTCTCAAGAACCCGCGGCAATTCGACGTGATCGTCACGGGAAACATGTTCGGCGACATCCTTTCGGACGAGGCCTCGATGCTGACCGGTTCGATCGGCATGCTTCCCTCCGCCTCCCTCGACGAAAAAGGCAAGGGCCTGTACGAACCGATCCACGGATCCGCGCCGGACATCGCCGGAAAAAATCTCGCCAATCCGCTGGCCGCCATTCTTTCGGGCGCGATGATGCTCCGCTACAGCTTTGAGCAGGACCAGCTTGCCCGCCGCGTGGAGGGCGCCGTCAGGCGGGTGCTCGCCGATGGGTACCGCACCGCCGACATCTTCCGCCAGGGGACCCGCAAGGTGGGCACCCGGGAGATGGGCGATGCGGTCGTCGCCGCGATCCAGTGAGGCGGAGCACGCCGGCCGAGGCACAGTGGGTTAGCATACGAAGATCGGAAGGTGTGAGATTGCGATGAAGCGAGTCGGGTTTGTCGGTTGGCGCGGTATGGTCGGATCGGTGCTCATGCAGCGCATGCACGCCGAGCACGATTTCGCGCTGCTCGAACCGGTGTTCTTCTCGACCTCCCGCGTCGGCGGCCTTGGCCCTTTCATCGGAAAAGAGACCGCCCCGCTCAAGGACGCCAGGAATGTGGAAGAGCTCGCGGGGATGGACATCGTGGTCTCTTGCCAGGGCGGCGATTACACCGACGAGGTCTTCCCGAAATTGCGCGCGTCGGGCTGGCGCGGATATTGGGTGGACGCGGCATCCGCGCTCCGCATGCGAGAGGACGCGGCGATCGTTCTCGATCCGGTCAACCTCGATGTCATCAAGGACGCCCTCGCACGGGGCGTTAGAAACTATATCGGAGGAAATTGCACCGTGAGCCTGATGCTCATGGGCATGCATGGCCTGTTCAAGGCCGATCTGGTCGAGTGGGTCACCTGCATGACCTATCAGGCCGCCTCGGGCGCAGGAGCGGCGCACATGCGGGAGCTGGTGAAGCAGATGGGATTCATCCATGCAGCGGCGCAGCCGCTGACCAACGACCCCGCTTCCGCAATCCTGGAAGTGGACCGCGCCGTAAGCAAGTCGCTGCGTGACGGATCGCTTCCGAGCGAGCAATTCGGATTTCCGCTGGCGGGCAGCCTGCTCCCCTGGATCGACAAGGATCTCGGGGAAGGACAGAGCCGGGAGGAGTGGAAAGGACGGGCGGAGGCCAACAAGATCCTGGGACGCGGCGAGAACCCCGTTCCGGTCGACGGAATTTGCGTGCGCATCGGCGCCATGCGCTGCCACAGCCAGGCGCTTACGGTGAAGCTCAGAAAAGACCTGCCCGCCGACGAAGTCGAGGACATTCTCGCGGAAGCCAACCCGTGGGTCAGGATCGTCCCGAACGAGCGCGAGCCGACTTTGCACGATCTCACCCCGGCGGCGGTCAGTGGCACGCTCGAGGTGCCGGTCGGCCGGGTACGGCGGCTCGCGCTCGATAAGAGCGGCTTCCATCTGGCCCTGTTCACTGTGGGAGACCAGCTCCTCTGGGGGGCCGCCGAACCCTTGAGGCGGGTGCTGCGGCTGCTCATCGAGGAGTAGGTTTTTCCGGGCCTACCCCCTGGAGGTCCCCCTTTTCGAGGGAAAACGCGCAAACTGCTTGAAAAATAGCTACTTGAGGCAAATAGTGAGATGAAAGTTGAGCTTGCAAGGCTAAGGCCATGATGGTATTTTAAATTGTTTCCACTCAGGTCTTCAGCGTGGCAGGTGGGGAAGTTCGCCTCAAAAATTGGGATGTACGCGGCCGCATGCCTGTTTTTGCCTGCGTTTTCGTGGGCTGCGGGTCTCGGCAAGCTTTCTGTCATTTCTACTTTGGGACAACCTCTCAAGGCGGAAATTGAGATTGTTTCCCTGCAGCGCGGAGAGGGCGATACCCTCACCGCCCGGCTTGCGTCGGGACAGGCATTTCGCCAGGCAAACATAGACATGAACCCGGCTCTGCTGTCGGTGCAGTTTGCCGTCGAGCGCCGGCCGAGCGGACAGCATGTGCTGACACTGGCTTCGAAACAGCCGATGAACGAGCCCTTCATCGACATGCTGGTGGAGCTGAACTGGGCAAACGGGCGGCTGGTACGCGAATACACCTTCCTCCTCGACCCGCCGGAATACGCCTCCCCCAAGCCGCCTGCCCTGGCCGCAGTTTCCGAGCCGACAGCTCCCGCGGAGTCACCTGCCCCTGCGACTCCTGCCGAATTACCCGTTCCGGAGGTAGCGGCCGCTCCGGAACCGGCGCCGCCGCCTGCTGCGTCCGAGCCCGAACCGGCGCGGACCGCAAGTGTAACCGCGGATTCGGCCGAACCGACCCAGGTGCAGGTGCTGCCAGCCGACCTGCAGCCCACGGCACCTGTCGCGACGCCGATGGAATCGGCCCAAGCCGCGCAGGCGCCCGCGCGACCCGCGCCGGAAGGAGCAGAAGCCGAGAGCTACGAAGTCAAACGCGGCGACACGCTCACCCGGATCGCCGTGCGGAATCGAATCGACGGCGTCAGCTTGCAGCAGATGCTGGTGGCTTTGTTCCGGGCGAATCAGGAGGCGTTCGTCGCCGACAATATGAATCGTTTGCGTGCCGGAAAGATCGTGACCCTACCCGGCAAGGAAGCGGCGGCAATCGTAACCGCTGCGGACGCGCGACGGATCGTCTCGGCACAATACGTCGATTTCAACGACTACCGCCGCAGTCTGGGAATCGCGGTCGCTTCGGCGCAGGCCCCCAGGGACGCGGGCCGCCGGGTGTCCGGTCCGATCAGCGCATCGAAGGAGGAAAAGCCCGCGCCCTCCGCGGAGCCGCCCAAGGATGAACTCCGGCTCTCCCGGGCGGATGACGCCAAGAAGGGGGCCGGGGCGGCGGTCGCTGCTGCGGACGACTTGGCGGCTAAGGACAACGCCCTGAGAGAAGCGAACGAGCGTATCGCCCTCCTGGAAAAGAACCTGCAGGATCTGCAGAAGCTGGTTCAATTGAAGAGCCAGACGGGGTCTGAACTGCAGCAACAGGCTCGAAGCGCGAAGTCCGCTCCCACGGAAGCCGCGGCGAAGTCGCCGCCGCCCGTCGCCAAGCCGTCCGAACCCGTAAAGGCGACAGAGCCCTCGGCGGCGGGTCCGGGCGCCAAGGCGGACGCTCCCAAGCCGCCTGAAGTCAAAGGCGAAGGCAGCAAGGCTCAGCCGGTCGCCGGGGCCTCGAAGTCTCCTGCCCCGCCGGAGGCAGCACGGGAATCGGCCAAAGCCCCTCCAGTCTCGCAACCGGCGCAGACCCCCCCCGCCAAGGCGCCGGAAGCACCCGCGCCCGCCGCTGGGAAGGCCGCTCCCAAGGCCGCGCCGAAACAAGCAGCCAAGGCTGCGCCCCCGCCCCCCCGGATCGAAGTCAGCTTCCTGGACGATCTGCTCGACAACCCCATGGCGCTGGGTGGGGCCGGTGGCGCCTTGCTTCTTCTGGTCGGGTACGCTGCCTACGCCTGGCGCAGGAAAAGAAACTCGCAGTTCGAGAACAGCATCATGAGCGTTGTGCCATCCGACGCGGACTCGGTGCTGGGTTCGGAGGGCGGAAGAAACGTGGATACGGGCTCAAGCTCGTTCCAGGGCGATTTCAGCCAGGGTGGCATCAGCAAGATGGATAGCGAGGAAATCGACCCGATTGCCGAGGCCGATGTATACATGGCATACGGGCGCGACGCGCAGGCCGAGGAAATTCTGAAGGACGCCCTCGCGAAGGATTCGACACGCCAGGGTATTCGCGTGAAGCTGCTCGAGATCTACGCCAATCGCAAGGACGCGAGATCCTTTGAAGCGGCCGCGAGCGAACTCCATGGAGCGACCGGCGGAAAAGGGGCGGAATGGGAAAAGGTGGCTGCCCTGGGCCTGTCAATCGATCCGGCAAACCCCCTCTACGGCGGAAAGCCGGCGACCGCGGGGCAAGGTTTCAGGGAAACCGCCCAGATGGCGGCTTTCAAAGTTCCGGAAACCGAGCCTGGGGAGAGGGCGGCTGAGCCGCTGAACATCGATTTCGACATCGGCACGCCAACCTCCGGGGGCGGCAGTCCGCCGCCGGACTTCAACCTGGATGCCGGTTCGCCCTTATCGCCCGGATCCCCCCCGGCGGGACTCGATTTCGACCTGGGTCTGGGCGCGGACAAGACATCGGTGCAGCCGGCCATCGGAGAGATTCCCACCTTCGCTTCGGCTTCCGCGCTGGAGCCGTCCCTCAGCATAGATTTCGATTTGCCGATGGGCGACACGCCCGCCCCGTCGGCGCCGAGCGCTCGCGCAAAGGCTGAAACGAATCTGGGGTCGATCGATTTCGACCTCGGCACATCCGCGGGCGGCGGTGCGGCAACGACGGAGTCCTCCAGGACACCTCCGCCGCTCGATGTGGGCTCCATCAGCCTGGATCTGGGCGTGCCGGGCAGTGGTAACGGCAATGGCTCGGGAGGCGCGCCCGATGCGCGATGGCAGGAGGTCGCAACCAAGCTGGATCTCGCCAAAGCGTACGAAGAGATGGGCGACAAGGACGGTGCGCGCGAGCTGCTGAAAGAAGTGATGCGGGAAGGCGATATGGCGCAGCAGCAGCAGGCCCAGACGATGCTCCAGTCGCTCGGCTAAGCCGGCGCGGATCCGTACGAGATCATCGGCGCCGCGTGCGCCGATTTTTATTTCCGGGAATACGAATTGAGAATCGCCTTAGGCATCACCTACTGTGGCGCGGGGCTGCAGGGCTGGCAGTCGCAGCCCTGCGGCAATACCGTGCAGGACCACCTCGAGCGCGCATTGTCCGAGATCGCGGGGGAGCGTATCGGGGTGACTGGCGCCGGCCGCACCGACGCCGGCGTGCACGCGAGCGCACAAGTCGCCCACTTCGAAACAGGCGCCACCCGCCCGCAGTCGGCATGGGTGCGCGGGGCCAACGCTCTGCTGCCGGCTTCGATTGCCGTGCAGTGGGCCACGGCCGTCCCCGAGGATTTTCATGCGCGCTATGCCGCAGCATCGCGTGCCTACCGGTACGTGCTCTACAACCACGCAGTGAGGCCGGCGCTGCTGGCGGGACTCGTTGGATGGTTCCACCTGCCGCTGGACGCCGGGAAGATGCGACATGCGGCCCAATGCCTGCTCGGCGAGCACGACTTTTCCAGTTTCCGCTCCTCGGAATGCCAGGCGAAGAACCCGGTGCGGAAAATGGAAGAGGTCCGAGTCAGTTCGAGGGGACCCTACCTCCTGCTGGATTTCAGGGCCAACGCATTCCTGCATCATATGGTGCGCAACCTGGTCGGCTGCCTCGTTTACGTAGGCAAAGGGGAGCGTTCGCCGCAATGGCTCGCCGAGCTGATCGCCGCCCGCGACCGCAGGCAGGGCGCGCCGACGTTTTCGGCCGACGGGCTGTACCTGTCGCAGGTGCGTTACGACAGGCGCTGGGGCCTGCCGGAATTCGCGCGGGTGATGCCGTTCGAGGAGGACACGCCGGCGTGAGGACGAGAGTAAAGATATGCGGCATCACGCGCGAGGAGGACGCACGCACGGCGGCCGCACTGGGAGCCGACGCGGTCGGGCTCGTGTTCTATCGTCCCAGTCCGCGCTGCGTCTCGATCGAGCGTGCGCGGGCGATCGCCGCGGCAACCCCGCCTTTTGTCGCAACGACGGCGGTGTTCGTGAATCCGACCCGCGACGAGGTCGAGCAGGTCGTCCGGGAATGCGGTGTCACGCTCCTGCAGTTTCACGGCGACGAATCTCCGGAGTTCTGCGCGGGTTTCTCGCGCCCTTACATCAAGGCCGCGCGGATTCGCCCCGGGTTGGATTTGCTAGAATACCTGTCGCCCTACGCGACCGCCGGGGCGTGGATGCTCGACGCTTTCCACGCCGAACTCTGGGGCGGCACGGGGGGCGCGTTCGATTGGAGTCTTGTCCCGGCAAGCATGGCGAAGCCGCTCATCCTCTCGGGAGGCCTGACGGGCGACAACGTCGGTGGGGCGGTACGCCGCACCAGGCCCTATGCCGTTGATGTCTCGACCAGCGTCGAGACCTCAAAGGGAATCAAGGATCCCGCGAAGATCGCGGCGTTCATCGGAGCAGTCAGGCATGAAGATGGTTGATCTTCCGGACGATCGGGGGCACTTCGGCCGGTACGGCGGCGCGTTCGTGTCCGAAGCCTTGGTGCATGCCCTCGATGAGCTCAAGCTCGCCTACGAGCGCTTCCGCAAGGATCCGGAGTTCGTGTCAGAGTTTGAATACGAGCTCAAGCACTATGTGGGACGCCCGAGCCCGGTGTATCACGCCAAGCGCTGGTCTGCGCTGCTCGGCGGCGCCCAGATCTACATCAAGCGCGAGGACCTGAACCACACCGGCGCGCACAAGATCAACAATACCGTCGGGCAGGCGCTGCTCGCGACGCGCATGGGTAAGCCCCGCGTGATCGCCGAGACCGGTGCAGGAATGCACGGGGTCGCGACCGCCACGGTTGCCGCGCGCTACGGGATGGAGTGCGTGGTGTACATGGGCGCGGAGGACATCAGGCGCCAGGTGCAGAACGTCTATCGCATGAAGCTGCTGGGAGCTACCGTGGTCCCGGTCGAATCCGGCTCGAAGACGCTGAAGGATGCGCTGAACGAGGCGATGCGGGACTGGGTCACCAACGTCGGCAACACCTTCTACATCATCGGAACGGTCGCAGGCCCGCATCCCTATCCGATGATGGTGCGCGACTTCCAGTCCGTCATCGGCAGGGAATGTATCGGGCAGATGAAGGAGCTATGCGGACGACAGCCGGATGCCGTCATCGCCTGCGTCGGCGGAGGCTCGAATGCGATGGGTATTTTCTATCCGTACATCCGGCATGAGAGAGTCGAGCTGATCGGCGTCGAGGCGGGCGGCCTGGGCATCGCCACCGGCCGGCACGCGGCGTCCCTTTGTGCGGGCCGGCCGGGGGTGTTGCACGGGAATCGTACTTACCTCCTGCAGGACGAGCACGGTCAGATTATCGAGACCCATTCGATTTCGGCGGGACTGGACTATCCGGGAGTGGGCCCCGAGCATGCCTGGCTCAAGGATACCGGCAGGGCCCGATACGTGACGATCGACGACGACGAGGCCGTCGCCGCGTTCCACGCTCTATGCCGCCACGAAGGCATCATTCCGGCACTGGAGTCGGCGCACGCGCTCGCCTATGCGGCGAAGCTCGCACCCACGCTTCCGAAGGAGCGAATCCTTCTCGTCAACCTCTCGGGACGTGGCGACAAGGACATGCATACCGTCGCGGAAAAGGCAGGTATCCGGATTTGAGCAGCGAACGTGCAATGCTCCTCAATGAGGATTTGTTCGACGCCATCGTTCGCGTTCGCGAGGCGAGCGTGGACCTTGTGGTCGCCGATCCGCCTTACGGTCTCGGCAAGGACTATGGCAACGATTCCGATCGCCTGAGCGGCCAGGACTACATTGCTTTCAGCCGGCGCTGGATCGATGCCGTGATCCCGAAGCTGAAACCGAGCGGAAGTCTCTACGTCTTTCTTACGTGGCAATACAGTCCAGAGGTGTTCAGTTACCTGAAGACACGTCTGACCATGGTCAACGAGATCATCTGGGATCGGAAAGTGCCGAGTATGGGCGGCAGCACCAGAAAATTCTCGTCTGTCCACGACACCGTCGGCCTGTTCGCGCGCTCGAAGGATTACCACTTCGACATCGACAGCGTGCGCATCCCTTACGACGCCCGGACCAAGCGAGCGCGCACGCGCTCGATTTTCGTGGGAAAGAAATGGCTGGAGGTGGGATACAACCCAAAGGATGTTTGGAGCGTGACACGAATTCACCGTCAGGACCCGGAACGCGAGGAGCATCCCACGCAGAAGCCCCTGGAAATCATCGAGCGGATGGTTCTGGCGAGCTGCCCGCCCGAGGGGCTGGTGCTCGATCCGTTCATGGGAAGCGGCACTGCCGCGGTCGCGGCCCTGAAGCATGGCCGGCGCTTCATCGGTTTCGAGATCAACCCTGCCTACTGCGCGCGCGCCCGCCGGCGCGTGAAGCGTTTCTGCGGGGAGAACTTTCGCTCCGACGCAGTCCCATCGCGTACCGCGGCTGCCGTATGACCCCCCCGAGGTCGCGAATCAAGTCGACGTTCGAGCGCCTCGGTCGCCGGGGCCGCAAGGCTTTGATCCCCTACGTCACCGCGGGCGATCCCTCGCCGGAGGTGACGGTACCGCTGATGCACGCCCTGGTCGCGGCCGGAGCCGATATCGTCGAACTGGGTGTGCCATTCTCGGATCCGATGGCCGACGGTCCGGTCATCCAGCGCTCGAGCGAGCGAGCCTTGAGAAACCACGTCGGGATGGAGCATGTGCTCGCTTTCGTCGAAGATTTCCGCAGAACCGATGCGGGCACGCCCGTCGTCTTGATGGGGTACGCAAACCCCATCGAAGCGATGGGAACCGGGTCATTCGTTGATGCCGCCGGGCGGGCCGGTGTGGATGGCGTATTGGTGGTCGACTACCCGCCCGAGGAGGGCATGGAGCTTGCGGGAATGCTGCACGCGCGGGGGATGGACATGATTTTTCTCCTGGCGCCGACCTCGACGGAAGCGCGCATCGATCAGGTTGCGAAGCTCGCCAGCGGCTATGTCTACTACGTCTCATTGCGCGGCGTGACCGGCGCCAAGAACCTGGACCTCCCGGATGTCGCCGCGAAGCTTCCGCTAATTCGCTCCAAAACCAGACTTCCGATCGGCGTGGGATTCGGGATCCGGGACGGGGAGACGGCACGCGCGGTCGCACACATCGCGGATGCGGTCGTGATCGGCAGCCGCATCATCCAGGAGATGGAGCAGGCGTCACCCGAGACCTGCGTAGGGAAGGCAGCGGCCCTGCTTGCGGAAATTCGCGGGGCGATGGACTCATGAGCTGGCTACAGAAACTGCTGCCTCCGAAGATAAACCGAACCGCCACGGGGGCGAAGAAAAACGTTCCCGAAGGCTTGTGGAGCAAATGTCCCTCGTGCGCCGCGGTTCTTTACGCAAGCGATCTGGAGAGGAACGCCAGCGTCTGCCCGAAGTGTGCGTTCCACAACCGCATCTCGGCTCGCGCCCGGCTCGATGTTCTCCTCGATCCGGAAGGGCGCTTTGAGATCGGGGCGGAGGTCGTACCGGTGGATAGCTTGAAATTCAAGGACAGCAGGCGCTATTCCGACCGTCTTGAGGAGGCTGCGAAAGAAACCGCGGAAACCGATGCGCTCGTCGTAATGCAGGGTGCCATAAGGAACGTGCCCCTTATCGCCGCCATATTCGAGTTCGAATTCATGGGGGGCTCGATGGGGTCTGCCATGGGTGAGCGATTTGTGCGCGGTGTACACGCTTGCCTGGATCAGCAGCTGCCGCTGGTGTGCGTGACCGCCACAGGCGGTGCACGCATGCAGGAAGGGCTTTTTTCCCTGATGCAGATGGCCAAGACGACCGCTGCGCTTACGCAGCTCACCGCGCGCAGGCTTCCATTCATCTCGGTTCTGACCGATCCGACCATGGGAGGTGTTTCGGCCAGCTTCGCCATGATCGGTGATGTGGTTATC
>JBATEB010000025.1:0-5464 GCA_049663805.1 Burkholderiales bacterium | reverse complement strand
GCGCAGGCGCATCGGTCGGGGCGCGGGCAGCCGATCCCCGCCGCCGGCCTCAGCGCCGCAGCACCGCGCCGGGGGCGGCGGCCGTCTTGCGCGTCTCGATTTCTCCGGCGACCAGATGGCGCAACTCCTCGGCGATCACCCTGGCGGGGGCGTCGGGGCGCACCTTCTTCCAGCGCCCCTGGGCAGGGCTGCCGATGATGATGCCGGTGGAATGCTCCTCGACGTTCGCGGTGTAGGCGCCCAGCTTCTTCACCACCTGGTCCACGTTCGCCTGTTCGCCGGTGAGAAACAGCCACTCGGCGTGCTCGGCGTCGAACTTGCGCGCGAACTTCGCCAGGTCCTCGGGCCGGTCGTGCAGCGGATCGATGCTGATCGAAAGGAAGCGCACCTCGCGCCCGAAAGCCTCGCCCAGGTCGTTCTTCGCCTGCACCAGCTTCGCGGTGATCAGCGGGCAGGCGTCGCCGCAGGCCGTATACATGAAGTTGATGAGGACCACCTTGCCGCGCATCGCGTCGCTGTAGAAGCGCAGCGCGCGCCCCTTGTGCGTCTTGAGCACGGTGTCGGTGAAGTACTCGCGCGCCCGTGCGTCCCGCTCCGCGGGCGTGAGCTTCCCCGGCTGCTGTCCGATCGCGGGGACGCAGGCCAACGCCAGGGCGAGCGCCGCGAACCACCGCGGCAATCGTTTCACCGCGCACCCGCTAATGTCCATGGTGAGCTCCATGGTGAGCCACCGCCCCGGTCCCGGCGCGTGCCGCGCGCAGCGTCTCGACGCGGGCGAGCAACTGTTCCACCGAGGGGAAACCGAGGAAACGCGTCCAGCCGCTCGCGTCGCCGACCAGCACCATCGCCGGATGATCCTCGAAACTGGCCGTATAGGCGCCGAAGCCCTTGAGCACGCTGTCGACGTCGGGCTTCGCGCCGGTGAGCCAGGTCCAGCCGGCGCGCGCCTGGTAGCGGCCGGCGTACTCGTGCAGCCGCTCGGGGGTATCGCGCAGCGGATCGACGCTGATCGAAACCAGCACCACCTCTTTTCCGAGGGCGGTGCCGAGCCTGCCCTGCAGCTGCTGGAAAGTCGCCGAGGTGACCGGACACACCGTGGTGCAGCTGGTATAGATGAAATTGACCACCGCGATCCGCTCGCCGATCACCTCCTTCGCCAGCCGCACGCGCGTGCCCGAGGCGTCGAGGAGCGGATTCCCGCGCAGCACCACCCTGGCGGCGCTCGCCGCGGGCGCGGCGGTCGCCAGGTGATGCGGGTGCTCGCCGGCGGCGGCCGCGTCGTGCTGGTGAGATTCGCCATGTGCGCGCGCGGCGGCGGGTGCGCCCGCGGCGAGCGCGCCGGCAATCAGGACTGCGTGGATGCGCGTGCGATTCATGCTGCCTCCTTTCCCGGGTCAGTTCTTCTGCCGCTGCTGTTTCTCCGCCGCGAGGCGCCGCCGCACTTCATCTTCGATGTCCGGCCGCGCGGTGCGCAGGGTGAAGGACGCGAGGTCCTTGAAGTCCTTGTCGATCTGCTTCGAGGCGACGTGAATGGAGTAAGCCCCGAGCTCCTCGATCCTGACGGACGCCTCGTAGAGGCCGGGCTCGACCTCGCGCGCGATCGCCTCGTTGCGCCGCTGGCCCGGCACCAGGAACGAAAGCACGCGCACGTCCTTCAGCCCGGTCTTCGGCTGGCCGTCCCCCGTCTTCACCTTGAAACGCACCGGCACGGTCGCGCCGAGCGGCACTTCCCGGCTCTTCATCAGGAACTCGACCACGACGCGGCTGCGGTGGGAGGCGAGCAGGGGATTCTCCTTCGCCTCGAGCGAAAAGCAGTTCACCAGCTGAGGCGACTCGAGCAGGAAGGCGACGTCGTAGCGTCCCGCCACCGGGATGCGGACCTTGCTCGTATACACTCCGGGCTCGGTCTCCTTCAGGCTGCGGTCGATCACGGTGACCGCACGCGCGCTCGCGCCGAAGGACTGGTAGTTGCTCGAGGGCGCGTTCATGCCCTCCATGTAGAAATAGACGGTGTTGTCGCCGGGATTCACGACCAGCACCGCGGCGTCGCCGAGCGCGGGCGCGAGCGAGTCCGCCAGGGGGAGCTCGCCCCCCGCCTTGGGCGGGGCCGAGCCGGCGGCGAAGGACTGCACGACGGGCTTGTTGCCGCGGCCGAGCGAGAGCAGGTTGATCATGGTCACGCGCTCGCTCGCGAGCGCGCGCACGTAGGCGTAGGCGCGCGTGAAGGCGAGCTGGAAGGGCTGTCCGGACACGGGAATGTCGTGAACCCGCTCGTTGCCCGAGGCGTCGATCACGTGCACCAGGTCTTCGCTCGTATTGACGACGAAGGCGTAGCGCCCGTCGAGCGTGAAGCGCAGCGGCCCCAGCCCGGGCTTGAGCGCGATGCGCTTGACCAGCTCGAAATCCGGCGCCGCGAGCACGCTCACGCCGCCGCCCTTGCCGTCGGCGACATAGGCCCCGCGAGCGAGCGCCGAGTAGCCGACGGAGATGGGCACGCCGCCGGTTTTGATGTCGCGCAGGGCCTTCAGCTCGCGCACGTCGATCAGGCTCACCGTCCCGGCGTCGCGGTTGGTGACGAAGGCGATGCGGTTGTCCTCCGAGACGGCGATCTCGTGATGCCCGCTTCCGGTGAGGAAGCTCTTGACCGGCTTCAGGGTCTCGGTGTCGATCACGGTCACGCCGCTCGCGTCGGCGGCTTTGGCGTCGTTGCCGACCCACAGGTAGCGCCCGTCGGGCTGCAGAAAGACGCGCGTCGGGCTGCGCCCGGCTGCGACGTTGGCGAGCACCGTGAAGCGGTCGGCGTCGACCACCGCCACCTGGCCGGCGAAGGGCATGCTGATGTAGATGCGCTTGCCGTCGGCGCTTTTCACCCAGTCGGCGCCCGGCCGCGCGATCTGGATGCGCGCGAGGGTGCTGGTCGCGCGCGCGAGCGACACCAGCGGATCGATGACCGAGATGCTCGCATCCCGGTTCAGCGCCAGAACGTAGTAGCTGTTCAGGTCGAGCATCGGCCGCAGGCCGACGATGCCCCTCATGTACAGCGCGACCTTGTCCTTGCACGATTTCACTTCCGCGCGCGGCTGGCCCTGGATGACGCTGCCGATGTCCAGCCAGGCGCCGGGGTTGTTGCCGCGCAGCGGCTGGCCGCTCGCCTCGTCGGTGAGCTTGAAGCGCAGGTCGGCGAACTCCCCCTCCATCAGCTCGCGGCTCGCCGCCCCCTGCGCGGGGGCGGCGCTGAACTCGATGACGACACCCTCCCTCGCGTAGCGATCCGGCACCGAGCCGGGTTGAGCGCCTTCAGGCAGGGGGGCGCCGGCCGCGACCGCGGCGGAGAAAACGGACGCGAAGGCGACCGCGGCGGCGGCCGAGACGTAACGAGCGTGTATTGTCGTGGACATTTCGTACCTCGGAAGTCGGGGGCCGGTCGGGCGGCAAAAGCGCCGTTCCCGCTCAGCCCAGGAAAACAAGTGCAGCCCCTCGTGGGGGCTGCACCCTCGGCACGGCATGGTTTGCCGCGCCACGCCATCTAACCTCTTACCGCTACTGCACCCGCAGGATCCCCCACACCCCGGCGGTGTTGCCGAAGCCGGCGTTGTCGCGGAACAGGTAGTCGCCCAGGACCGCGTTGCCGCCGCCCGCGCTCGGGAACCGGAACGTCCAGTGCGAGGCCGGGGTGACGCTTTCGTTCGCGCCCTGGTAGAGCGCTGACTCGTACGGGCTCAATCCGATGTTGCGCGAGCCGACCTCGGTCATGGTGCACGCGCCGGTCAGCAGGTTGCGCGCCGAACCTTCGCAGACGTAGGGCTGGCGCTGCCACAGGTGCCCGTGGACGTTGATCGTCGTTCCGCGGGTGGTGCCGTGCGGCACGACCACGTGCATGCGCGCTTCCTTGCCCGCGCTGGCTTGCAGCACCGGGGTGGCCGGGTCCTGGTTCGCCGTGAGGATGTTGCTGTACGCCTGGTGCGAGTTGGGCACGCCGCCGAAGCCGCCCGGCTGGTTGTTGAACGGCGCCTGCGGCACCAGTCCGAAGCGGAACCAGAGGGGCTCGATACCGTAGTTGAGCGCCATGCCGCTCGCTTCCTGGCTGTCCTCGGGGATGCCGACGGCCTCGCCGTTGATGTGCTCGACCGGCGAGCTGTCGCGGTAGTACTGCGTGTTCGCCTTGGTCAGCACCACCGAGAGGCTGCGCAGCGCACCCGCCGCGGCCATCGTGCACGGGTTCTGTCCGCCCGGGCAGACGTCGGCCTGCGCGCGCGTCGCGCGAGTGCCGGAGCCGTCCTGATGGTCGAAATTGGTGCTGTTCTCGGCCCAGGTGGCGCCTTGGCGCTCGATGACGAGCGTGCCGACCAGCGACTTCGCTCCCTGCTTGATCCGGTCCGCCGGTATGAGGCTCACGCCGCCGAACTCGATCGGGGTTGCGGTGAGCGCGTATTGCCCGCCCACCTTGGTCGCGGCGATGTCGCCCGCGTACCAGCGCACCACCTCCACGCCCGTCGGCGGCGTCAGGCCCGCCAGACCGTTGTTCAGGCCGCGGTCGTTCAGGCCGACCACCGTGCCGTCGGCCCGGCTCGGATCGAACTGCACCAGTTGCGGATGCAGGCCGACGAAGGAGGACCCCTGGACGAGGTTGGTCTGGAACGTGGTGGAGCCCTCCAGATTGAACCGGTCGCGCTTCACGGCGCCTATCAGCGTGCTGTAGGTGACCAGCTCGGGAACGTTGCCTGTCAGTCTGTTGCGCAGCGTGACGGTGATGCAGTCGCCGGCGTTCGCGCGCATGACCAGCGGCTCGATCGGCGCGTTGGCGGCGAGCACGAGGTTATTGCCCTGCTGCACGAGATCCGAAGTCTTCACGTAGAGCAGCGCCGTCGGGTCATGCAACGGACCCTGGTGCGTCGGCAGCACCACGTTCACTCCGTCGATGTTGACCGTCTGGCCGCCCACCGTCGTCGTGCGGTGATTGTAGACCAGCGTGCCGCCGTTGGCCGCGGGGGAACCTCCCTCGTGACCGTTCGGGAACAGGTCCTGGATGGACACGTTGGCGTTCGCGGGCAGCGCCCTGTTCGCTTCCACCACCGTGATGTCGAAGTTGCGCACGGGTGCGTTCGCCGGGCACACGCCGACGAAGCCGGCCTGCGTGGCGGGGGTGAGCACCACCGGCACCTGCGACTGCGGCAGCGAAACCAGGTTGGGCGCGAGGTTCGAGTGCGCCCGGATGATGCCCCAGGTGCCGCTCCACCAGCCGTCGTTGCCGGAGTCCATGGTGTAGAGGTAGTCGATCTGGTTCTGCGGCAGCGAGTCCTCGGTCGGCAGCACCGGGGTCGTGAGCGTGAACTGCTCGGAGATGCCCGCGGCCTGCGAGTTCCTCCAGCCCGAGTTGGGCGAGGTGCCGTGGCCCGAGCCCTGCTGCAGCCACTTCATGCCGTGGATCGAGGCGTTGTGCTCCTCCTCGTGCGCTCCGGCCTGC
>JBATEB010000024.1:0-3306 GCA_049663805.1 Burkholderiales bacterium | reverse complement strand
GGCGGGCGCCGCCGGCGTGCCGCCGGGCCCGTGTGCTCCCCCGCCGGATCTGGCGGCGGCCGCGGCTTCGAGCACCTTCTTGTCCGCCATGCCGTGGCTCTTGAAAATCCGGGTCAGGGCGAACTCGCCGAGTTTGTGCCCCACCATGTTCTCGGAGATGTACACCGGTACATGCTGCTTGCCGTTGTGAACGGCCATCGTCAGCCCGACGAAATCCGGCAGGATCGTGGAGCGCCGCGACCACGTCTTGATCGGGCGCTTGTCGCTCGTCGCGCGCGCCGCGTCGACTTTCTTCATCAGGTGATGGTCCACGAAAGGACCCTTCTTGACCGAGCGTCCCATGGTCTAGCCTTTGTCCCGTTTCTTGTGCCTGAACTGAATGATCATTCCGCGCGTACGCTTGTTCTTTCGCGTCTTGTAACCCTTCGCAAGCGTGCCCCAGGGGCTTACGGGATCCTGCGCGGCCGCGGTCTTGCCTTCGCCGCCGCCATGGGGGTGATCGATCGGGTTCATCGCGACTCCCCGAACCGTGGGCCGCACCCCGCGCCATCTGACGCGGCCGGCCTTGCCGATCGACTCCAGGCTGTGTTCCTCGTTACCCACTTCGCCGATGGTCGCCCGGCACTCGACGTGCACCTTCCGGATCTCGCCCGAGCGCAGGCGCAGCTGCGCGTAGCTTCCTTCGCGGGCGAGCAACTGCACCGCGGTCCCGGCGGCGCGGGCAAGCTGCGCGCCCCTGCCGGGCTGCATCTCGATGCAGTGGACGGTCGATCCGACCGGGATGTTCCTGAGCGGCAGGGTGTTGCCGGGCTTGATCGGCGCCTCCACGCCCGACAGGAGCTGCGTTCCGACCGTCAACCCCTTGGGGGCGATGATGTAGCGACGCTCTCCGTCCGCATAGCAGAGCAGCGCAAGATTGGCGCTGCGATTCGGGTCGTACTCGATCCGCTCCACGCGAGCGGTGATACCGTCCTTGTTGCGGCGAAAGTCGACGACGCGGTAGTGTTGTTTGTGGCCGCCGCCCTGATGGCGCATCGTGATATGGCCGTGTACATTCCGGCCCGCCTTCTTCGACTGCTTTTCCACGAGCCGGTGATAAGGCCCGCCCTTGTGCAGGCCGGGATTCACCACCTTGACGACGTGGCGCCGTCCGGGCGAGGTGGGTTTGACTTTGACGAGCGGCATGGATTACTCCGGAGCTTGGAAGCTGATTTCCTGGCCCTGCGCAAGGGAGATATAGGCCTTTTTCCAGCTGCGGCGGCGGCCTTCGAAGCGCCCGAATCGCTTTTCCTTGCCCTTCACGTTCACCACCCGGACCGCCTTCACCTTGGTCTTGAACATGAGTTCCACGGCGGCCTTGATTTCGGGCTTGGTTGCATCCGCCACAACGCGGAATACGTACTGATTGTTCTTTTCCCCGACGAAGGTGCTCTTCTCGGACACCTGGGGGGCGAGGAGAACCTGCAACAAGCGTTCCTTGTCCGGACCCGAACTCATTTCAGGATTTCCTCGAATTTCGCCATCGCCTTCCTCGTCAGGATGACGTGATCGAACCGGATCAGCGACACCGGGTCCGCGTGATGAACGTCGAGAATCCGCACGTTGTGCAGGTTGCGGGATGAAAGCAGCAGGTTCTGGTCGACTTCATCGGTGATGACGAGCGCAGAATCGAGCCCCATCTGCCTGATCTTTTCCGCCAGAAGCTTGGTCTTGGGCGCTTGCAGGCTGAAATCCTCGACGATCTTCAGCCGCTCCTCCCGTACCAGCTGCGAGAGAATCGAGCACATCCCGGCGCGATACATCTTGCGGTTGAGCTTGTGCGAGAAGTTCTCGTCCGGCAGGTTCGGGAAAATCTTGCCGCCGCCCCGCCACAGGGGGCTGGCGACGTCGCCCGAACGGGCGCGGCCGGTCCCTTTTTGTCGCCACGGCTTCTTGTGCGAGTGGCGGACGTCGCTGCGCCCCTTCTGCGCGCGCGTGCCGCGGCGGGAATTCGCCTGATAAGCGGTGACGACCTGGTGCACCAGCGATTCGTTGAATTCGCGCCCGAATAACGCGTCGGGCGCAGCAACCGTTGCGGCGCTCTTGCCCTGCTCGTTGATGAGCTTGAGTTCCATCACGCGCTCGCTTTCGCCGCGGGAGCCGGGGCCGCCTTGGGGGCCGCCTTGGGGGCCGCCTTCGACGCCGCCGCGGACGGAGCCTTGCCGGCGGGCTTGGCCACAGCGACCACCGGTCGTGCCGCCCGGGAGGTCGGTCGGACCACGATATCCCGGCCGCGGCTTCCGGGGATCGATCCCTTCACCAGCAGCAACTGCCGCTCGGCGTCGATGCGCACGATCTCCAGGTTCTGCGCGGTGCGCCGCGCGGCGCCCAGATGCCCCGCCATGCGCTTTCCCGGAAATACCCGCCCGGGATCCTGCGCCTGGCCGGTCGAGCCCGGCTTGTTCGTCGAGAGCGAATTGCCATGGCTGGCGCGGTTCGACGAGAAGTGGTGGCGTTTGATGACCCCGGCGAAGCCCTTGCCTTGCGAGGTGCCCGAGACATCCACCCTCTGTCCCACCTTGAAGATGTCGACCCCGACCTTGCCACCGACCTTGAAATTCTCGAGTTCCTTGTCGCTCACGCGGAACTCGCGCAGGAGGCGACCCGCTTCCACCGCAGCCTTGGCGAAATGGCCCGCCGCGGGCTTGCTCACGCGCGAGGCGCGGCGCTTGCCGAAGGCGACCTGAACCGCGCTGTAGCCGTCGGTCGCGGCAGTCTTGATCTGCGCAACGCGGTTGTCCGACACGTCGAGCACCGTCACCGGCAGCGAATCGCCGTCATCGGTGAATACGCGGGTCATGCCGACCTTTCGGCCGACCAGTCCCAAGGTCATAGCTTGATCTCCACGTCCACGCCGGCCGGCAGGTCGAGCTTCATCAGCGCGTCCACCGTCTTGTCGGTGGGATCGATGATGTCCATCAGGCGCAGATGCGTCCGGATCTCGAGCTGGTCGCGCGAGGTCTTGTCGGCGTGCGGACTGCGCAACACGTCGAACCGCTCGATGCGCGTCGGCAGCGGCACGGGCCCCTTTACGACGGCGCCGGTGCGCTTCGCGGTATCGACGATCTCGAGCGCCGACTGGTCGATCAGGCGGTAATCGAACGCCTTGAGCCGGATCCGGATCTTCTGGTTCTCCATGTCTACTCGATCACTTTGGCGACGACGCCGGCGCCGACGGTCTTGCCGCCCTCGCGGATGGCAAAGCGCAGGCCCTGCTCCATCGCGATCGGCGCAATCAGGGTCACCACCATCTTCACGTTGTCCCCC
>JBATEB010000023.1:0-6112 GCA_049663805.1 Burkholderiales bacterium | reverse complement strand
GCCGACATAGGCGATGCCCGCGGCGTTGAACGCGAGCCCGACCCAGAAGAATTCGACCTGGTACTGGGCCGCAAAGGTCACCAGGCCGGTCGCCCCCAGAACGGGAGCGACGTTGACGAGATAGTGGGCGCAGCAGGAGATCATGGCCGCGGTCGAGGTCGTGCCGGAAGCCGCGACCATGGAACCGGTTCCCACCCCGCGGCGGACGACTTCGCGAAGCTTCATGTAGAGCGCCACCTGCACGCCGAAGCCCGCGGCGAGCGGCACGATGTAGAACCAGAACGCGGAGAACTGGTCCAGCGTGAAACGCCAGCCCGAGACCAGCGAAACCGCGCCGAAATACACCGCGAGCAGCAGCCCGAAGGCGAGCGCGCCGAAGCCCCAAAATCGGGTCGAGGCACGCTGAACAGCCATGGTGAGGTCGGTCTCCTAGAGCGACGCGAGCACGCGCTCCAGGCGCGCCCGCACCTCGCCGGCGATCGCGGCGATTTCGGGGCGATCGACGAGCTGCAGCACCGCCCGCGGGTCCATGATCTCGACGACCGTTTTGCCGCCCGCGTCCACCCGCACCACCACGTTGCAGGGCAGGAGCGCTCCGATCTGCGGCTCGGCTTCGAGCGCGCGGTGCGCGAACTGCGGATTGCAGGCGCCGAGGATCTTGTAGGGCGGCATCTCCTTGCCGAGTTTTTTCTTCAGAGTCGCGGCAACGTCAATCTCGGTGAGCACGCCGAAGCCCTCCTTGGCGAGCGCCTCGGTCGCGCGCTCGATCGCCTGGTCGTAGGACATCTTCACTATCTTGCCGAATACGTATTTGCCTGACATTTCATCTGCTCCTTGTGCGAAAGAGGGCCTGATCCGGGAACGGGTCGCTCATTTCCGGATATCCTCCTGGACCGCGCACAAACCTCGCGCGGGGCGGCGTTGAACTTGCTCGACAGATTCTGGAACGCGATCAGGGCGGTGAGTTCCAGCAGCGCGGCGCCTGGTCAATGCCGCGCGAAGACCCGGCTGCCGCGAGCGTCGAACGCGAGCGTCTCGTAGGGCTGCGGTGGACCTTGCTCCATGCCAGGCGACCCCGGGACCATGCCCGGCACCGCGAGGCCTCTCACCTTCGGTCTTTCGCGCAGCAGCCGCGCGATATCGGAGGCGGGCACATGCCCTTCGATCGCGTAGCCGCCGACCACCGCCGTGTGGCAGGACGCCAGATGATCGGGGACACCGTACCGCCGCCGGAACGGCGTCACGTCGGCGATCTCGTGCGTCTCGACCCGGAAGCCGCTTGCTCGCATGTGCTTCACCCATTCTCCGCAGCAGCCGCAGGTGGGGCTCTTGTACACGCTCACCAGGGGTTGCAACTGCGCGCGCGCGCGGCCGAAGGTCGCGAGCGCAAGCGCGGCAGCGGTTGCGCTCACGAAAGAGCGTCGCGTAATCATGGATGATTCTCCTTCCTTTCAGTGATGAATTCGAAGCTCCCGGCGTGTCATACCGCCAAGTCGCGCCTTTTCTGTTCGTACTCTTCCTTGCCGATCTCGCCGCGGGCGTAGCGTTCCTTGAGCACCTCGAGCGCCCGATCGCCGCTTTCACGCCTGCCGCCGAACAACCATCTCGCGAGCACCGCGATACCCAGGATGAGCAGCACCCACCACAGCAGCGTGTGCGTCAAGCCGAACCAGCCCCATCCGGAGCCCCAGCCCATGTCTCCCATGTAGCCCCACATGTCACTCCTTTATCATCTGAACAAAGTCGGATCGAAATTCGTTGCCGTCCGCGCCGTGATGCGGGCTCGCCGCACTACAAGGCGTCGAATGCAGACTTCCGGGAAACGGACGTTCAGCGCTGAATGCGCGAGGAGCGGGCGTAATAGGAACGCGATGGAGGAGGTGCGCCGGCCATCCGCAGGCGTCGGAGCGCGAACCCGTAGAGGACCAGCGCCGAGACAAGGACCATGAAGAGTGGCGCCGTATCCGGCCCTCCCGACAGGTCCGGCGCGACCGACTTTACGAGGGCACTGTCGTCGATGCTCGTGCAGCAAAGATCGGACGTCTCCTGGTGCGTGGTCTGGTGTCCGGGTTCGCACAACGCGCGTAAAGGCAGGAGCGACAGCGTAAGGCTCGCGAGCACGATGAATGCAACGCGCGCACCTCGCTGCCGCCGGTCGATCGCAGTCCTTTTCACCATACCATCCAGTAACATCGGGAACTCCGGAACGGGTAATGATGCTCTCATCTTCGCGGGTAATAGAATTGATCCAGATCAAACGCCTCGGTACCCGTCACACCTTCACCATTTCGCCCGCGAGCGAGTCACGCCGTTCACCCCACCCGTCCGCGGTGTTTCATTTCGCGGGTTCAAAACGCATCACCGTGTAGTTTCCCTCTACCTTCTCCGCCACGAAACTGATTTTGTCGCCGGGCTTCAGCTGTTCGAGCATGACCGGGTCCTTGACGCGAAACACCATGGTCATCGCCGGCATGTCCAGATTCCTGAGCGGCTCGTGCCGTATCGTGACCTTGCCCGCCTCCTTGTCGACCTTGCGCACCACCCCGGCTGTCGACACCACGTCCCTGCCGGCCGGCGCGGATGGCACCGCCTGGTTTTCGGTCTGTGCGGAAGCAGCTAGAGGCACGATTCCGCTTGCCGACACGAGCGCGACGCTTAAGCAGAACCTGCAAAGCATATCGATCTCCTTTCTCTGCGAGTTCAGTTTAGCGGCGCACGACGATTTTTCCGATCATCCCGGCCTCGAAGTGGCCGGGCATGAGGCAGCCGAAGTAAAACTCGCCCGCTTTCGTAAACTGCCAGACCATCTCACCCGTTTCACCGGGCTTGAGGTGCACCATGTGCGGCTCGTCGTGTTCCATGTCCGGGAACTTCTTCATGAGCTCGTAGTGCTCCTCGAGCTCGGGCAGGGTGCCGAGCACAGTCTCGTGCAACTGCTTCCCGCCGTTGCGCACGACGAACTTCACCGTGTCGCCCCGCCGGACGCGGATCTCGGCGGGCGTGTAGCGCATGTCGTCGGTGCCGACGATGCGGACCGTGCGACTGACCTGCTGCGGATCGCCTGCGCGACCGAAGGCCTTTTCCTCGATCGGAGCACCCCGTTTCGGTGCCGCTCGGGTGGCGTTGCTGTCACCGTGGGCTTGGGCGGCAATCGGAGTCAACGCGATCAGGAAGGAAAGGAACAGCATGTGCTTCATCGATAATCTCCTGGTGCTGGGTTGGTGGTTGAGGTCAGTGACGGGAAGGCCCGCCGCCGCGACGAACCGCGAGCGTCTCGGCATCGGGAGAGGGCGTGGGCGCGCGCACCGCTTTCGGCGGTTCGCCCGTCCATTCGTAAGCGACCGTGCCAGCCGGATGCTTGTACCAGCCCGGATCCCTGTAGTCGTCGCGCGCAAGGCCTTCGCGCACCTTGACGACGGTGAACATTCCGCCCATCTCGATCGCGCCGAACGGCCCCTGTCCCGTCATCATCGGCAGCGTGTTGTCGGGCAGGGGCATCTCCATTTCGCCCATGTCGGCCATGCCGCGCTCGCCCATCACCATGTAATCGGGCACCAGGCGCGTGATCCTGTCGGCCACTTCGCGATGATCGACCCCGATCATGGTGGGAACGTTGTGGCCCATCGCGTTCATGGTGTGGTGCGACTTGTGGCAGTGAAACGCCCAGTCCCCGGGGGCGTCGGCCACGAATTCCACCGCGCGCAGCGCGCCGATCGGCAGGTCCACCGTCGTCTCCGGCCATTGCGCGCTCCTTTGCACCCAGCCGCCGTCGGTGCAGGTCACGCCGAAATTGTGGCCGTGGATATGGACCGGATGGTTCGTCATCGTCAGATTTCCGATGCGAATGCGCACCCGGTCGTTCCTGCGCACGGCGAGGTGGTCGATCCCCGGGAACACCCGGCTGTTGAAGCACCATAGGTTGAAGTCCGTCATGGTGCTGATCCTGGGCGTGAAGCTGCCCGGATCGATGTCGAAGGCGTTGAGCAGGAACACGAAGTCCCGATCGACGCGGTGCTGGTTCGTGTTGCGCGGGTGCACCACGAGCGAGCCCATCATGCCCATCGCCATCTGCACCATCTCGTCGGCGTGCGGGTGGTACATGAACGTGCCCGAATGCTTCATCTGGAACTCGTAGACGTAGGTCTTGCCCACGGGGATGTGTTTCTGCGTCAGTCCTCCCACGCCGTCCATGCCGTTGGGAAGGAGGATTCCATGCCAGTGGATGGTCGTATGCTCGGGCAGCCGGTTGGTGACGAAGATGCGCACCCGGTCCCCCTCGACGCATTCGATCGTCGGCCCGGGGCTCTGTCCGTTGTAGCCCCACAAGTTCGCTTTCATCCCCGGCGAGAGCTCGCGTACGACCGGCTCGGCGACCAGATGAAACTCCTTCCAGCCGTTGTTCATGCGCCAGGGCAGCGACCAGCCGTTCAGGGTCGCAACCGGGTGGTAGGGAGGGCCGTTGGGAGGCACGAGCGGCGACTGCGTAGCGGGCCTCGCCTGGCTCGGGGCCTCGGGCAGCGACGCGGCCTGGACCCGGGACACCATCGCCGCGCCCAGTACCGCGACGCCCGACCCGCGGAGAAAGTTTCGACGAGTAACCATGGTCGGTTTCCTGTTGAGCCTGGTCATCGGTCAGTGCCCGCCCGCGGCCTTCGCTGCCGGCGCGGGTGCGCTCGTCGCGGCGCTCGACATCCCGGTCGATTTCCCGGTCAGTGCCGCCTGCAACTCGACGTCGGCGGCCCAAAAACCGCGCAATGCCTCTATATAGGCATTGACGCTCGCCACCTGCTCCCGCGCGTCGGCGAGCAGCTCGAAAACTCCGATCAGCATGCCGTTGTATCGCAGCACGTTCTCTTCGGAGATTCTCTTGCGCAAGGGAACGATCTCGTCGCGGTAATGCCTGGCGAGATCGAAGGCGGTGCGGTAAGCCGAGTAAGCATCGCGCACTTCGGAGCGCGCGTTGATCGCCGTCTCCGCGACGCGATTGACCGCTCGCATGTAGATCGCTTCGGCTTTAGCCACGCGGGCGCCGCCCCAGTCGAAGATCGGCAGCTCGAGGCTCACTTCATAGCCCGTCTTCCGGCCGGGACCTTCGCGCTCGAGGACCCACGCGAGTTCGAGCGCGTTGATGAAGCGAGTCGCGCGAGTCAGCCCCAGTGATCGCGCGACCGCTTCGGTTCGCCGCCTTTCAGCCTGGATGTCCACCCGCTGCTCGAGCGCCAGCGACTCGATATTGGCGAGTTCGCGCGGGGCGGCCGGCAGATCGGGAAGGCGTTCGGGCAGCTTGAACTGGATGCCGCTTCCCCACAGCCCCATGAGGCGGGTAAGCCGCTCGCGCTCGGTCGCCCTCGCCTGCGTGGCGCGCGCGAGCTGGGCCGTTGCGTCGGCATAGAAGACCTGCTCGCGCATCTGCGTGAGCTTGCTCCAGTTTCCCGCTTGCGCCATTCGCCGCGCCAGATCGGCGCCCGCCCCGGCCGCGACCTTGACTTGATCCAGGTAACGGACGGATTCCTCCGCGGCAAGGGCCTGGAAGTAGGTGCGGCGGGTCTCGGAGGCCACGCGCAGCACCTCGCCCGCCACTTCGTATCGGGTTTGCTCGAATCGGCGCGCTTCCACCTTGGCGGCGAGCGGCAGGGTGAGAAGCGACAGGATGTTGAAGCCGATGACGGTTTCGGTCTTGAGCTCGTCGCCGCGGCCCAGGCGCAGGTAGGAGAGCCGCGGATTGGGCAGTCGGCCCGCCTGAACCAGATCGGCTTCGGCGATCCCGAGCTCGGCGTAGCCGGCCTGCAATCCCCGGTTGTTGAGGAGCGCGACCTGCACCGCGTCGTCGACCGAGAGCGGGGAGGCGAGCAGCTCGCCGACTCTGGCCCGGATGTCGTCGGCGTCGGCATCGCTGCGCGCCCAGATCAGGTCCTTGTCCAGGCGCTCCCTGGCGATCGACTCCACCGTCCCGAAACCGCCGTCCGGGGAAAATGCGGCGCAGCCGCCGAGAAAAGCCGCAAGACCGAGGCTCAGCGTTCTCATCCTGGGCTTCACTTTCCGCGCATCCCATGCCCGTTCCGCCCGGGCCCGGCCGGGGACGACGGCGTTTGCGGCGCGGCCGGAGCCGGAC
>JBATEB010000022.1:0-10962 GCA_049663805.1 Burkholderiales bacterium | reverse complement strand
TCCGGGGAGTGGCGCAAAGCGGCCGCGAGAACCGCGTTCTCCATCGGGTCGAAGGGCGCGAGCTCGCTCGCAAGCGCGGCGTGCGCGAGCACCTCGCGGGCCTCGCGCGAAAGCGGCGCGTCGGGGGCGAGATCGACCCAATCGCCCCCGGCAAGGACCTCTTTCACCGCCATGCGGTTCTCCGTGAGCGTCCCGGTCTTGTCCACGCACAGGACGGTCGCGGCGCCGAGCATCTCGATCGCCGGCATGCGCCGCGTCAGCACGCCGTGACGCGCGATGCGCCACGCCCCGAGCGCAAGGAACACGATGAGGACGACCGGAAATTCCTCCGGCAGGATCGCCATCGCGAGCGTGAGTCCGGCGAGGATGCTCTCCACCCAGCCGCCGCGCAGCGCCACGTGCAGCAAGGCGACCAGCGCGCTCAAGCCCACGGCAAACGCGGCCACGAGCTTGACGATCCTCGCCGTCTCGCGCTCGAGCTTGGTCCTCTCGGGCGCGATCTGACCCAGGACCCGGCCGATCCGGCCGAATTCGCTGCGGGGACCGGTGGCGGAGACCTCGGCATAGCCGTGACCCTTCACCACGAGCGTGCCGGAATACACCCCGCTCTCCCGTGCCGGAGCGCCTTCCGAGCGCAGGCGCTTTTGCGCAGGAAGCGATTCGCCGGTCAGCAGCGACTCGTCCACCATGAGATCGTTCGCGGCAAGGAGACGCGCGTCGGCGGCAACGCGGTCCCCCTCCGAGAGAACCAGCATGTCGCCGCGCACGATTTCGGTCCCCGCGATGCGGCTCTGCAAGCCATCGCGGATCACCAGCGCCCGCGGGCTGGAAAGGTCGCGCAGGGCCTCGAGCGCGCGCTCGGTCCTCATCCTCTGGGCGACGGTGATGGCGATGACGACGACGATCGACGCCGCGAGGATCAGCGCCTCCGTGACATCGCCGATCAGCAGATAGATTCCGGAAGCCGCGCACAAGAGCAGGAACATCGGTTCGCGCAGGATTTCAATCGCGAGCGCGACGGCGCCCGGGCGCCTGGCAACCGGAAGACTGTTCGGCCCGTCCTCCCGGAGGCGCCGGGCGGCTTCGGCGGCGGACAAGCCGCGCAGGGACGTCGAGGACGAAGGAGCGATCAACAAAGGGCAGCCGCGCGTGCAGGAATTCGCGTCAATACTGGACAGTCTGAACGAGGGTGCGCCGCGAGGTTTGACGTGGATCAATCGCCTTTGTCCTGCGCAGTCCTCGGTCGTGGAACGGGCGTATGCGCTTCATGGAAGCATTCGCCTGCTTCCGGAGCGCCCGGTGACCGAAAGGTAGGTCGCGATTTCGACCGCGCTCGGTTCCTGCGACTTCGGAGAGGGGAGAACGACCGCTGGCTCAGCGCCTGATTGGGTCAGGTCCTTCGGGCGCGGCACTGCCGCGAAACTTTTCCCGAGCGGCCGCGGCGATGAAGCCGCCGAAGGGGCGGCCGCGGGCCGTGTGATACCAGGCATCGTATTGTTGCCGCGTCATCGCGCGCGCCTCTACGTTGAAATCTCCACCGCGCCTGAATTCGGCGCCATACCCGCATCGGGCGCGAACCCGGCCTGGATCAGCGCGCGGGATCCGCCGGGTTCAGGCGCGGGTGGGTTTCCTCGGCCTGCAACGCTACCCACAAGCCCGACAGGCCGAGAACGATGGTGGTAAACCAGAACGCGGCAGCCACATCATCCCTCCACTGGGCTACCAGGCCCAGGGCGATTGCGCCGATGGCGTAGCCCGTGTCGCGCCAGTAGCGGTATGCGCCGAGCGCGGTGCTGCGCCAGGCGGGATGCGATATATCCGCCACGGCGGCGATGAGATTCGGATAGAGCAGAGCCATGCCGACCCCCATGACCGCGGCCGTGACGATCCAGGCAGTCGTCCCTTCCACCAGCGTCACCGCTGCAGTGCCCAGGCCGAGCACCCAGAGGCCGGCGACGATGGTTTTCTTGCGCCCGACCGCATCCGACAAGGCCCCGGTCCAGAGCTGGGATCCGCCCCAAACCGCGCCGTAGACTCCCGTGATCCAGCCGATTTGCACGATGTTCAGGCCGCGTTCGTGCAAGAAAACGGGAAAGAGCACCCAGAGCAGCGCATCGGCGAGCTTGTTGCTTACTCCCGCTTGCGCGAACGACCTGAAGGTCCGATTCCGGAAGGACACCAGGGTGAACACCTCCCACATGCCGGGATGCTCGGACACTCCAGCGGCGAAGCGCGGCTTGTGGCCGACGTAGGTGCCGTTCGCGTGCTGCGCGCCCTCCGCTCTTGCCCAAGGCAATGTTTCCTCGATAAACAGCAATGCCGTCAGGATGGCGACGAGGATCACTGCGAGGCTGAAACCGAAGAGCGCGTCGCGGGGCCCGTATGCGACCGTCAAGTAGGCCGTCACGACCCCGGCGATGGCCACCGCCGCGTAGCCCGCGAACTCGTTCACTCCCGTGGCGAATCCGCGTTGCTCAGCGCGCGTGATGTCCACCTTGCTCGTCACGGTCATGGTCCAGGCGAAGCCCTGGTTGATGCCGAGAAACACGTTCGCTGCCACGATCCAGCCCCAGCTCGGGGCGTGGAGAATCATGAAAGGAATCGGCAGCGCTGCCAGCCAGCCCAACAGCAGGACCTTCTTGCGCCCGATGTGCTCGGACAGGCGTCCGGCTGCGAAATTCAGGACGCCCTTGACGAAACCGAAGGACACCACGAAAGACATGAGGAAAAGGAATGACCCCTTGGGCACGCCGAAATCCTGACTCAGCACGGGCAGCACGTTGCGCTCCATACCGATCACCAGGCCCACGAAGAAGACCTGGATCGCCTGCTGGATGAATTGGTGGAGATTGGCGCGGATGCCGCGGACGTAGACGGCTTCCGCCGCGGTCCAAGACCTGTCGTTCATAGGGATTTGTCGCTCATCGCGTTGCGAGGCGAGACAGCGGCGGAGTCGGCGCCGAACCAGTTCCCTCGCGCCGGCTGGTGCCTACGCCGCGATGTTTGCGGCGACCATCCTGTCCATTTCGGCCGGACGCGGCGGAATCTCGCTCGTGAGGAAACTCACGAATTCTTCCTTGTCGTTGATGCGCAGACCCAAGTTGAAGCGTTTCTCGAAGCCGATGGTGGAAGAGGGTTTCCCCGACAGCCCGACCCCGCAGACGCTTCCTGCCTGATGCCCCGGGAAAATCTCGATCTCATCGGGCAACGTCAGCAGCCTGGCGTGCAGGCTGTCGAAGAGGATCGCAGCCATCGCCTTCTCGCGCCCGGCGAGATCGGGACGCCCGACATTCCCGACGAAGAGCGTGTCCCCTGTGATCACAAACCAGGGCTCCTCGCCGCGGCGCTTGTCGGTCACCAGGAGACATACGCTGTCCATGGTATGGCCCGGCGTGTGGAGCACCTTGATGATCACGTTTCCGGCTTCGATCGTCTCGTTGTCTCTCAGTTCGTGAAATGGAAACCTCACCACCTCCGCGCCGCTCTCGTGCAGGCAGTAGGCCGCTCCAACGAGCCGGGACAGTCTGCGCCCCCCGGAGTAGTGGTCCGCGTGGAGATGAGTATCGATCACGTGCGTGATCTTGACGTTGGCCTTCCGCGCCGCCTCGATGAACCACTCTTCGTCGCCGGCGACCACATCCACCGCGACCGCCTTACCCAGCGTGCCGCAACCGAAGAAGTAGGACAGGCTCGATTCCTTTGTAGCAAGTTGCTTGAAAAACATCAGGCCTTTCTCCTTTGAATCGTCCTCGATCGGCAGTGCGCGGTCCGCTGCCGTTCGCCATGCTCAGCACGTGCCAGCAGAGACATTGCAAGCGCCGCGGATGCTCATCTCTCCGCGGCAGCAGGCAGACCCGCCGCGCGCCACTCGCTCACGCCTGCCTCCAGCCTCGTGGCCCTGTAGCCGCGTCGCCGCAGCAGGGCGACCGCGTCCTTTGCCATCATGCAAAACGGCCCACGACAGTAAGCGATGATCTCCTTGTTCCGGGGAAGCTCAGAGAGCCGTTTCTTCAGCTCGGGCAACGGCAGCGAGCGGGCATAGGGTAGATGTCCGGCCTGATATTCCTCTTGCGGACGAACATCGATGACGATCACGTCTCCCTTCTTTGCCTTGATAAGAAGCGTTTTGCTGTCGGCAGGAGCGAGCTTCTCCGGCTCGTTAACAAACGTTCGCAGCGCACCCTGCAGATCCAGCAGCCGCTCTTCCGCGAGCGCACGCAGGTTCACCCAGAAACCGGCCACCGCGGGGTCGGCGAGCCGGTAGTACGCGTACTTGCCGTCCTTGCGGCTGTCCACGAGACGCGCCGCTTTCAGTTCCTTGAGATGGGCGCTGGTGAGCTTGACGCTGAGCCCCGCGTCCCGGGCCAGGGTTTCGACCGTCTTTTCGCACTGGCTCAATAATTCGATCAGCTCCAGCCGCTTCGGACTCGATGCCGCCTTGCCGATGCGCGCTACCTGCTCATATAGGAGATTCTTGACTTCGCGATTCTCCATAGTTTCATCTTACGATCTAACGATTATTAGAGCGAAGGCTACTCTCGTCAGCGCCTGGCGTCAACAACCTCAGGCCGATATGTTTGACGTAAGTCAAATGGCCCTCCCCCGAATCCGGTAAAAGTAGAGATGCCTCAACTTGGGATGCGGATCCACCCATTCCCGGGAGCAGGACACGACCATGAGCAACAATCTATTCATTCTCAACGACCCTCCCTACGGAACGGAGCGCGCCTACAACGCACTTCGACTGGCCGGGTCGCTTTCCAAGGCTTCGGAGGAAAAGATTCGAGTGTTCCTCATTGGCGACGCGGCGGCGTGCGCGAAGTCCGGCCAGAAAGTACCGGAAGGCTTCTACAACCTTCAGCTCATGATCGGCAGGGTCGTGCGAGCCGGCGCGGAGGTCGGCGTTTGCGGCACCTGCATGGATGCCCGGGGGGTGAGCGATACCGAGCTGATCGAGGGAACGCGCCGCAGCACTCTCGAAGAACTGAGTTCCTGGACGCGATGGGCGGACAAGGTGCTCGTGTTCTGAACGCCATTCAAGGAGTACGCCACGATGGGTGACTGCTGGAGCGGTATCGGCGACTGGTGTCCGTGGCGCATGCCCGCGGCTGCGACGCGGAGGAGTTGTACACGCCATTGATGGCGCGGACCGTCAGCCGCAACAGGTAATCGGTCCGGTGGTTAGGCCGGCGCGGCGTGCAGCGCGCACTCCATCCGATCGGGTCCGGCGGATGCAGGCGTGGTGAGCACCGGCGCGAAGCCGCCGCCGGCGGTGCGCATGTTCGTCGTCTGCCCCTGGTAGAGCCGCGCCGCAAGCAGCTGCACCTCGCCCGCATAGACATAGTTGCGCACGTCCGCTTTCAGCGCCAGGCCCGTGGCGATTTGCCGCTCGCCCGGCGGCACCAGTTCCTGCGCGACGTATCGACCGCCGAGGATCTCGCTCCAGACGCGCCGGGTCAGCTTGTCGCCGCGATACGCCGCCTTGCTGCCATGACCCGCGGCCGGCTTGAAGAACAGTCTGCGTCTCTCCGACCAGAGCCGCTCGGCGCCGGCCTTCGAGACGATTTCCGTGCGCGGGATGCCGCGCAGCAAGGTTTCGATCGTTTCCTCGCGAACGCCCCATCCCCGCAACCGCGGCTCGTCGGTCAGGAGGGCGAGGTTGCGCTTGTTGGCGTACAGCGCATGGGCGCGCGGATGCGGCGTGACGACCGCTGCACCCGAAAGATAGGCCTCTCGGATGGGCGCGTGCGCCGGATCGTCGAGCAGAAAGTCGGTCAGCCGATTGTAGACAAGGTCCACGCGCCCGCCCGCGTCTCGAAGCTCGCCTTTCTCGAACGCCAGCCGCTCCGGGGCGAGGACCGAGGCATCCGCGCCGAAGCGGCGGAACAGCTGGGCGAAGAGCAGGAACTCGGGGTAGAGATACTGCTCATCCGGAGCGTCGTCCACGATCGCGATGCGCGCAGGCAAACCGGCGCGGCCGGCGGCGCGCCACTCCGCGACGAACATGTCGAAGAAGGCCCGCTCGAGCGAGTCGGACGGGATGGGGCCGCTCACCAGCCGGGCGACCTCCTCGCAGCAGGCGCGCTGGGCGCGGCCGAGAACGGCGTTGAGCAGGGCGCCGCCCGCGTTGGTGTTGATCTCTATCAGCCGCGGGCCCTGCGGGCCGATGTGGAAATCGTAGCCGAGGAATACGCCTTGCGCGCCCGGATCGTGGAGCGCGGTCTGGGCCGCGCCGGCGAGCGCCTCGACCCGGTACGCGGGGAGCGCGACGACCTCCTCCACCGCTGCGATGACGCCGGCCATTTCGTCCACGTGCTGCCGGGACATGAAGAGTGGCAGCGCGGCAAAAAGATTCGGGCAGCGTTCCTCGATCAGCCGGCCCAGGCCGCGCGCGGCCGGATCGGCTTCGATGGCACGCCTGAGCGCCTCCGGATCCAGGCTGACGCAGAAGCAGTCGCTGTTCAGGGTTTCGATCATGCCGGCTCGCGCTCGTACCACGGCCGCGTCGCGTTGACGATGGCGACGACCGCCAGCATCACCGGCACTTCGATCAGCACGCCGACCACCGTCGCCAAAGCCGCGCCGGAGGCGAATCCGAACAGGCTGATCGCCGCGGCCACCGCCAGCTCGAAGAAGTTCGACGCGCCGATCAGCGCGGAGGGGCCGGCGACGCTGTGCTTTTCCCCGATGCTGCGATTCAGCCAGTAGGCGAGCGCCGAGTTGAAGAATACCTGGATCAGGATCGGCACGGCGAGCATCGCGATGATGAGCGGTTGGGCCAGGATGGCCTCTCCCTGGAATGCGAACAGCAGCACCAGCGTCGCGAGCAGCGCGCCGACCGACCAGGGCCCGATCCTCGCCATGGCGGCGTCGAACGCGGGCTGGCCGTTCCTGAGCAGGACCTTGCGCCACACCTGGGCGAGGATGACCGGAATGACGATGTAGAGTGCCACCGAGGTGAGCAGCGTCGCCCAGGGCACCGTGATCGAGGCGATGCCGAGCAGCAGCGCGACGATGGGGGCGAAGGCGAAGACCATGATGGTGTCGTTGAGAGCGACCTGCGACAGCGTGAAATACGGATCGCCGTCGGTCAGCTTGCTCCATACGAAGACCATCGCCGTGCACGGTGCCGCGGCGAGAAGGATCAGCCCGGCGATGTAGCTGTCGTGCTCGCCGGCGGGCAGGTAGGAGGCGAAGACCTGGCGTATGAAGAGCCACCCGAGGAACGCCATCGAGAACGGCTTGACGGCCCAGTTGACGAAGAGCGTGATGACTATCCCCCTCCAGTGCGACTTCACCTGGCCGAGCGCGCCGAAGTCGATCTTGACGAGCATCGGGATGATCATCACCCAGATGAGCACGCCGACCGGGATGTTGACCTGCGCCAACTCCATCCGCCCGACCACCCGGAACGCTCCGGGGAAGAATTGACCCAGGCCGACGCCGGTCACGATGCACAGCGCCACCCATACCGTCAGATAGCGCTCGAAGACGCCCAGGCGCTTGCGGGCGCCCGGCGTGGCGGTGGATTCCAGTGTCGCCCTCATTGCTTCGGTGGGCCTCCCTTGACCGGCGTCGATATTACCATTATTCTAGAACTGTGGAAACGTCGCAGATCGTCGAGGCGCTGAGCGCGCTGGCGCAGGAAACGCGTCTTGCCGTCTACCGGCTGCTGGTCGAGCGCGGGTCCGAAGGAATGCCCGCCGGCGCGATCGGCGAGAAACTCGACCTGCCGCCGGCGACGCTTTCCTTTCACCTCGCGCACCTGGCCCGCGCCGGCCTGCTGCGAAGCCGGCAGGACGGGCGCTTCGTCTTCTATTCGGCGGACTTCGAGAACATGAACCGGCTGGTGGGCTATCTCACCGAGAACTGCTGCGGGGGAGCGTCCTGCGCGCCGGCCCAGCGTCAACCCTCTGCGATGAAAGGAAAAACCCATGAAGCGACTCCACGTGCACGTCGCCGTGCCTGACTTGCGGCCCGCAGCGTGAGGACGGCGATGCGCCCGCCCAATGTTCTTTTCCTCTGCACCGGAAACTCGGCGAGATCGGTGCTCGCGGAAGCCTACCTCAACGCGAAGGGGCGCGGCCGCTTCCTCGCCCACAGCGCCGGGAGCCATCCGACCGGGAAGATCAACCCCTTCGCCATCGAGCTGCTGCAAAAGAACCGCATCGATACCTCCGGCCTTCGGTCGAAAAGCTGGAGCGAGTTCGCGGCGCCGGAGGCACCGAAGCTCGATTTCGTCATCACCGTCTGCGACAACGCGGCCGGCGAAACCTGCCCGCTCTGGTCCGGACAGCCGGTCACGGCGCATTGGGGGGTGCCCGACCCCGCCGCCGCGCAGGGCGCGGATGACGCGAAGCGAAGGGCGTTCCTCAAGGTCTTTGCCGAGCTTTCGACGAGAATCAACTACCTGCTCGCGCTGCCGGTCGAAAAGCTCGACCGCCTCGCGCTGAAGGCGAAGCTCGACGAAATCGGCGGGAGGACAAATCAGGTTTTGACCTAGATCAAGAGCGCTCCGGCGCCACCGGATACCTTGAAAGCATGCGCGGCCCGCCTGACCCCCCCGGGAGGTACACGTGACTTACAAGCGAATCCTCGTTCCCGTCGACGGCAGTCCGACTTCGGCCGCCGGTTTGAAGGAAGCCCTGAAGCTCGCCAAGGACCAGCGGGCGAAGCTTCGCCTGTTGCACGTCATCGACGAGCTGATCGTGTTCAATACACCCGAAACGGCGGTCAACATCGAGCCGATCATCGAGGAGCTGAAGCGCGGGGGCGAGCGGGTCCTGCAGGCGGCCGGGCGCCTCGCGCTCGCGAAGGGAATCCGGCCCGAGTCCGATCTCAGGGAAAGCGCCGGCGTGCGCGTGTCCGAGGTCATCGGCGCGCAGGCCCGGCGCTGGCGCGCCGACCTGATCGTGATGGGAACCCACGGGCGCCGCGGCGTGAACCGGATGCTGATGGGCAGCGACGCCGAGCTGGTCGTGCGCAACGCCTCGACGCCGGTGCTGCTGGTTCCCGCCGGGGCGGGCGCACCGAATGCGGCCAGGAGAAGCAAGCGTGCCGGGAAAAGCAAGCGTAAATGAGAACCCGGGCCGGACCATCGGGCTTCAGGGCAGCGGCGTGAAGATCCCGCTTCAGATCGCGGTTCGCAACCTTCCGCGCTCGGATGCGCTCGAGGAGCGCATCCGCGAGGGCGCGGAGAAACTGGAAGAATTCCATCCGGGCATCGTCAGCTGCCGCGTCGCGGTCGAAGCCTCGGGAAAGCATCGCCGCAATGGCCGCCAGTTCGAGGTTCGCGTCGACGTGCGCGTTCCAGGCGACGAGCTCGTCGCCAATCGCTCCCACAGCGAGGACGTGTACGTCGCGGTGCGCGATGCCTTCGACGCCGTGAAACACCAGCTGCAGGAGGCCGCCAGGATCGTGCGCGGGGACACCAAGGCGCACCGCACGACCCCCGGCGAGGAGCCCGGCGAGGAGCAACCATGAAGGGCGATCGGGGCGGATTCCGGCCGCTGCGCAGGGAACAGCTGCTGCAGGGCTTCGGACATGACAGCTACAAGTCGAAGGCCAAGCTTCGCGACCCCACGCGCTGCCCGGACTGCGGCGTCGTCTACCGCAAGGGCCGCTGGTCCTGGGGCGACGCGCCGGAGGGCGCGCACGCGCAACTGTGTCCGGCGTGCCAGCGCATTCACGACAGGTTTCCCGCCGGCTACGTGACCCTGAGCGGCGCGTACTTTCTCGAGCACCGCGACGAGATCCTCAACCTGGTGAAGCACTGCGAGGAGAAAGAGAAAGCCGCGCACCCGGTGCAGCGGATCATGGCGATCGAGGACAGCGGCGAAGGCGCCGTCGTCACGACCACGGACGTCCACCTCGCGCGCAGCATCGCCGAGAGCGTCCACGACTCCTGCAAGGGCAGCCTCGCGATACAGTACAGCAAGGACGAGAACCTGCTTCGGGCGACGTGGAAGCGCTGAGTCCGCCGCGCTTCGCTCGGCGGCGCGGGAATACGACGTGCTAGAGCTGACTATCGCGAATATGCTCTCGCCGTTGCGTTTCAGGGACGAACTCTTCCATTTCGGGATCGAGCGCATTGCGAGCCGAGACGATCCCGACCGGTCTGCCGTTTTCGATCACCGGGACGTGGCGAAAGCCGTTCTCGTGCATCATCAGCAGCGCCAACCCGAAAGTCTTGTCGGGATCGACCGTCTTCGGTTCGGTCGTCATCACTTCACCCACCGGGGTGGTCCGCGTATCCAGTCCCCGCGCAATGACGCGGAATACGGCATCGCGCTCGGTGAAAATCCCGATCAGGCGCTCCCGGTCTACGATCATGACGGCGCCGACGTTCCTGTCCGCCATCAGCCTGGCGGCTTCGCTGACGGTCGTCTCCGGCGGAGCCGTGAGCATTTTTTTCGGCTCCATCACGCTTCTGATCCGCTGACTGAACACGCAAGCCTCCGAGCCTCGCATCGAGACGCACGGGCGACCCCCCTCGCCCGCACACCCGGAATGCTAACGACCCCTTCATTCACCCTATTGATACATGTCAAAATCCGTCTGAATAGGGAACGAATCTCCCCCAACGCCATGACCGCGAACCGGTCGATGCCATGACGCCCTGAGCGGGGTGCCGACCCGCAGAGGATGCGGACGGGCATCGCTCTGGGTGCAATGCAACATGAGGGTCCAAATGGCTGCGGTCGCGATTTCAAATGGTTCCCGGGAATTCCACGGAGCTCCATGAGCGCAGCCGACCCGGAGAAACTGGATCGCATCGTCGCCGAAGCCCGCCGCGCGGCGGAGAAGCGCGAACGGGGCTACCGGGAACAGGCGCTGAAGATCTACCCCTGGATCTGCGGGCGCTGCGCCCGCGAGTTCACGCGCGCCAACGTGCGCGAGCTGACCGTCCACCACCGCGATCACAATCACGACAACAACCCGAGCGACGGCAGCAACTGGGAG
>JBATEB010000021.1:0-11936 GCA_049663805.1 Burkholderiales bacterium | reverse complement strand
CACCGGCACCGCGGCAGGCGGCGGCGCCCCCCGCTCCCGCGCCGGCAGCGGCTTCATCGACCGAAGAACCCGGCCGGAACATTGCCCTGATCGCAAAAGCGGGTGCCTTCAAGCTGTCGAACGGCGCCCAGGTGGTCGGCGGTCAGCCGAGCACCTACGACACGACATCCCGCCCTGCGGCGGGGGTCGAAGTCGAATGGCGCAGACAGGGCGGGCTGGCGGTCGGCGGCGAAGTCTTCTACTACAAGAACAAGTTGGCGGCGACCGGAACGGCGCTGAGTGGAGAGCAGACCGTTCTGGCGTTTTTCCTGAACGGCAAGTACTACTTCCGGGTGGCCGACTGGTTTTACCCGTTTGCCGGCGTCGGAGTCGGCGCCGCCGCCTCCAGCTATGGCGGAGACCTCACCGGGAAGGCGAGCGGACCCGCGTACCAGGGCATGGCGGGCGCGGAATTCAGGTTCGGCAACCTCGGCCTCTACCTGCAATACAAGGTCCTCGCTTCGACCACCGACGACGGCGCCAACGAGAAGGTAAAGATCGGCGGTAAAGGCATTCTCGCCGGCGTAAGCGTGCTCTTTTAGGTGCTCCCGATTCAGGACCGTTCATGGGTAAAGCGAAGGTCGTTCTCACCGATTACGTGTGGGACTCGCTCGAGGTGGAGCGGCAGATCCTGGGCGAGCTCGCCGATCTCGTCCCGATGAAGACGAAGACGCCGGCCGAATTCCTCGGCGCGGCAGCCGATTGCGACGCCCTGCTCAACACCTACGCGGGACCGATCACGGCGGAAGTCATGGGCAAGATGCCCAGGTGCCGGATCATCGCGCGCTACGGCATCGGCGTCGATACGATCGATCTGGAGGCTGCGACGCGGGCCGGGATCATCGTCACCAACAACCCCACTTACTGCATAGAAGAGGTCGCCGAGCAGACCCTGGCGCTCCTCCTTTGCGCCGCGCGCAAGATCGCGTTCTACGACCGCATGGTGAGGGGCGGGCGCTGGGAGGTGCCGCCGGGCAAGCCGATGTTCCGGCTCGCGGGGCGCACGCTCGGCCTGGTGGGTTTTGGCAACATCGCGCGGCAGGTCGCGCTGAGAGCGGCGGCCTTCGGAATGAGAATCCTGTACACCGATCCCTTCGTGAAGGAAGGACGGCTCGAAGTTCCGGGGAAAGCCGTCGATCTGGACACGCTCCTGCGCGAAGCGGACTTCGTGTCGCTGCACCCGCCTTTGACGCCGCAGACGCGCAGAATGATCGGCGACGAGGCGCTGGGAAAAATGAAGCGGACCGCGGTGCTGGTCAATTGCGCCCGCGGCCCGGTCGTCGACACCGAGGCCCTGGTGCGGGCCCTCGATGCCGGAAAAATCGCCGGGTGCGTGCTCGATACCACCGATCCCGAACCGCTCCCCGATCCTCATCCCCTGCGCGGGCGCGAGAATGTGATCGTCACGCCGCACACGGCGTGGTACAGCGAGCAGGCGATGGCGGGACTGCAGGCGGGGGCGCCGGGGGAAGTTCGGCGCGTGCTTTCCGGCGAGTGGCCGCTCAACGTGGTGAACCCCGACGTCAAGAGAAAGAACCGCGCGGGATTGTGAGCGGCTCGTCCCACGCGGCGCAGCGGGGGAGTCTACTTGCGGGGAATGACCGGCAGCAGAAGATGCGAAGGCCGGCTTCCCCCGGTGTGAATCGCGTTGGTTCCGGTGTTGTAATCCGCGCCGTAATGCGTGTACGGAAAGCTGCCGACGCCGTCGCGGGGCTGGACATCGAGCCGGATGCGATGACCTTTCCTGAACACCATGCAGGTCGGCCAGATCTCGATGTCGAGTCGCACGACCTCGCCTGCCTTGAGCCACTGGCGAGCTTCGTGCGTGTGGTACGGCCGATAAGGCCGGCTGAGCGACGAGTCGAGCTCGCGGTGCGAGGCGCGCAGCCATCCCTTGGCGACCGGAACGGGCTGGCTTTGCTGCCCCAGCTCGAAGACGTCGTTGCCGTCCGGACCGATATTGCGCAGCGTCGCGAAGATGTCCATGTCCTCGGTCGTGCTCGAGACCCATAGAACCAGCGTTACCGGCCCGGTAACCTCCGTCTCCTCGTCCAGCTCGGGGGTTTCGAACGAAACGCCCATGTTGGGCAGGCTCCCGGCGAGCGCCGTCGAAGTCCAGGAAGCGGAAGCTACGCCGGCCTTGGTCATCCCGCTTGCGGAGTAGGAGATCGACGAGGCCTTGCGCGGCGCGCCGGCCGCCAGCGTGCCCGATTCTTCGCCTTTCCTGCTGCGCCTGCCCCGGTCGAGATAGAGCTTGGTCCAGCGCGTGCGGGCGATGGGCCATTCCTTCTCCGTACGCCATTCGTAGTTGCCGTGCCCGCCCTTGCGGATAAGGAGCTTGACCGGCGGCTCGCGCATGACCCCGGTGTCGATTCCCTTCAACCAGTGGTCGAAGAAACGCAGCTGGTCGTTGCGGCCTTCCTCGGAATAGAAGGAGTGATAGTGCGTCCCGGCGTGAATGCGCAGTTTCTTGTGCTTCGATGCGGAACGGAGGTAGCCTTCGGTATTGCCGCGCAGGTGCAGGCCCATGCCGCTCCAGTTGCCGGCGCTGTACATCGGGATATCGATGTTTTCCCAGATCGCGCGCCGTCCCCGCCACCATTCCCCGTCGAGGTTGTTGCGCATGTAGTCCCACAGCCACGGCGTCGAAAACGCATCGGTCGATGTCGCCTGAGGCTTGCCGAGCAGGTGGTGGGCCATGTGGTTGTTCCACCAGTTGGTGGCGAAGCCGAACGAGAAGATTCCGCCGTGATAGCCGAAATCGCGATACATGTCGGCCGCGCCTTCCCAGGGGATCATCGCCTTGAGCGAAGGCGGCCTGGAGCTCGCGACCAGCCACTGGGTCATCGCGAAGTAGGAGATGCCGCTGGTGCCGACCCGACCGCTGCTCCAGGACTGCCTGGCCGCCCACTCGATCGCGTCGTGGAAATCGCGCGCCTCGGAAGACGACCAGGGATCGGTTCGTCCGGGAGATTTTCCCGAACCGCGGGCGTCGACGCGAAGCGCGATGTAGCCGCGCGGCACCCACCACAGCGGGTTCACCGTTTCCCAGTTCATGTACGGATTGGCCGCCTCCTCCAGATCGGGAGGCGGAATCCACAGCTTGTCTTTCTGGTACGAACCGAGATTGATGATGACCGGGAAACGGCCGGCCGATTTCGGGCGGAAAACGTCCGCTCTGAGGCGTGCTCCGTCGCGCATCGGGATCTCGAGATCTTTCCCGACGACGAGGTCGAAGCGGGGCCGCGATGCGCGACCGCTACTCCCGGATTGTCTCGGCAAGGCTTTTCCCTGAAAGCCAAACCGGGGTCTGTCCCCGGTTTCCGCGCCTATTCGATCGTGATTCTCGCTTCCCGCAGGAAGTCGCCCCACGCGAGCGTTTCCTTCTCCACCAGCTGCTGGAACTGTGCCGGAGAAGGCGAGAGGGTGACGTCGAGCATCTGCTTGGACAGGCGCTCCTTCATCTCCGCGTTCGAGAGGACCGCCGCGACAGCCCGGTAGAGCTTGTTGATGATGGGCTTCGGGGTGGCCGCGGGCGCGAACAGGCCCTGCCAGGCGTTGGTGCCGATCCCCGGAAATCCCTGCTCCGCCATCGTTGCCACGTTCGGAAGCTCGGCGAGCCGGCTCGGTGCGGTGGTGGCGAGCGCCTTCATCCTTCCCGACCGGATATGTGGTAACGCGGAGGACAGGTTGAGAAACGATACCGGTGCCTCTCCCGAGATGATCGCCGGAATCATCTGACCGGCGCCGCCCTTGTAGGGAACGTGAGTCATTTGAATACCGGCCGCTTTCATCAGTTTTTCCATATCGAGGTGCGGATAGCTGCCAAGTCCAGCGGAGGCAAAATTGATCTTGCCGGGATCCTTCTTCGCGAGAGCGACAAGATCGGCGACCGAGTTCGCGGGGAAATTCGCGGTTGCCGCGATGATGTGGGGAATCTCTACGAGCTTCGCAATTCCGACCAGGTCGCGCGTGGGTTTGATATGCAGCACCTTGGCAAAGGTGTTTTCGTTGATCGTGTTGGTCGACACGTTGCCGACCAGCAGCGTGTATCCGTCAGCGGGCGCTTTCGCGACCGCCTCCAGCGCGAGGTTGCCCGAGGCGCCGGGACGGTTCTCGACGACCACGCTCTGGCCCAGCGACTCGGTGAGTTTGGCGGCGACGATCCGGGCGATGATATCGGTTGCCCCGCCCGGCGCGTAGGGCACGAGAAACTTGATCGGTCTGCTGGGAAATGAATCGGTTGATTGCGCGGTGCTCGTGAGCGGCAGGACCGCGAAGGCGACGGACAGCACGCCCGCGACGAGCGCGGGCAAGGAGCGGCTTCGATTGGGGTTTGCGGCTTCGATCATGTTTTCTCCTCCCGGGGGGATCGGTATCGAGGCGCTTGGCGACGCATTCGCGCCGCCCGTGCGCTGGCGCAGCCATGATAGCGCGTTCCGCTTCAAGCAGGAACGGCGTGCCGGATTCGCGCACCCGGACGGGTAGACCCGCCTTATAATCCTCGGACCGCGGCCCAGGGGCCGCGACCGGTTACGGCGGGCCTCCCCGCATTGCAGCTTGGTGAATCTGGTCAGGTCCGGAAGGAAGCAGCCACAGCCAGTCACTGCAGGTGTCGGGGTAAGGCTCGCCACCTGCTTGCGCACGGGTGGCGAGGATCGGGGTTGAAGCAGGCGGCCGTGAGGGATACGACGATCGCCCGGTTTCCGACCCGGATTCCTCGATGGTATCCGGGCCCTGCTGCTAGAATTCCTCCATGTCGTACCAGGTTCTCGCCAGAAAATGGCGCCCACGCAGCTTCGAGTCGCTGGTCGGGCAGGACCACGTGGTGAAGGCGCTGCGGCACGCGCTGGATGAAAATCGGCTGCATCACGCTTACCTGTTTTCAGGAACCCGCGGCGTAGGGAAGACCACGCTCGCCCGCATCCTCGCGAAGTCCCTCAACTGCGAAACCGGCGTCAGTTCGCGCCCTTGCGGAAAGTGCGCGGCCTGCCTTGAAATCGACGCGGGGCGCTTTGTCGACCTGATCGAAGTCGACGCCGCGACGAACACCAAGGTCGACGAGATGCGCCAGCTGCTGGAGAACTCCGTCTATGCGCCCACGCGGGGCAGATTCAAGGTCTACGTCATCGATGAAGTTCACATGCTCTCCGCCTCGGCGTTCAACGCGATGTTGAAGACGCTGGAGGAGCCGCCCGAGCACATCAAGTTCATACTCGCCACGACCGACCCCCAGAAAATTCCGGTCACGGTGCTTTCCCGCTGCCTGCAATTCAACCTCAAGCAGATGCCCTCGCCGGCGATTGCCGCTCATCTCGCCGAGATCCTTGCTGCGGAGAAAACCCCCGCGGAGCCGGCCGCGCTCAAGCTGCTCGCCCACGCGGCGCGCGGCAGCATGCGCGATGCCTTGTCGCTGCTCGACCAGGCGATCGCCTACAGTTCCGGGGACGTGACCGAGCAGGCGGTTCGTTCGATGCTTGGAGCGATCGACGATACTTATCTCTTCGGGATTCTGGAGGGGCTGGCGCGCGGCGATTCTGCGGCTGTCCTCGCGATCGCCGAGGACATGCGAACGCGCAGCGTTTCCCTCGAAGGCGCGCTGCAGGAACTCGGCGCGCTCCTGCACCGGGTCGCATTGGCCCAGGTCGCGCCCGGCGCGGTTGAATCCGGCCCGGAGGGCGGCCGGCTCGGCGCGCTGTCCACCTTACTCGGCCCGGAGGAGGTTCAGCTCTACTATCAGATCGCGGTTCACGGACGGCAGGATCTTCCGTTCGCGCCGGACGAGTTCGCGGGGTTCAGCATGACGCTGCTGCGGATGCTCGCCTTCAGCCCGCAGACGCGCGATAGCGGCGAAGTCGGCCGAGGCAACCCGCCGGCGCGCGCGGAGCCGGCGAAAGGGCCGGTCGGGCGCAACACGGCCGCCCGCGCCGATTTCGACGGCGATTGGCCAAAGCTCGCCAATTCCCTCAATCTCGGAGGCATCGCGAGGCAGCTCGCCCAGGCAAGCGAACTGAAGAGCTTCGACGGCGAAACGGTCATGTTGCGCGTGCCGCCGGCGGCAAAACAACTGGCGGAGAAGAGCTTCCAGGACAAGCTCCGCGCGGCGCTGCAGGAGCGCTTCGGCAGGCCGGTGCGCCTGTCGATCACGATCAGCGAGACGACGGGGAATAGCGCGCGCGATCGGGCCGCGGCGGCGATAAGCGGCGACGCGTTCGTGCGGGATCTGGTCGAGAATTTCGATGCGACCATCGTCGATTCGTCGATCAAGCCGAGCCAGTGACGGAGGTGAAACGATGAAAGCACAGCTTGCCGGGCTGATGAAGCAGGCCCAGCAGATGCAGGAGAACATGCGCAAGCTCCAGGAACAGCTCGCCTCGATCGAGGTCGAGGGGCAATCGGGAGCGGGCATGGTCAAGGTCACGATGACCTGCAAGCACGACGTGAGGCGCGTCAGCATCGCGCCGTCGCTGCTCGCCGATGACAAGGATATGCTCGAGGACCTGGTCGCGGCGGCGATGAACGATGCCGCAAGAAAAGTCGAGTCCGCGGTCCAGGAGAAGATGGTGGCCTTGACCGGCGGCCTGGGGCTGCCGCCCGGGATGCAGTTGCCGCTCTGAGTTTCCGGATGAAGTCGCCGACCGCGCTCGAAGAGCTGATCGAGGCGCTGCGCTGCCTTCCGGGCGTCGGGCCGAAATCGGCGCAACGCATCGCGTATCACCTGCTGCAATACGACAAGGCGGGAGCGGCGAAGCTGGCGGAGTCGCTGAGCGGGGCTCTCAAGAGCATCCGGCGCTGCGCCAGGTGCAACAGCTTCACCGAGCAGGATCTGTGCGCCCTGTGCGGATCGCCCAAACGCGATCGTTCCCAGCTTTGCGTGGTGGAGACACCGGGAGATCTGCTCATGATGGAGCAGACCCTGGCCTACCACGGGCTGTACTACGTGCTGATGGGGCGTCTTTCGCCGCTGGACGGTATCGGACCGCGCGAGATCGGCCTCGACCTCATGCAGCGGCGCCTGGCCGACGGCGAGATTCGGGAGGTCATCGTCGCGACGAACTTCACCAACGAGGGCGAGGCGACCGCCCATTACATCAACGAAATGTTGAAGGGGCGCGGCCTGCGCGTCAGCCGGATCGCGCGGGGCGTTCCCGTCGGCGGCGAGCTGGAGTACGTCGATACGGGAACGCTCGCGCAGGCCTTTGCCGAGCGCAGACCCCTGTAGTGCCGCTCTCATGACCCGCCCGCTCCAGGACCTGAAGGTCGTTGAACTCGGGCAACTGATCGCCGGACCGTTCGCGGGGAAAGTATTTGCCGAGTTCGGCGCCGACGTAATCAAGGTCGAGCCGCCGGAAGGCGACCCGCTGAGGAAGTGGAGGAAATTGCACCAGGGAACGTCCCTGTGGTGGTACGTGCAGAACCGCAACAAGAAATCGGTTACCGTCGACTTGCGTGTGCCCGAGGGGCAGGAGGTGGTCCGGCGGATCGCGCGCGACGCCGACGTCGTGATCGAGAACTTTCGCCCCGGAACCATGGAAAAATGGGGTCTCGGCTACGAGCGGCTCGCCGCGGACAACCCGGGCCTGGTCATGCTGCGCCTGTCGGGTTTCGGGCAGACCGGTCCTTATCGCGACCAGGCGGGATTCGGGGCGATCGGCGAATCGATGGGGGGGTTGCGCTACGTCACCGGCTTCCCCGACCGCCCCCCGGTGCGGCCCAACCTGTCGATCGGCGACGCGCTCGCCGCGCTGCACGGCGTGATCGGAGTGCTGATGGCCTTGCACCATCGCCGCCTGAACGGCGGCAAGGGTCAGGTGGTCGACGTCGCGCTGTACGAGGCGGTATTCAACATGATGGAAGGAGCGCTGCCCGAATTCGATCTCTTCCGCGAGGTACGCGAGCGCACCGGGAGCAATCTGACCGGCATCGTCCCGTCGAACACCTACCTGACGCGCGACGGCCAGCACGTGGTGATCGGGGCGAACGCGGACAGCATCTTCAGGCGGCTGATGAACGTGATCGGCCGCGTCGATCTCGCCGGCGATCCTTCGCTCGCCGACAACGCGGGCCGCGCAAGGCGCGCCGACGAGCTCGATCGGGCAATCGGCGAATGGACGGCGAGGCACAACGCCGATGAAGTCGTCACGATTCTGAACGAAGCCCGGGTGCCGGGGGGCAAGATCTACAGCATGGCCGACATCGCGCGGGATGCGCAGTATCTGGCGCGCGGCATGATTCGCGAGGTTCGGCTGAAGGACGGAACCCCCCTCAAGGTACCGGGAATCGTTCCCAAACTGTCGGAGACTCCCGGGAACATCGAATGGATCGGCCCGGAGCTGGGCGAGCACACGGCACCGGTGCTCGCCGCCCATGGTTACAGCGAGGCCGAGATAGCCGCTCTCAAGGGGCGCAGGGCGATCTGAAGGCGACGCATCGCCCGAGGGGGGAAACCGGATGCAGCATACCTACATACACGAAGTGGTCGCGCGGGACGGTTTCCAGATCGAGCCGCAATTCGTGCCGACCGAGAGGAAAATCGAGCTCATCGATGCCCTGTCCGAGACCGGCCTGGCCAAGATCGAGGTGACGTCCTTCGTTTCGCCCAAAGCCGTGCCGAATCTGCGCGACGCGGAAGCCGTCATGGCCGGAATCAGGCGCAAGCCTTCCGTGAAATACGTCGCCCTGATCGCGAACCCCAGGGGCGCCGAACGTGCCATCGCCGCCGCGATCGATGAAGTCAGCCTGGTCGTATCCGTTTCCGAAGCACACAACCTGGCCAATGTGAGGCGCACGACCGATGCTTCCTTCGACGGCTTTGGTGAAATTCTGAGGGAACTGCGGGGTACGGGAATCGCGGTCGCCGGTGCGCTCTCGACCGCCTTCGGTTGCCCGTTCGAAGGACAACAGGCGCCGGACCGGGTGGTGAGCCTGGTGAGCCGCTACATCGAGCTGGGCGTCGACAGCGTGACCCTCGCCGACACCACCGGCATGGCCCATCCCAAGCAGGTGCTCGACTTGTGTTCCACGATCAGGGATCGCTGGCCCGAACTGGAACTCGCCCTGCATTTCCACAACACGCGCGGGATGGGGCTCGCCAACGTTCTTTCCGGACTGGCCTCCGGCGTTCAGCACTACGAGGCCTGCCTCGGTGGATTGGGGGGGTGCCCATTCGCCCCCGGGGCGACGGGAAACATCTGCACCGAGGACCTAGTGCACATGCTCGAATGCATGGGGTACGGGACCGGAGTCGACTTGGACAAGCTGATCGAGCTCTCGCGGCGGTTGGGCGCGATCGTCGACCACGAGTTGCCGGGGCAAGTCGTCAAGGCAGGCAAGACCACCGATCTCCATCCGATACCGGGGACGCCGCACTAGGCCCGTCACATGCGCGAGCCGCACGGGACGATCAAGGGAAGGGGCGCCGCGGGCAACCCTCAGGGTCGCTTCGAGAAGCTCGAGCGCGACAGCGAGATGAAGACGGAGATCCCCTCGCGGCCCGAGACCGTGATAACCCTGCAGGCGGCTCGCTCGATCATCGCCCGCAACGACTCCCCGGATCTCCCCTTCAATCAATCGATCAATCCGTATCAAGGATGCGAACACGGCTGCATCTACTGCTACGCGCGACCCAGCCACGCCTACCTCGGGCTCTCTCCCGGACTCGAGTTCGAGACGCGCATTTTCGCCAAGGACAACGCAGCCGAAGTGTTGCGCAGAGAGCTCTCCCGCCCGGGATACCGGTGCGAGCTCATTTCGCTGGGTGCCAACACCGATCCCTATCAGCCGGCCGAGCGCAAGCTTCAAATCACGCGAAGCGTCCTGGAAGTGCTGTGGGAGTTCCGTCATCCGGTCGGGATCGTCACCAAAGGCTCGCTGGTCGAGCGCGACGCGGATATCCTGGAAGCGATGGCGCGCGAGGATCTGGTGCAGGTTTTCGTCTCGATCGGGTCGCTCGACGGCGAGATCGCACGCACCCTGGAGCCGCGCGCCTCTGCGCCCTACCGGCGCGTGGAGACGATCCGGCGCCTGAGCGCGCGCGGGGTGCCCTGCGGCACCTTGGTTGCACCGATCATTCCTTTCCTCAACGACAAGGACATGGAATCGGTGCTCGAGGCGGTGTCCCAGGCAGGCGCGACCTCGGCGGGCTATACGCTGCTGCGCCTTCCCTGGGAAGTGAGGGGCCTTTTCAAGGACTGGCTCGAGCGGCACCATGCGCTCAAGGCAAGGCACATCATGGCGCGGATCCGGGATATGCGTGGGGGGCGCGAGAACGATCCGGAATTCGGCGCTCGCATGAAGGGAGAAGGTCAGTACGCCGATCTGCTCCAAAGGCGCTTCGAGCTTGCCTGCCGGCGCTTCGGACTCAACGCACGCGAGCGCTTTCAGCCCGATACCCACCGGTTTCGCGGGCCCGGCCCGGCGCAGGCGAGGCTCTTCTGAGGGAGTGCGCGAAGTGAGTCCCGTCGTGCTCGCCGCCGTCGGCGAGTACCTGGGATCGGCGCGGGGCGTCGGTTACCTGATTCATCGGGCGGAAGGGTTCTTCGACATGAACACGGTCGTTGCGGGTATCGTGCTGCTGACTGCGTTTGCCCGGGTTCTCGATTGGGCGGTGGGGCTTCTGGAGAAGCGCCTGATGGTCTGGCAACCGCGTTCCAACGAGACCGAACGCGCGTGAAGGCTCTTGTTGCGGTGCAAAATGGTTTGACACCCGATCGCCCACCCAGCTATACTCTTTGGCTTGACCGGGCGCGGGGTGGAGCAGTCTGGCAGCTCGTCGGGCTCATAACCCGAAGGTCATAGGTTCAAATCCTATCCCCGCAACCAACCCTCGTGGAATCCACGATCTGCCCAGGGTCCGCTCTTTAACAATTGAACAGCCGATAGGTGTGGGCGCTGGGCGAAGCCAGCGGCACTCGAATTATCAACGCGTTCGCGCGTGGGAATTACCAACGCGCTCGCGCGTGGGTGCCGCAGCAACAGACCCAAGCTCACACCAGGTCTAGCAAGGTTTTTTTTACCTTTGCAATGACTTTGAGTGAGCTGTGGATCCGCGCTTTTAGAAGAGCAAGGGTCCGCACAATCGCATCAAGCGATTGCTTCAGGATTGAATTGAAGAGTTTGATCCTGGCTCAGATTGAACGCTGGCGGCATGCCTTACACATGCAAGTCGAACGCGAAAGGGGGCAACCCCGAGTAGAGTGGCGAACGGGTGAGTAATACATCGGAACACTTCCTGTAGCGGGGGACAACCTCGAGAAATCGAGGCTAATACCGCATACGATCTACGGATGAAAGTGGGGGACCGCAAGGCCTCACACTATAGGAGCGGCCGATGCCGGATTAGCTAGTTGGTGGGGTAACGGCCCACCAAGGCGACGATCCGTAGCTGGTTTGAGAGAACGACCAGCCACACTGGGACTGAGACACGGCCCAGACTCCTACGGGAGGCAGCAGTGGGGAATTTTGGACAATGGGGGCAACCCTGATCCAGCCATTCCGCGTGAGTGAAGAAGGCCTTCGGGTTGTAAAGCTCTTTCAGCCGGAACGAAACGGTACGCTCTAACATAGCGTGCTAATGACGGTACCGGCAGAAGAAGCACCGGCTAACTACGTGCCAGCAGCCGCGGTAATACGTAGGGTGCGAGCGTTAATCGGAATTACTGGGCGTAAAGCGTGCGCAGGCGGTTTTGTAAGCCAGATGTGAAATCCCCGGGCTTAACCTGGGAATGGCATTTTGAACTGGCAGTCTAGAGTGTGTCAGAGGGGGGTGGAATTCCACGTGTAGCAGTGAAATGCGTAGAGATGTGGAGGAACACCGATGGCGAAGGCAGCCCCCTGGGCTGACACTGACGCTCATGCACGAAAGCGTGGGGAGCAAACAGGATTAGATACCCTGGTAG
>JBATEB010000020.1:0-32615 GCA_049663805.1 Burkholderiales bacterium | reverse complement strand
GTGGTAGCTCGCCCTGCGGTTCCGGTGCGGCCCGTCTCCGGCCGATTCGCCGGGTCGCGCTCGAGAACCCGCGAAAGGATCCTGGAACGGCACTAGAATGAGCGCCATCGCCAATACGATAGGGGGGCTGGCGGAAGGTCCCCCGCCAGCCTCATCCGTGTCGAGGACCATTCCGGAAGCGAGTCTCAGGCGGCATCACAGGATCGATGAGCTGTTCCGCTTTGCGACGCGGGGCTTCGCGTTTCTGGTCCTCGCCTTGCTCGCCGGCATCCTGATTTCGCTCGTCGTCGGCAGCGCGCCTTCGATCAAGGCCTTCGGTTTCGGGTTTCTCGCCGGGGCCGAGTGGAACCCGGTCACCGAGCGCTTCGGCGCGCTCGCCCCGATCGTCGGAACGCTGGCCACCTCCCTCATCGCCCTCCTCATCGGCATTCCCGTGAGCTTCGGTATCGCGCTCTTTCTGACCGAACTGTCGCCGGCCTGGCTGCGCCGGCCGCTCGGGACCGCGGTCGAGCTGCTCGCCGCGATACCCAGCATCATCTACGGCATGTGGGGGCTGTTCGTGTTCGCTCCGGTGTTCGCGGAGTACGTCCAGCCGGCGCTCAGTGGAACGCTCGGCGCTCTTCCGCTCATCGGCGCGCTCTTCAGGGGTCCGGCGATCGGAATCGGCGTTCTCCCCGCGGGCATCATCCTCGGCATCATGGTCATACCTTTCATCGCTTCGGTGATGCGCGACGTGTTCGAGATCGTTCCGGCGGTCTTGAAGGAATCGGCGTACGCGCTCGGCTCGACCACCTGGGAGGTCGTCTGGAACGTGGTGCTGCCCTACACCAAGGTCGGGGTGGTCGGCGGGATCATGCTGGGCTTGGGCCGGGCGCTCGGGGAGACCATGGCGGTCACCTTCGTTATCGGCAACGCCCACAGGCTCGGCGTTTCCCTCATGCGGCCCGGCAACAGCATTGCCTCGACGCTCGCCAATGAATTTACCGAGGCGGTCGGCGATCTGCACAGCTCGGCCCTGATCGAGCTGGGGTTGATACTGTTCCTCATCACCTTCGTCGTGCTCTCGCTGTCCAAGCTGCTCCTGCTCCGCCTTGCGAGGCGCGAAGGCCGCAAGACCTGAGCATGGATCTCTACGCGCGCCGGCTGCTGCTCAACCGTTTCAACCTGGCGGTGTCGTTGCTGACGATGCTGTTCGGCCTGTTCTGGCTCGGGTGGATCCTGTTCACGCTGTTCGAAGCCGGGTTCAGGGCGCTGGGCCCGAGCCTCTTCGTGTTGATGACCCCCCCGCCGGGGAGCAGCGGGGGCCTCGCCAACGCGATTGCCGGAAGCCTGCTGATGGCCGTGGCCGGGACCCTGATCGGCACGCCGGTGGGCATCATGGCGGGGATCTATCTCGCGGAATTCGGCAGCCGCGGGTGGCTCGCCCCCGCGACGCGCTTCGTCAACGATATCCTGCTTTCCGCGCCCTCGATCGTGATCGGCCTGTTCGTCTACGAGGTCTACGTCGTCCATACCAGGCACTTTTCCGGCTGGGCAGGGACGATGGCGCTCGCGTTGATCGTGATCCCGGTCGTGACCCGCACCACGGAGAACATGCTGTGCCTGGTCCCGGACAGCCTGCGCGAAGCCGCGGCCGCTCTGGGGGCGCCTCGGTGGAAAATGATCGCGCAGGTGACCGTGCGCGCCGCCAGGGCGGGGATCGTCACCGGGGTCCTGCTCGCGGTTGCGCGCATCAGCGGCGAAACCGCTCCGCTGCTGTTTACGGCCCTGAACAACCAGTTCTGGTCCGTCGACATGAACGCTCCCATGGCGAATCTGCCGGTGGTGATCTTCCAGTTCGCGATGAGCCCCTACGAGAGCTGGCAGCAGCTCGCGTGGGCGGGCGCGCTGCTGATCACCCTGGGGGTGCTCCTCCTCAACGTCCTGGCCCGGGTATTCTTCAGGAGCCGGACCGCAACCTACTGAGAATTCATGAGCACCGTCCTCCCGCCACCGGCCGAGCAGGCCCTGATGCACAAGATCCGGGTGAGGAACCTGGATTTCTACTACGGAGGGTTCCAGGCGCTCAAGGGCGTCAATCTGGACATTCCGGAACGAAAGGTCACGGCCTTCATCGGGCCCTCGGGCTGCGGCAAGTCCACGCTGCTGCGCACCCTCAACCGTATCTATGCCCTCTATGCCGGCCACGAGGCCAGAGGGGAGGTTCTCCTCGACGGCGAGGACATCCTCGCCCCGGGGCAGGACCTGAACCGGCTGCGCGCCAGGATCGGCATGGTGTTCCAGAAGCCGACTCCGTTTCCGATGTCGATCCACGACAACATCGCCTTCGGCGTGCGTCTGTACGAGAGCCTCGGGTCGCGCGAGATGGGCGAGCGCGTGGAATGGGCGTTGCGCAAGGCCGCGCTGTGGGACGAAGTGAAGGACAAGCTGAAACAGAGCGGCAACAGTCTTTCCGGCGGTCAGCAGCAGCGCCTTTGCATCGCGCGCGCCATCGCGGTGAAGCCGGAGGTGCTGCTTCTGGACGAACCCGCCTCGGCGCTCGATCCGATCTCCACCGGCCGCATCGAGGAGTTGTTGCACGAGCTGAAGAACGAATACACCATCGCGATGGTCACACACAACATGCAGCAGGCGGCGCGGGTTTCGGACTACACTGCGTACATGTACCTGGGCGAGCTGGTGGAGGTCGGCGTGACCGACGAGATCTTCATCAAGCCGAGGAAGAAGGAGACCGAGGACTACATCACGGGCCGGTTCGGCTAGCGGGAGCGGCATATGAGCGGCGAGCACCTTTCCAAGCAATACGACAACGATCTCGAGACCTTGCGTTCGGCCGTTCTGCGAATGGGCGGCCTGGTCGAGGCGCAGATCCGCGGTGCACTCGATGCGTTCGCGAGCGGCAGCCAGGAGCTGATCGACCAGGTCATCGCGAGCGAAAACCGGGTGGACGAGTGCGAAGTCAACATCGACAACGACTGCAGCCACGTCATCGTCAAGCGGCAGCCGGCGGCGAGCGACCTGCGTCTGATCATGGCGATCACGAAGACGGTGACCGACCTGGAACGCATCGGTGACGAAGCCGAGAAGATCGCCCGGATGTCCAGAAAGATCCACGAGCGGGGCCGGGCCGATGTCCAGCACTTTGCCAGCATCCGTCACGCCGCGGATATCGCGCTCTCGATGCTGCGCCAGGCGCTCGACGCGTTCGCGCGTCTCGACGCGGCCGACGCGGCGAGCGTCATCCGGCAGGACGTCGCGATCGACACCGAGTTCGGCTCGATCCTGCGCCAGCTGATCACCTTCATGATGGAGGACCCGCGCACGATCTCGACCGCGCTCGAGATCGTCTGGATCGCCAAGGCAGTCGAACGCATCGGCGATCATGCCAAGAACATCGCCGAGAACGTTATCTACATCGTCAAGGGCACCGACATTCGCCATACCAAATTCGCGCAAATGGAGGGCGGAACCCCCGGCTGACGCGATTGGCGCCGAGGGAGCGCGCGAGGGGCACGAACATGGGCGGGGCGATCCTCGTAGTCGAAGACGAACCGGCGGTTCAGGAGCTGATTGCGGTCAACCTCGAGCACGCCGGACACCGGGTGCTGCGTGCGGCGAACGTCCCCGAGGCCGAGGCCGTCGTGCGCGAAGTCCTGCCCGATCTGGTGCTTCTCGACTGGATGCTTCCCGGTCAGCCGGGGCTGAACTTCGCGCGGCAACTGCGCGCCGACCGGCGCACCAGGGATATCCCGATCATCATGCTTACCGCGCGCGCCCAGGAGCAGGACAAGGTCGCCGGTTTCGAGGGCGGGGCGGACGACTACGTCACCAAACCGTTTTCCCCCCGGGAGCTGCTCGCGCGGATCAAGGCCGTGATGCGCCGGCGCGCGCCGCAACTCACCGACGAGACCGTGGAGGTCGGAGGTTTGAAGCTCGACCCCGTCGCGCACCGCGTCAGCGCGGCGGGCGCCGGCATCGAGCTGGGTCCGACCGAGTTCCGGATGCTGCACTTCTTCATGACGCACCCGGAGCGCGTCTACAGCCGCGCCCGGCTGCTCGACGAGGTATGGGGCGATCATGTTTTCGTCGAGGAGCGAACGGTGGACGTGCATATCCGGCGGCTGCGCCAGGCGCTCGAGCCGAGCGGCTGCGACCGTCTGGTCGAGACGGTCCGGGGAACGGGATACCGGTTTCGTCACGCATTGCCATAGAATTCCGCCTGCCGTCCGGCGGCACGTGGCGCGTTTCCGGATGCGGGGCGGCGGAAGCGCCGATAGGCCGCCGCGGCACGCGGCAAGGAGCGGAGAATGCAAGGCAGCCCATTCAAGGGCGTTCGCGGGATACCGCGTCTGGTGAACGCGCTGCGCTATTCGATGGAGGGTCTCGCGGCCGCCTTCCGGCACGAGGAGGCCTTTCGTCTCGAATTGCTCCTCGCCGTCGCGCTCATACCCGCGAGCTTCTTCTTTGCGGTGTCGGGAACTGCGAGGGCGCTGATGATCGCGAGTGTGCTGCTGGTGCTGATCGTCGAGCTGCTCAACTCGGCGGTCGAGGCGGTCGTCGACCGCATATCGGTGGACCCGCATCCGCTGGCAAAGCGCGCGAAGGACATCGGCAGCGCCGCGGTGTTCCTCAGCCTGATCAACGCCGCGGCGACATGGCTCCTGGTGCTCTTCGGCTGACGGGAACCCCGTGAGCGAGCTGCTGCTTCGATGCGCGCTCGTCCTCTTCGGCATCGCGCTCCTCGCCTTCGCCGCCGGCGTCGTCGCCGGACCGGCCTGGGGCTGGGCGCTGTCCTCCCTGGGTCTGCTCGGACTCCTCGCGCATCACCTGCGTCACCTGTGGCTGTTGCGCCGCTGGGCGGGGCGGCCCCTCGCCGAGCCGGTGCCGGAAGGCAGCGGCGCCTGGGAGGAGGCGTTCGCGCTGCTCTACCGGCGCCAGCGCGCCGAAGCAAGCCACCGCCAGAAACTTGCGCGCCTGCTCGCGCGCTCGCGCCAGGCCGGCCGCGCCCTGCCTTACGGCGTCACGATCCTGGGCGCCGAACGCCGCATCCTCTGGTGCAATGACTCCGCGCAGGCGCATTTCGGCGTGAGCGCGGAGCAGGACCGCGGCCAGCCCATCACCAACCTCGTGCGCCAGCCGGAATTCGTCGAATACGTCGCGCAAGGCGATTTTGCCAAGCCGCTGCAGCTCAAGACCCTGCGTGCCGACGGCCTGATCCTCTCGGTCCAGCTCGTCCCCTATGTCGAGTCGCAGCACCTGCTGCTCTCGCGCGATATCACCCAGTTTTTCCGGCTTGAGACCATGCGCCGGGACTTCGTCGCCGACGTGTCGCACGAACTGCGCACCCCCCTCACGGTCCTGGTCGGTTTCCTCGAAACGATCAAGGAACTGAAGCTCGACCCGGAACGCTCGCGCGACTACCTCAAGCTCATGGCCGAGCAGGGCGAGCGCATGCAACGCATCATCGACGACCTGCTGACGCTGTCGACGCTCGAATCGGCGCTCGAACCCCCCAACGACGAAACGGTGGAGGTCGGTTTGCTCCTCGCGCGCATCGTCGGCGAAGCCGGGGCGCTGTCGGCGGGCCGCCAGCGCATCACGCTCGACGCCGAGCCGGGACTCGATCTGCTCGGATCGGAGCCGGAGATTGCGAGCGCCTTCGGCAATCTCGTGAGCAATGCCGTGCGCTACACCCCGCAGGGAGGCGAGGTGCGGCTGTCGTGGCGACGCTCACGCGAAGGCGCCGAGTTCTCGGTGGAAGACACCGGTGTCGGAATAGAAGCCGAACATATCCCGAGGCTGACCGAACGCTTCTATCGCGTCGACCGCGGCCGCTCGCGTGAAACGGGCGGTACCGGCCTGGGCCTGGCGATCGCCAAGCACGCGCTGGCGCGGCACCAGGCCGTCCTGGAGATCGAGAGCACACCCGGGAAGGGTAGCCGCTTTACCGCGAGATTTCCCGCGCGCAGGTTGACGGCACGGCGCCCGGCAGGCGAGGTTCAGGCGCCCGCCGCGAACACGAGTCCCCCGAGCGCCTGAGGGCAGCGGGGCCTGCCTCGGGCCGCGCGCGAGACAGGGAGCGATCTCCCTCAGGAGGTTTCGCGGAAACGCCGGGTCGCTTCCTTGACCGCGTCTTCGATGTCCCGCCAGGCCTTCTGCAGGCCGACTTTCAAGGGGCCGCCGGCCGCGGCGCTTTGCCGCCTCAGCCGGGCAAGCGCGATCTTCGCCTGCGCCTGCTTGACCTTGAGCGCCCTGATCTGCTTTTCGTATCGGGCGCGCGCCTTCGACTCGGCTCCGCGGCTCCTCGCGATCAACCCGTCGAGCTTCTTTCCGAGCTGCCGAAATTCGCCTTCCATTTTCCTGCCGGTTGAAGCCGTAGCGGGTTTGCCTGCCATGGGGTCCCCTCCTCGATGAGCGTGGCCTGGGCTCGATGGTAATACGTCGCGGCACGCGGTTCAAAGCGGGCAAACGGGCGGACAGGGCTGCGCGTGTCTCGTGGGCCTGTGCCGGGCTTTGAGGCGCCTTGTCGGAATAGCGGTCACTGATGTCGAAACCGAACGTCTCAAATTTCCCGCTTCCCGGCCGTTCGCCGCGGGCCTGGAGGTCGCCGGTCCCCTAAACCGGTAAAAAGTCTCACTTTTCCTGGCACCGGTATTGCTAATAGAGGGGTGTAGCGAAATTTGGGGTGGGACCAGAGGGACTGAGCCGGCGGGCAACCGTCGTCGAGGTCACCCCCCCAACAACTAATTGGAAAAGGAGACTGAGATGAGGACGACCAAAGTACTGGCAGCGGCTTCGATGGTGGCGATGATGTTCTCGCCGGTTGCGTTCAGCGCCAACAGCGTCTTGGGCGAAAAGCTCGACAGCGGCCTGGGCCAGCTCTCGGCGAGCTATACGGGCGCGGAGTTCATGAAGCAGGCCGAATCCCACGTCCTCGGCGAAAAGCTGGACAGCGGCCTGGGCCAGCTCTCGGCCAGCTACACCGGCGCGGAGTTCATGGCTGTGATCGGCGAATCGCTCGACAGCGGCCTGGGTCAGCTCTCGGCCAGCTACACCGGCGCGGAGTTCATGACGGCGAACGCTCAATACCGCGTGATCGGCGAATCGCTCGACAGCGGCCTGGGCCAGCTCTCGGCCGACTACGCCGCGGCCGAGTTCCAGAAGCGGATCGTCGCGCAACGCTGAGCAAAGCGCAGTTTTTTCTCTGGGCAGGGCGCCGCCTCCAAAACGGTTTGCCTTGCCCCACCGACACGGCTGGCGGCCCTCTTCAGGGCCCCAGCCGTTCGACTTTCCAGGCGTCCGCCGCGAAGCGGTAGCACAAACGATCGTGCAGGCGGTCCCTGCGGCCCTGCCAGAACTCGAATCGGTCGGGCGCGAGCCGATAGCCTCCCCACTGCGCCGGCCGCGGCGGCGAATCCCGCCAGCGCTTGGCCGCTTTCTCCAGGCCGGTCTCGAGCGCTTCGCGGCTCGCGACCGGCTCGCTCTGGGGGGAGACGATCGCCGAGAGCCGGCTTCCCAGCGGCCTGCTGGCGAAATACTCGTCGGACTCGGCCGCAGACACCTGAGCGACGCTACCCTCGAGGCCGATCTGGCGCTCGAGTTCCTTCCAGCAAAAGAGCAGCATTGCCCGCGGATTCTCGGCGAGATCCCGGCCTTTGCGGCTGCGGTAGTTCGTATAGAACACAAAGCCCCGCGCGTCGTAGCCCTTGAGCAGCACCGTGCGCGCCGAGGGACACCCGCTCATCGCGGCCGTCGCCAGGGTCATCGCATTGGGCAGGACGATGCCGGATCGCAGCGCCTCGTCGAACCACAGGCCGAACTGCTCGAAGGGGTCTCGCGCGAGGTCCCGTTCGTGCAGGCCGGCACGCATGTATTCCTGGCGCAGGGCGGCGAGATCCATCGGGGGAATTCTACCCGCGACGGCGCGCGTAGAAACTTCCCGCGGACAGGAGCAGCGCGGTTGCCCAGAACACCGGCGCCATGCCGAGCGCGGTGCCCAGCGCGCCGAACAGGAGCGGCATCACGGTCTGGCTGAAATTGACCAGGCTCATGCGCACGCCGATCGCCTCGCCCACCCGGCCCGGGGGGGCCATATTGTGAAGCAGGGACATGACCATGGGCTGCGACATCCCCAGTCCCAGGCCGAGCAGGAAGGCGACGGCCATCAGCAGCGCGGCGCGCTCCAGCATCGGAAACAGGAAAAACGCGGCCGCCGCGGTGCCCAGCGAAACGGTCAGGAGCCGCCATGGGCTCAGCCGCCGGGATATGACGGGCAGCAGGCCCCGGATCACGAAGGTCGCCACCGAGAACGAGCCGAGCACCACTCCGATACTCGAGGCCGAAAGACCGATGCCCGTCCCGTAGATGGGAATCACGAAGTTGAACATGTCCCAGGCCGCCGCGAGCAGGGAGCTCGCAAGAAAGACCGGCCGCAGGCCGCGATGGCGCAGGAGGTCCGCGACACGCCGGCCGGGTTCTTGCGGCGCGCCGTGCGCGTGAAACTGCGGCAGGCGCAAGCGGTTGAAGCCCAGCACGGCGATGGGCAGGAGCGGAAAGGCGGCGAAAACCGCGAAAATGGCGACGTGGCCGATCGAATCGATCCCGAATCCCGCGATCATGGGGCCGGTAAAACCCGAGATGGAGAATCCGAGCGCCGCTAGGCTGAAGGTCATGGGACGGTCCTCGGGGCGCCCGAGGTAGCCGATGCTGTTCTGCGCGGCGACCTGGTACATCATGAACCCCGAACCGATCAGGACGCTCGCGGGGTAGAGCGCTCCGAGGCTCTGCCACAGGTAAGGAAGCAGCGTCCCGGCGCCGACCGCGACCGAGCCGATCAGCATCGGAAAGCGCGCGCCGATGCGGTCGATCAGGCGGCCCATGCTGACCGCGAGGAGCATCGGCAGCACCGCATAAAGGGCCATCAGCGCACCGACCGTAAACGGCGTCGCATGGAGATGGATGGCGTACAGCGACACCGCCACCCGCGAGCCCGCGAAGGCGGAGTGGTTGAGCAGGGTGATGAAGATCAGGAAATAGAGGGTGCGCACTGGCTTGGGCTTCGACCGGCTGCGGCATCTGGACGCGCCCGCGATCCGGACGCGGCGGTGCTGGCGCTAGAGCGAATTGAAATGGCTCGCCATCCTGCGGCGGGTGGCCGCGTCCGGTAGCGGGCCCGAGGCCGCCCCGAGGTTGTCGGCGGCGTGCTTCGGGTCGCGCGTGCCCGGGATCGCGCAGGTGACGGCGGGGTGGGCGAGGATCCACTTGAGGAAGAACTGCGCCCAGCTCGCGCAGCCGATGTCCCTCGCCCAGTCGGGCAGGGGCTTGCCCTTGACGCGACGGAACATGCCGCCTTCGGCAAAGGGCCGGTTGACGATCACCGCGGTGCGGCTCTCGGCTGCGGCGGCGAGCAGGCGCCGCTCGGCCTCGGGTTCGGCGAGCGAATAGTTGACCTGGACGAAATCGAGGTCGCCGGGGGCGATGACCCTCTCCAGATCGGCGTGCGCGCCGGCGTGGTAGTGCGTCACCCCGAGGTAGCGCACGCGGCCGGCTCTTTTCCACTCGCGCAGGGTTTCCAGGTGCGCGCGTACATCGAGGAGATTGTGCACCTGCATGAGATCGAGGCGCTCGACCCGGAGCTTCCTCATCGAGTCCTCCATCTGCCGGATCCCCGCCTCGCGGCCGCTCGTCCACACCTTGGTGGCGACGAAGAGTTTCGCCGTGAGCCCGAGCTCGGCCGCGAGCTGGCCCGCGACCGATTCCGACGAGCCGTACATCGGCGAGCTGTCGACCACCCGGCCGCCCCGCTCGAAGAAGACCTTCAGCGCGTCCCGGGCCTGCGACAGCGCCTGCGCGCTGCCGGCGACGTCGAACACCTGCCAGGTGCCCAGGCCGACCGCCGGGATCGTCTCCCCGGTTTTCGGGATGGGACGCGCGAGGAGGCTGGGCGAATCGGCGGCGCGAGTCATTTTTCCCTCGAACGCAAGGGCTGCAGTGAGCTTGATCCAGTCGCGCCGCGAAATACGCATCGGGTCCCGCCGCAAGCTTACAACGGAAAGAACCACGGCAGCAGGAAGGCGTAGCTCGCCAGCATCAGCGCGGTCAGCGGCACCCCGGCGCGCACGAAGTCGGAAAACCGGTAGCCCGCGGCGTTCATGACCATGAGATTGGTCTGGTAGGCCATGGGCGTGGCATAGCAGAAATTGGCGCCGAACATGATCGCGAGGACAAAGGGCTCGGGCGCCGCCTGCAGCGAGGAGGCGATGCTCATGGCGATCGGAGTGCCGATCGCCGCCGCGGCGTTGTTCGATACGAAATTGGTGAGAATCGCCATGAGGAGCATCAGCGTTCCGAGAACGACCTGGGCGGGAAGACCGTCGGTCAGCAGGAGGAACAGCCTGGCGAGGTAATCGGTTCCGCCGGTTTCGGTCAGGGCGGAGCCGAGCGCGAGACTCGCCACCACCAGGATGATGACCCGGGTGCTGAGGGCGCTCCCCACGTCCTTCCAGGCCAGGCAGCGCGTGAGCAGCATCGCGCCGACACCGACGAAGGCGGTGATCGCGATCGGGGCGACCTTGAGCGCCGCCGCGCCGACGACCAGCGCGAGAATGGTCAGCGCGAGCGGGGCCATTCTCGTGTGGGGGATCTTCATTGTCTGATCGAGCACCAGCAGGCCCGCGGATTCCTTGAGCTTCTGGATGTCCTTTTCCGCGCCCTGCACCAGCAGCACGTCGCCGGTCATGAGCGGCACGTCGGCGATCTCGGCCTTCTTGTCGACGGGCCGGTACGCGCTGCTGCGGTTCAAGGCCAGGATGACGACGTTGTAGACATCGGCGAACGACAGGCTGCGCAGCGTCCTGTTCTTCAGCTGCGAATCCTCGGTGACGACGACCTGCGCCACCTGCTGGTCGTGCGGCGACAGGGGGTGCTCCTTGCTCACCGGATGCTCCGGATCGTCGACGTCATGCAGGGTGGCGCCGAGTGCGGATTCGAATTCCTTCAGATTCTCCGGGGTATCGGAAACGTACAGCCGGTCCTCCGCCCGCAGCTGCAGCGTCGGGAGCTTGGCAAGCATTATGTTTTCGCCGCGCTGGATTCGATCGACCTTCATGCGCCTGCCGGCCTTCTCGAGCACTTCCGCCAGGGACTTCCCCTTGGAGACGCTGTCCTCCCCGATATAGAGTACCGCGCCGAATACCCGTGGCGAAGGATCCTGCAGGGGCGAGTCGCGCCTGGGCAGCAACCAGGGGAGGACGAGCCACAGGTAGGCGATTCCGGCGCACGTCGCAAGCGCGGAGACGTGAATGAAATCGAATATGCCGAAACGCCGGAGCCCGAGATCGGCGGCGATCGACACCACCAGCATATTCGTCGAAGTCCCGATGGTGGTCCCCATGCCACCCATGAGCACGGCGTAGTTCATCGGGAGCAGCGTCTGCGAGGGCGAAGTCTTGGTGCGCAATGCGACTCCGATCAGAATCGGCATCATCAGCACGACGAGGGGCGTATCGTTCACGACGCCGCTCGCCGCGGCGCAAAAGATCAGCAGCAACAGCAGCGAGACCTTCGGGAACAAGATCCAGATACGCGAAAACGAGCGCGCCACCGGCTCGAGCGCACCGGTCACCACCAGGCCGCGTCCGAGGATCATCAGCGAGCAGATCGTGACCAGCGCTTCGTGCCCGAAGCCGTGGAAGAAAGTGACGGGCTCGAGTCGCTCGCCCTCCGGATCGAACGGCCACAGCTGGAATCCGAGCGTCAGGACCGCCAGCACGATGATGCTGGTCGACTCGAGCGCGATGTCGTCGCGCGTAAACAGATAGAACGCGACGGCCGTGAGCGCGAGCACCGCCAACGCGTGAGGGTCGGGCGCGGGAGGCATGAAGGGTCGAGTCTCGGCCGGGCTTGCGGGAAGATCCGGCTCAACCGCCGTCGTCGGGGCCGGCTCGCTCGGCGCCGGCGCGATTCGGCTCGGGCGCCGGTGCCCCGCTTCGCAGATGCACGTCGCGCTGCGGGAACGGAATCTCGATGTTCCGGCTTACGAGCTCGTCGTGCAGCGCCCAGAAGAACTTCGCGGTCGTCGCCCCGGGGCTGCGCGCGACTTCCGGGCCGATCCAGGCGACGAGCTCGAAGTTCAGGGCGCTGTCCCCGAAACCGACCAGGCGAACGTCGGGTTTGCGCAGGCGATCGTTGATGTTTCCCGGGACCCTGTTCGCCGCCGCGATCGCCGCCTCGCGCACCGCGTCCTTGTTCGAGCCGTACGAGACGCCGAAAGGAATGTGCAGGCGCCGTAAATCGTTGTCGAAGGTCCAGTTGGTCACGCGGTTGTTGATGAACTCCGAATTCGGGACGATCACGTCGACCGCGCGATTGGTCGTGATGCGCGTGTAGCGCATGCCGATTTCGGCGACCCGTCCGGAGATCCCGGATGCGAGGTCGACGAAATCGCCCACTTTCAGGGTCCTCTCCAGAAGCAGGATGATTCCGGAGACGAAGTTGCTGAAGATGCTCTGCAGTCCGAATCCGATGCCGACGCCGATCGCCCCGCTCAGCAAGGCGAAACTCGTCAGATCGAGTCCGACGTAGTTGAGGCCGATCAGGGTGCCGAGGATCCAGGCGGTATAGCGCGCGATCCGCGAGAAGGCGTACGTGCCGGGAGACACCTGCGGCGCGCTCGACCCGCGCAAGGCGAGGCGCAGGATCGCGCGCTCGAGCAGCTTCGCGAGCCACCACAGCGCCAGCACGATTCCCACGAGGACCGCGATCTTGCCCAGCGTGAAACGGGAACTGCCGATCTCGAACCATGACGCGTCGATCCAGGCGAACGTATCCGAAACGAGGGACAAGCAGGTTCTCTCCGTGGGCGGCAACGAGAGATTCTATCAGTCCCGCCCCGAGAGACCGATATTGAATCAACGGCGCGCACACGATGGCCGGCCGTGTTGGGACGAGGCGGCGAACGTGTTACAGTACCCGCTCTCCGTGCCGCCGTGTTCCGTGGCGCGGTGCCTCGGAAAAAGCCCCGTCGGGAGCCGGCATGAGACTGTCGCTTCGCTTCATCGGCCCACTCGCCATCACGCTCGCGGCCATCGCCTACGCGGTCGTCCCGCTCGTCGACCGGTTCACGCTCCAGTGGTTCGTGCGCGATCTGGATATCCGCGCCTCCCTCATCACCAATGCGATCCAGGAGCCGCTGCAGGAGCTGCTGCGCGAGGGTTCACGGATGAAGGTATTGCGCTATTTCGACCGGATCATCAAGGATGAACGGTTGTTCGCGATCGGTCTCTGCGACTCGGATCGCAAGATGATCTACAAGACGGCCGCGTTTCCCGTCTCGATCGGCTGCGCCGTGAAAAAAGAGGAGGCGGGCGAAAACCATCTGGTGAATCTCGAGCGCGGCCCGATCCATGTCGGGGTCCACAAGGTCGAGGCCGACGGCACCGCGTACGGCTATGTGGTACTGGTGCACGACATGAGTTTCGTGCAGCGGCGCAGCGACGACACGAAGAAGTATATTTTCTATCTCTTCGCCGCGATCGCCGCGATCGTGTCTCTGGTGACCGTTGTGATCGCGGAGCTCAGCTGGCGCGGCTGGGTCGCGGGTTTGAAGGCGCTGATCCGCGGGGAGGGTTTCGGTCGCGGTGAGGCGGAATTGAGTTTGCCCGAATTGCGGCCGGTGGCGCGCGACCTGCAGGCGCTGATCAGGGATCTCGAGTCCGAGCGCACGGCACGGGATGCGAGCCAGATCAACTGGTCGGCCGATACGCTGCGGGGAATATTGCGCAACGACCTGAAGGGCGCGGAAGTCCTCATCGTCTCCAACCGCGAGCCGTATATCCACGTGCGGCGCAACGATCGCATCGAGGTGACGCGGCCCGCGAGCGGGCTGGTCACCGCGCTCGAGCCGGTGCTGCGGGCGTGCTCGGGAACGTGGATCGCGCACGGCAGCGGCAACGCCGACCGCGAGACCGTGGATGCCTCCGATCACGTCATGGTTCCGCCCGAGCGTCCCGCGTATCGCATCCGCCGCGTCTGGCTCTCCAAAGAGGAAGAGGCCGGCTACTACTACGGTTTTTCCAACAGCGGTCTCTGGCCGCTGTGTCACATCGCGCACACGCGTCCGATTTTCCGTACCGCCGACTGGAACGCCTACGTTGTCGTCAACCGTCGTTTTGCAGACGCGGTGGTCCGGGAGGCGAAAACCGCCGATCCCATCGTCCTCGTCCAGGACTATCACTTCGCGCTCCTGCCCCGAATGATCCGGGAGCGCCTCCCCGATGCGACCGTCATCACCTTCTGGCATATTCCCTGGCCGAACGCCGAGGCCTTCGGGATATGCCCATGGCGCGAAACCATCATCGACGGGATCCTCGGAAGCAGCATTCTGGGATTTCACACCCAGTTCCACTGCAACAATTTCCTCGACACTGTTGACCGCTACATGGAGGCGCGAATCGATCGCGAAACTTTCACCATTTCCTACGGAGGCGACAGCACGGCGGTGCGCCGCTACCCGATCTCGATCGATTGGCCGCTCAACTCCAGGACCATGGAGAAGCCCGTCGCGGAATGCCGCGCCGACGTGCGCAAGCGCAATGGTCTCGCCGGCGACACGGTGATCGGCGTCGGCGTCGACCGCCTCGACTACACCAAGGGGATCCTCGAGCGCTTCCTCGCGGTCGAGCGCTTCCTCGAACTGGAGCCCGAATGGATCGGCAGGTTCGTGCTCGTGCAGATCGCCTCGCCGTCGCGCTCGAGTATCGACGAATACCAGAACTTCGACGCGCGGGTGCGCGCGCTCGCGCGTCGGATCAACGACAGGTATTCGAACAAGCAACACGATCCGATCTTGCTCAAGATCGAGCATCACGAGCCGGACGATATCTACGAGTACTACCGGGCGGCCGAGGTATGCGTCGTAACCAGTCTGCACGACGGGATGAACCTCGTCGCGAAGGAATTCGTCGCCTCGCGCGACGACGAGCGCGGAGTGCTCGTCCTCAGCCAGTTCACCGGAGCCTCGAGGGAGCTCCCGGAGGCGCTGATCGTCAATCCCTACAACGTCGACCAGTGCGCCGCCGCGCTGAAAGCGGCGCTCACCATGCCGGCCGCGGAGCAGCGCGACCGGATGCACAGCATGCGCGGCCTCGTCCAGGAATTCAACGTCTACCGCTGGGCGGGCCGAATGCTTCTCGACGCGGGAAAAATGCGCACGCGCAGCCGTCTCTTCGCGCGGGCCGACCGCGCCCGCAAGCCCGTTTCTCTGCGGAGCGCCTGACCCCGGGTGGGGACGCGAAAGAAAAGAGGCAGGAGCCGCGCCGTCACTGCCCGCCCGCCGCGTTCATCCGCCGCGGTCAGCCGGGACAGCGGGTTTCCGCTTTGGAAAGTACCGATCCCGCGGAGCGATCCCGCGTTTTTCCTCGATTTCGACGGCACGCTTCTGGATATCGCGGACAGGCCGCACGAGGTGCGGATCGACGCCGGGCTGGTGACTCTCCTGCAGTCCCTGCGAGACGCGGCGGGCGGAGCGCTCGCCCTGATCAGCGGCCGCTCGCTGGAGGACGTCGACGGGCTGTTCGCTTCTTCGGCATTCTGCGTCGCGGGGCAGCACGGTGCCGAGCGCCGGGATGCGGCGGGCAAACTTCATCGCCACCGGGCGCCGCGCGCGCGCTTGCGCGGCGTCGGACAGCGGCTGCGCCGCATAGCGGCGAAGTACCCCGCCCTGGAACTCGAGGACAAGGGCATGAATTTCGCCCTGCACTACCGCCTTGCGCCCCGGCTCGGTCCCATGCTGCGCAAGACGATGAGGGAACTCGTCAAGGAACTCGGGAGCCATTTCGAGCTTCAGACCGGGAAGATGGTGCTGGAAATCAAGCCGACGGGCGTCGACAAGGGCTCGGCCATCCTGGAATTCATGCGCGAGGCGCCCTTTCGAGGGCGAACGCCGGTGTTCATCGGCGACGATCGCACCGACGAGCACGGATTCCGGGTGGTCAATCGATTGCGCGGACACTCCATCAAGGTCGGCCGGGGTCGATCGGAGGCGCATTGGCGACTGCCGGACGCCGCTTCGGTGCGCGCCTGGCTTGCACGATTCGTCAAAACGGCGTAAAGGATCGGCCCAATGCCATCCAGTCTCGTAACCGACCACGATATCTATCTGTTCAAGGAGGGCACCCACGTCAGGCTCGCGGGCGGGCTGGGCGCGCATTCCCGCTCCGCGGACGGGATCGAGGGCGTGCATTTTGCGGTGTGGGCGCCCAACGCCCGCTATGTTTCGGCGGCCGGAGATTTCAACGGCTGGGACAAGGGAGCCCATCCCCTGCGGGCGCGCGAGGACGGCTCGGGGATCTGGGAAGGATTCGTGCCCGGCATCGCGCACGGCGCGCGCTACAAGTACCACATCGCCTCGCGCTTCAACGGCTACCGCGTCGACAAGGCCGATCCTTTCGCCTTCTATGCGGAGACTCCGCCCGCGACCGCCTCGCGGGTGTGGAGCCTGGAATATTCGTGGACGGACGACCAGTGGATGCAATCGCGCCGCGCCGCCAACGCCCTGGAGGCGCCGCTCTCCATATACGAAATGCACCTCGGTTCCTGGCGCCGCGTTCCGGAGGAGGGTAACCGCCCCTTCACCTACCGCGAGATCGCCCAGCCGCTGACCGAGCACCTGAAAACGCTGGGGTTCACCCACGTGGAGTTCATGCCGCTGACCGAGCACCCGTTCTACGGCTCCTGGGGCTACCAGACCACCGGCTACTTCGCGCCGACCGCGCGCTACGGCACGCCGCAGGATCTGATGTACCTGATCAACTACCTGCACGTGAACGGAATCGGCGTGATACTCGATTGGGTGCCTTCCCACTTCCCGAGCGACGAGCATGGACTCGCGTACTTCGACGGCACGCACCTCTACGAGCACGCCGACGCGAGGAAGGGATTCCATCCCGACTGGAACAGCTGCATTTTCAACTACGGACGCCACGAGGTGCGCTCGTTCCTCATGAGCAGCGCGCTTTTCTGGCTCGACCGCTACCACATCGACGGCATCCGCGTGGACGCGGTCGCCTCGATGCTGTACCTCGATTACGGGCGCAAGCACGGCGAATGGATTCCGAACGAGCACGGCGGCAGGGAGAACCTGGAGGCGATCCTCTTCCTCCGGAATCTGAACGAGGCCGTGTACCGGGACCACCCGGACGTGCAGACCATGGCCGAGGAATCGACCTCCTGGCCGATGGTGTCGCGCCCGACCTACCTCGGCGGACTTGGCTTCGGTCTGAAGTGGAACATGGGCTGGATGCACGACACGCTGAAGTATTTCTCCAACGACCCGATGTTCAGGAAATATCACCAGGACCAGCTGACCTTCAGCATCTGGTACGCGTTCACCGAGAACTTCATGCTGCCGCTGTCTCACGACGAGGTGGTGCACGGCAAGGGCACGCTGATCGGCAGGATGCCCGGCGACGGATGGCAGCAGTTCGCGAATCTGCGGCTCCTGTTCGGCTACATGTGGGCGCATCCGGGGAAGAAGCTCCTCTTCATGGGCGGGGAGTTCGGACAGCGCCGCGAGTGGCGGCACGAGGAAAGCCTGGAGTGGCACGTGCTCGAGTTCGCCGGGCACGCCGGCGCGCAGCGCTGGGTGCAGGACCTGAACTCGACCTACCGGGGCGAGCCCGCGCTGCACGAGCTCGATTGCTCTGCCGAAGGCTTCGAGTGGATCGACACCGATGACCGCGAAAACAGCACGCTCAGCTTCATCCGCAAAAGCAGGCACGGCAGGGAGATCGTCCTGGTGGCCTGCAACTTTACGCCCGTCCCGCGGCCCAACCACATGCTGGGCGTGCCGCGAGGAGGGGTCTGGCTCGAAATACTCAACAGCGACGCTTCCCTCTACGGCGGCAGCGGGGTGGGAAATTTCGGGCGCCTCGAGGCGGCGCCGATCGCGGCCCACGGCCGGCCGCACAGCATCACGGCAACGCTGCCGCCCCTCGGCATGGTGATGTTCAAGAGCGAGGGAGACGTCTGAATGTGCGAGAACGGCACGACAGCGACTCGAGCCGCCGGATCGTCCCGGACAGCGGCGCACGCACCGGAGGCGGCCGACGGAAGGCGCCGGGCGGTGATTTGCGGCGTTGCCCCGGAAGTCGAAACGGGCCGCTTTCCCGTCAAGCGCACCGCCGGAGAGCGTGTCGTCGTCGAGGCGGATGCGTTTGCCGACGGCCACGACAAGCTCGCCTGCATCCTGAAGCATCGCCGCTCGGGAAACGCCGATTGGACGGAAACGCCCATGCAGGAGCTCGGGAACGACCGCTGGCGCGGTGAGTTCAGGGTGGAGGAACCGGGCCGCTACGCCTACACGGTCAGCGCCTGGACCGACGCCTTTCTCTCCTGGCGCGGCGATCTGGAGCGCAGGACCGACGAGGACGATATCGCGCTCGCCCTGCTCGCAGGCTCGGAGCTCGTCGCCGCGGCCGCGGCGCGCGCGGACGGCAGAGATGCGACCCGGCTGCGCGCGATCGCCGAAACCCTGAAGGGGGCCGGGTCGGTCGCGGCGCGGCGCGCGGCCGCTCTCGCCGAAGAGCTGAAGGGGCTCATGGCGCGGTGCGCGGACCGGCGGTTTGCCGCGCACTACCCGCGCGAGCTCGAAGTGGTCGTCGACCTCCCGCGGGCGCGCTACGGCGCCTGGTACGAGATGTTCCCGCGCTCCTGCGGAGTCGCCGGGCGGCACGGCACCTTCAAGGACTGCGAAGAACGCCTGGCGTATGTGGCCGAGATGGGCTTCGACGTCCTCTATCTTCCGCCGATTCACCCGGTCGGCCGCGTCAAGCGCAAGGGCAGGAACAACGCCCTTGCGGCGGGTCCGCAGGAATACGGCAGCCCCTGGGCGATCGGCGCGAAGGAGGGCGGGCACAAATCGGTGCATCCGGAGCTCGGGAGCATCGAGGACTTCCGCAGCCTCCTCGCGCGCGCGCGCGAGCACGGCCTCGAGATCGCGCTCGACATCGCCTTTCAGTGCGCGCCCGACCACCCGTACGTGACCGGGCATCCGGAGTGGTTCCGGCGCCGTGCGGACGGCAGCGTGCAGTACGCCGAGAACCCGCCCAAGAAGTACGAGGACCTCTATCCCTTCAATTTCGACACCGGGGACTGGCGAGCCCTGTGGGAGGAGCTGAAGAGCATCTTCGAGTTCTGGCTCGGCGAGGGCGTGCGTATTTTCCGCATCGACAATCCGCACACCAAGCCGCTCGCGATGTGGGAGTGGATCATCGAGGATCTGAAGCGAAAGGACCCCGGGGTGATCCTGCTCTCCGAGGCTTTTACCCGGCCGAAGGTCATGTACCGGCTGGCGAAGCTGGGGTTTACCCAGTCGTACACCTACTTTTGCTGGCGCAACACCAAGCGCGAGCTCACCGAATACTTCACCGAGCTGACGCAGAGCGAGGTGCGCGAATTCTTCCGTCCCAACCTCTGGCCCAACACGCCGGACATCCTCACCGAGTACCTGCAGTTCGGCGGGCGTCCCGCCTTCATGACGCGCTTCGCCCTCGCCGCGACGCTGGGAGCGAGCTACGGAATCTACGGTCCCGCGTTCGAGTTGTGCGAGAATCGCCCGCGCGAGCCCGGCAGCGAGGAGTACCTGGACTCGGAAAAATACGAGATCCGGCAGTGGGATCTGGCGCGGCCCGACAGCCTCAAGGGCTTCATCGCCCGGGTCAACCGCATCCGGCGCGAGAACCCGGCGCTGCACCACGACTGGAACCTGCGCTTTCATTCCGTCGACAACGACGAGCTGATCTGTTATGGAAAGGCGACCCGGGACCTGGACAACATCATCCTGGTGGTGGTCAATCTCGACTGCTATCACGTCCAGTCCGGCTGGGTGGAGCTGCCGCTCCAGGACCTCGGTCTCGACCCTGAGCACCCCTATCAGATGCACGACCTTCTGACCGACGCCCGCTATCTCTGGAACGGCGCGCGGAACTTCGTCCAGCTCGACCCGGCGCGCTCGCCGGCCCACATCTTCCGCTTGCGGCGTCGCGTGCACACCGAGCGCGATTTCGATTATTTCCTTTGACCGGGGGGGCAATGGACCAGTCGGATTCGTCCAGGGCCGCCGAAGCGCCGGCCGCGGCGAACGCGGGCGGGGGCGACGATCCGCTTTGGTTCCGGGACGCGGTCGTCTACGAGCTCCACGTCAAGGCGTTCTTCGACAGCAACGGCGACGGCTTCGGCGATTTCCGCGGCCTGACGCAGAAGCTCGACTACCTGCGCGATCTCGGCGTCACCGCGCTGTGGCTGCTGCCCTTCTATCCCTCGCCGATGAAGGACGACGGCTACGACGTTTCCGACTACCGCCAGGTCCACCCCGACTACGGGACCCTGGCCGACTTCAGGCAGTTCGTGCGCGAGGCGCATCGCCGCGGCCTCAAAGTCATCACCGAATTCGTCGTCAATCACACCTCCGACCAGCATTCGTGGTTCCAGGCGGCTCGCCGCGCGCCGCCGGGCTCCCACAAGCGCAACTACTACGTCTGGAGCGACTCCGACAGGAAGTTCGCCGGGACGCGCGTCATCTTCACCGATACCGAGGCTTCCAACTGGGCCTGGGATCCGGTCGCGAAGGCGCACTATTGGCACCGCTTCTTCTCGCACCAGCCGGATCTGAATTTCGACAATCCGAGCGTGCTGAAAGCGGTGCTGCGCGTGATGCGCTATTGGCTCGATCTGGGGGTGGACGGGCTGCGTCTGGACGCGATTCCCTACCTGTGCGAGCGCGAAGGCACGAGCAACGAGAACCTCCCCGAGACCCACGCCGTCGTCAAGCAGATTCGCGCCGCGATCGATGCGCGCCACAAGAACCGCATGCTGCTCGCCGAGGCCAACCAGTGGCCCGAGGACGTGCGCGACTATTTCGGCGAGGGCGACGAGTGCCACATGGCGTACCACTTTCCGCTGATGCCGCGCATGTACATGGCGATCGCCCAGGAGGACCGCCATCCGATCGTCGAGATCATGCAGCAGACCCCGGACATACCCGGGACCTGCCAGTGGGCGATCTTCCTGCGCAATCACGACGAGCTGACCCTGGAGATGGTCACCAACAAGGAGCGCGATTACATGTACCAGATGTACGGCGCCGATCCGCGCGCGCGCCTGAATCTGGGGATCCGGCGGCGGCTGGCGCCGCTCATGGACAACGACCCCGACAAGATCAAGCTCATGAACAGCCTGCTGCTGTCGATGCCGGGTTCGCCCATCATCTATTACGGCGACGAGATCGGAATGGGCGACAACGTCTACCTCGGCGACCGCAACGGCGTGCGCACGCCCATGCAGTGGAGCCCGGACCGCAACGCGGGATTTTCCACCGCCGACCCGCAGCGCCTTTTCCTGCCGCCGATCATGGACCCCGTATACGGGTTTCAGTCGGTCAACGTCGAGGCGCAATTGCGCGACGCCTCGTCGCTCCTCAGCTGGATGCGGCGCGTGCTCGCGGTGCGCAAGGCGCACCAGGCTTTCGGCCGCGGCACGCTCTCCTTCCTCAGGGCGGGAAACCGCAAGATCCTCGCCTACCTGCGCGAGCACGGCGGGGAGAGCATCCTGTGCGTCGCCAATCTCGCGCGCTCGGCCCAGCCGGTGGAATTGCCTCTCGCACGTTACCGGGGGCGCGTGCCGGTGGAGCTGATGGGGCAGACCGCGTTTCCGCCGATCGGCGAGCTGCCCTACCTGCTCACCCTCCCCGGGCACGGTTTCTACTGGTTCCGTCTCGCGAAGGGCGAGGAAGTGCCCGCCTGGCACGCCGAACGCCTGCCGCGCGAGGAGTTGCCGACGGTGGTGCTGTTCGACGGCTGGCGCAGCTTCTTCCGCGACCGCGTCGTGCCCTGGCGCATGGCGCTCGCCGAAAAGGTGCGCGCGCAGTTCGAAACCGAGGCGTTGCCGACTTTCGTCGCCGCCCAGCGCTGGTACGCCGCCAAGGGAGCGCCGTTCTCGCGCATGGCGCTCCTCGACCACGCCGAGTGGAGCGTCGGGCGCGGAAGCTGGCTCGTCGGTCTGTTCCGATCCGAAAGCGAGGCCCGCGAATCCCACACTTATTTTCTTCCCCTCTCGCTGGTCTGGGAGGACGGCGAGGACGAGCGCAGGCGCGGCGTGCTTCCGGCCGCCGTCGCCAAGGTGCGCCAGCAGGCGCGTATCGGGATCATTGGAGACGCCCTCGGCGACGAGGCGTTCTGCAGGGCGGTGGTCGCGGCGATCGGCTCGGGCGAGGAGCTGCGCTGCGCCCGCGGCGTCATCCGGTTCGTGCCGACCGCGGCATATGCCGAGATCGCGGGCGGTTCGCTCGAGGGTCTCCCGGTGCGCTTCTCCGGCGCGCAAAGCAGCAACTCGACGGTCGCGATCGGGGTGCGCATGTTCCTCAAGGGCTACCGGCGGCTCCAGGGCGGGGTGAATCCCGAGGCGGAGATCGGGCGCTTCCTTACCGAGGTGGCGCGCTTCGCGCACAGCGTTCCGGTCGCCGGGGTCATCGAGTACGCGGGCGCGGACGGAACCACGATGACGCTCGGCCTGCTGCAGGGCTACGTCGAGAACCAGGGGGATGGCTGGACCTATACGCTCGAGTACCTCAACCGGTTCCTGGAGGAACGCGAGTCGCCGGGCGCACCGCAGGCGTCGCCGGCCGAGGTTCACGGCGGCTACCTCGCGCTCGCGCGGATCCTCGGCGGTCGCACCGCGGAGCTGCACCGCGCTCTCGCGATGAAGACCGGCGACCCGGTGTTCGATCCGGAGCCGATCGCCCCCGCCGACCGGGCCGGGTGGATCAAGCGCGTGGAGGAGGAGGCCGTGGCGGCGCTGGACCTGCTCGAGAAGCGCCGCGGCACTCTTCCCGAAAGCATCCTGCCGCTCGCGGACGCGGTGCTCGCCGGACGAGGGGACCTCCTCAAGCGCGTCGAATCCGTTCTCCCGGAGAAGGTCCGCGCGGTGAAGATCCGGCATCACGGGGACTATCACCTGGGACAGGTGCTGCTGACCCGCAATGATTTCACCATAATCGATTTCGAGGGTGAACCGGCGCGCGGCCTCGAGGAGCGCCGCCTCAAGAACTCACCGCTGCGCGATGTCGCCGGGATGCTGCGCTCGTTCAACTATGCGAGGCACGCGGCGCTCGCCCGCATCGCCGCGCAGCGGCCCGAGCGCGTCGCCCGTGTCGAGCCGCACGCCGCGGCGTGGGAGGTCGAGGCGAGGCGCGTATTCCTCGAGGGCTACGAGGAGGCGGCGTTCGAGGGCGGCCTTTATGGATCGCTGGAGGAGGCGCGCGCCCTGGTCGAGCTGTTCACGCTCGAGAAGGCGTGCTACGAGCTCCACTACGAGCTGGAAAACCGGCCGGACTGGGTCCACGTCCCGCTGCGCGGCATCCTGGATCTGGCGAAGCTGCAATGAAACGATAGGAGGATCGAATGGAACGCATGGAAATGTTTCTGGAGCCCGCCCGCGCCTTTCTGAGGCAGGTCGGCGCCTTCCTGCCCAAGGTTCTGATCGCCGTCGTGATACTCGCCGTCGGCTGGATTCTCGCAAAAGCGGTGAAATTCGCGGTGGAAAAGGGGCTGCGCGCGATCAATTTTCACGTGGTCACGGAAAAGGCGGGCATCGACGGTTTTCTGGAGCGCGGCGGCGTTCAGACCGACACGACCGGATTCCTCGGGCTGCTCTTCTACTGGCTGACGATCCTTGCGGCGCTGATGATCGCTTTCAACAGCCTCGGGTTGACCTACATCACCGATCTGGTGAGGCAGGTCGTGGTGTTCATTCCCAACGTGATCGTCGCGATCCTGATCCTCGCGTTCGGCGCGTATTTCTCGCGATTCGTCGGGGCGGCGCTGACCGCGTACTGCAAGACCATCGAAGTGGCCGACGCCGAGCTGCTCGGCCAGCTCGCCGGATACGCGACCATGGTGTTCGTGGTGCTGATCGCGCTCGACCAGGTGCAGGTGGGCGGCGACATCGTGCGCCAGAGCTTCCTCATCATTCTGGCGGCGGTCGCCTTTGCCCTCGCCCTCGCGTTCGGGCTGGCCGGCCAGAAGCGCGCCGCGCATTTTCTGGAGCGTCACTGGCCGAGCGCCGACGCAGGCAAGGATCCGGGCGGTCCGGCGCGGGGGAAATAGCCGGGTTTTCACCGTTGCCGGCTTGACGGCCGGCGCGGATCGAGGGAGCCGGGACCGGGCCCCGTCGGGACCGGCGAAGAGGGTGCGACCATGCCGCAAATGAACGGAAAGAATATCAGTGTCTGGCCCGGCGGTTCGTACCCTTTGGGAGCGACCTGGGACGGGGAGGGCGTCAACTTCGCGCTTTTTTCCGAGCACGCGGAAAAAGTCGAGTTGTGTCTTTTCGACGGGAAGGATCAGCGCGAAGCCGCCCGAATCGAATTGCGCGAGCACACCGACCAGGTGTGGCACTGCTACCTCCCGGAGGCGCGCCCCGGACAGCTCTACGGCTATCGGGTCCACGGCCCGTACAAGCCGCAGGAAGGGCACCGCTTCAACCCCAACAAGCTGCTGCTCGACCCTTACGCGAAGTGCATCGCGGGCGACCTGCGCTGGAGCGACGCCCATTTCGGCTACCGCGTCGGTCACGAGCAGGAAGATCTGTCCTTCGACGAGCGCGACAGCGCCGCCGGAATGCCCAGGTGCGAGGTGATCGACGGAGCCTTCACCTGGGAGGATGACCGTCCTCCGCGCGTTCCCTGGCACGAAACCGTGATCCACGAGCTGCACGTGAAGGGTTTCACCCAGCTCAATTCCGCCGTCCCCGAGCCGCTGCGCGGAAAGTATGCGGGGCTCGCCACGCTTCCCGCAATCGAATATCTGAAGCGCCTCGGGATAACGGCGGTGGAGCTCCTGCCGGTGCACGCCTTCATCGACGACCGCCGGCTGGTTGAGATGGGCCTGCGCAACTACTGGGGCTACAACTCGATCGGCTTCTTCGCCCCTGAACCCCGCTACTCCTCGACCGGGTCGGTCGCCGAGTTCAAGACCATGGTGAAGACGCTGCATTCCGCCGGCATCGAGGTGATCATCGACGTGGTGTTCAACCACACCGGCGAAGGCGATCATCTGGGCCCGACGCTCGCTTTCCGCGGCATCGACAACGCCGTCTACTACCGCCTGGACCCCGAAGATCCGCGGCGCTACGTCGACTACACCGGCACCGGCAACACCCTGAACATGATGCACCCGCGCGTCCTGCAGCTCATGATGGACAGCCTGCGCTACTGGGTGCAGGAGATGCACGTCGACGGATTCCGTTTCGACCTCGCTTCGACGCTCGCGCGCGAGCTGCACGCGGTCGACCGGCTCGGCGCCTTCTTCGACATCATGCACCAGGACCCGGTCGTGTCGCAGGTGAAGCTGATCGCCGAGCCCTGGGACCTGGGCGAGGGCGGCTACCAGGTCGGCAATTTCCCCGCGGGCTGGGCCGAGTGGAACGATCGCTACCGCGACGCGGTCCGCGCCTACTGGAAGGGCGACGGCGGGCTGATCGGCGAGCTCGCTTTCCGCCTGACTGGGTCGAGCGACCTCTATGCCTCGAGCGGGCGCCGGCCCTACGCGAGCATCAACTTCGTCACCGCCCACGACGGCTTCACCCTGCACGACCTCGTCAGCTACAACGACAAGCACAACGAGGCCAACGGCGAGGACGGCCGCGACGGCCATAACAACAACCTGAGCTGGAACTGCGGAGCCGAGGGCCCGACGGACGATCCGGCGATCAACGCGCTGCGGGCGCGGCAGAAGCGCAACTTCATCGCGACGCTGCTCCTGTCGCAGGGGGTGCCGATGCTGGTCGCCGGCGACGGAATCGGGCGCACGCAGGGCGGAAACAACAACGCCTATTGCCAGGACAACGAGATCAGCTGGGTGGACTGGAACCTCGATTTCGAGGATCTGAGGCTGCTCGCCTTCGTGCAGCGCGTGATCGCCCTGCGAAAGGAGCATCCGGTATTCCGCCGGCGCAGCTTCTTCCAGGGCCGCAGCATCAAGGGAACCGCGGTCAAGGACATCCTCTGGCTCAACCCCAACGGAGAGGAGCTGAGCGACGAGGAGTGGCAGCACTCGTTCGCGCGCTGCCTGGGGCTGTTTCTCTCGGGTCAGGGGCTCGACGAGCGCGACCGGCAGGGGCGGCCCGTCGTCGACGACAGTTTCCTGCTGCTGCTGAACTCGCACAGCGAGGCGGTCCCGTTCCGCCTGCCGGTGCTGGGGGACCGCACCGAATGGCTGCTCACGATCGATACCGACAGCGACCGGCCGCCGGCGGCGGACACGCGGCTGCCGGCGGGCACCGAATTCAAGCTGCAGGCGCGCTCATTCGCCGTCTTCATGCAAGTCGCAAAGAACGCCCAGGGGTGACCGCGGGGAAACAGACGCATGGCTCTCTGGCACAATCCGCACTGAGCGTGATCCTCGCGGGCGACATCGGCGGCACCTCGGCCCGGCTCGCCTGTTTCGAGCTGGAGCGAGGCAGGCTGCGTGCGGACAGGGTTGAAAGATACGCCAGCCGGGACTATCGCGGGCTGGGCGAGATCGTGCGCGCGTTCATGGGCGCGCGGGAGGGGGAGATTTCGGTTGCGGCGTTCGGCATTCCCGGTCCGGTGCGTTCGGGCGAAGCGGTCACGCCCAACCTGCCCTGGGTCGTCACGCAGGCCGAGCTTGCCGCCGCTCTCGGCATCGACGCCGTGTGGCTGCTCAACGACCTCGAGGCGAACGCCTACGGCCTTCCGCTGCTCGGGCCGGAAGATCTTGCCGCGATCAACGAGGGCCGTCGCGACCCGCACGGCAACCTGGCGGTGGTCTCGGCCGGCACCGGCCTGGGCGAAGCGGCGGCGCTGTGGGTCGGGCCGGGCCACCGGCCGTTTGCCGGCGAAGGCGGTCACTCGAGCTTCGCTCCGCGCGACGCGCTCGAGGCGGAGCTGTTGCTCCATCTTCACCGGCGCATCGGACACGTGAGCTGGGAGCGGGTCGTCTCCGGCCCGGGCCTGTGCGCCATCTACGAATTCCTGCGCGACTCCGGTCGCGGCGTGGAGCCGCCCTCGGTGCGCGAGGAAATGCGCTCCGGCGATCCGGCCGCGGTGATTTCCGGGGCGGCTCTGACGGGGCGTTGCGCGCTGTGCGCGGCGGCACTCGACCTGTTCGTCTCGCTCTACGCCGCCGAGGCGGGCAATTTCGCGCTGAAGGTCCTCGCCACCGGAGGCGTCTATCTCGGTGGCGGCATCGCGCCGAAAATCGTGGAAAAACTGCGCGCGCCGGATTTCATGCGCTCCTTCTCGGGCAAGGGGCGGATGCGGGATCTCCTCGAGACCATTCCCGTCAGCGTCGTTCTCAACGAGGGGACGGCGCTGCTCGGGGCGGCGCGTTTCGCCGCGTTGCGCGCCGGTCTTCCCGACCCGGGATGCAGCCCGCGCGGCGCGGGCAAGGCGGCCTGATGGCGATCGAGCGTTTCGTCGCCGAAGAGGCCGCGCTCTATCGCCAGGCCGCCGCGGAGTTCGCGCGCCTGGCGGCCGACGCCGTCGCCAGACGGGGCAGCTTTTCCGTTGCGCTCTCGGGAGGATCGACGCCGCAGGGCCTGTACGCCGCGCTCGTCGCCGACGCGAAGCTGCGGGAGGCCGTCGCATGGGACCGCACCCTGGTCTTCTGGGGCGACGAGCGGCAGGTCCCGCCGGGCCACCCGGACAGCAACTACGGGATGGCGCGCGAGGTGCTGCTGTCCAAGGTGCCCGTGCCCGAGATGAACGTGCACAGAATACAGGGCGAGCTCGGCGACGCTTCCGAGGCGGCGCACAGCTACGAAGACGACATGCGCGCGGCGCTCGGTCTCCCCGCGACGGGGCTGCCGCGCTTCGATCTGGTGCTCCTCGGTCTGGGCGCCGACGGGCACATCGCTTCCCTTTTCCCGGGCACCGAGGCGCTGCGCGAGCGGCACCGCGCGGCCACGGCGAACTGGGTCGATACGCTGCGGGCGTGGCGCATCACCCTGACCCTGCCGGCCATCAACCGCGCGCGCTCGATCATGTTTCTCGTGTGCGGCGAGGACAAGGCCGAGGTCGTGAAAGCGGTTCTCGAGGGGCCGAGCGTGCCGGAGCCCCTGCCCGCGCGGCTGGTCCGTCCGCGCTCGGGCAGGCTGCTGTGGTTCATGGATCCGGCCGCAGCGCGTCTGCTCGGCGGAAAATCCGCGGGCGGGCGGCGTTCTCCCCGTCGACGGCGCTGAGCGGGTTCGATAGGATAGTATACGGAGGTGCGCCGTCTCGCCCGCGCCACGCGGCGCCCAAGAATTCTCGATGTCCCAAAAACCCGGCACTCCTTTCACACTCGAAGTTCATCCGCGAATTCCCCGGCGACTGGCTCGTCTGGAAGAACTCGCCGACGATCTCTGGTACAGCTGGCACCGGCACGCGCGCTCGCTGTTCGCGCGCATCGACCGGGCGCTGTGGGAAGCCGTCGGCCACAGTCCCAAGGCGTTCCTGCGAAGCGTCGATGAGCGGCATCTCGAAGAGGCCGCGGGCGACCCGGCGTTTCTGCACGATCTCGACCGCACCCTCTCGGCCTACGACGCCTATCACGAACCGGCCCGGGCGGAGGAGGCGATCCCGCTTGGCGGGGATGACCTGGTTGCCTATTTTTGCGCCGAATTCGGTTTTCACGAGGGGCTGCCGATCTATTCGGGAGGGCTCGGCATCCTGGCCGGCGACCACTGCAAGTCGGCGAGCGATATGCGCCTGCCGTTCGTCGCGGTCGGTCTGCTCTATCGCCAGGGCTATTTTCAGCAAAGCGTCGATACGGAAGGGCGGCAACACGCGATCTATACCGATTCGGCGTTCGGCGACCTGCCGATCTCGCCCGCGTTGCGGCCGGACGGCGGCGAGTTCCGCGTCGCCGTGGATCTGCCCGGGCGGGAAGTGCAGCTCAAGGTCTGGCGGGCGCGCGTCGGCCGCGTCGTCCTGTATCTTCTCGACACCGACCTGGAGGCCAATCGCCCGGAGGACCGCAAGATAACCCACCGCCTCTACGGCGGCGACCGGACGACCCGCGTCGAGCAGGAGATCGTCCTCGGGATCGGAGGCGCGCGGGCGATCGAGGCGGTCGGGCTGAAGCCCACGGTCTGGCATATCAACGAGGGTCACGCCGCGTTCCTGGTGCTCGAGCGCGTCCGCAGGCGGGTCCGCGAAGGGCTCGACTTCGCGAGCGCGCTGGAGGCGACGGCGGTCAGCACCGTGTTCACGACGCACACCGGCGTCTCGGCGGGACACGATCATTTCACCGAGCAGATCATCGCGCGCTACTTCGAGGGCTATTGCGGCGAGCTCGGGGTCTCCGTCGAGCATCTGCTCGCTGTCGGCCGCATCCCGGGCAACGGCGAATTCAACATGACGGCGCTGGCGGTGCGCGGCTCGCGTTTCCACAACGGCGTGAGCCGCATTCACGGCGAGGTGTCGGCGCGCCTCCTGAAGGAGCTCTGGCCGCAGGTTCTTCCCGAGGAAAACCCGCTCGACTCCGTGACCAACGGCGTGCACGTCCCGACCTTTCTCGCGCCCGAGTGGAAGGGGATTTTCGACCGCGATCTCGGCGGCGACTGGAGCGGACGCCTGGGAGAAGCGGGATTGGCGGAGCGGATCGGGGAACTCCCCGACCAGGTCTTCTGGAGCGTGCGCCAGCGGCTCAAGGCGCGGCTGCTCCACCTGGTTCGTTACCTCGTCCGGGCGCAGCACCGGCGAAACCAGGGAAGCGAGTCGCATCTGGACCGGCTGCTCAGGCTCGCGGATCCCGCCAATCCCGACGTGCTCACCATCGGATTCGGCCGGCGCTTCGCCACGTACAAGCGGGCGACATTGCTGCTGGAAGATCTGGAGCGCCTGCGGGCGATAGTGAGCGATGCCCGGCGTCCGGTACTGTTTCTGTTTGCCGGCAAGGCCCATCCGGCCGACGAGCCCGGCAAGGAACTGCTGCGGCGCATCGCCAGCATCGCCTCGATACCCGAGTTCGAGGGCAGGATCCTGTTCGTCGAGGGCTACGGTCTGCATTTGTCGCGGCGCCTGGTCCAGGGCGTGGACGTATGGCTCAACAACCCGATCTATCCGATGGAGGCCTCGGGCACCTCGGGGATGAAGGCGGGATTCAACGGCGTGCTCAATCTTTCCGTGCTCGACGGCTGGTGGGCGGAGGGTTACCAGGGAGACAACGGCTGGGCGATCAAGCCGGCCTCCCGGCTGCTCGACGAGCAGCGGCGCGACCGCGAGGAAAGCCGCTCGCTCTACGAACTGCTGGAAGACCGGGTGCTGCCGCTCTATTACGACCGCAAGGATCTCGGCTATTCACCGGAGTGGATCAAGCTCGCCAAGCGCTCGATGGTGAGCCTGCTGCCGCGCTTCAACAGCACCCGCATGGTCGGCGAATACCTGAACAAGTTCTACCGGCCGGCATCGCAGCAGGGACGGATCTATTCGGAAAACGGTTTCGAATCCGCGCGCACGATCGCCCGGTGGAAGGAACAGGTTCGCGGCGCGTGGCCGGGTGTTTCCCTCAGGCGGGTCGAGCAGGCGGCGAGCAGTCTCAGTTTCGGCGAAGAACTCCGTATCGAGGTGGCGGTCAGGCTGAACGGTCTGAAGCCCGAAGACGTCGTCGTGGAACTGGTGCTGGAGCGGGAACAGCGGTATCTCGATCCCCGGGCCCCGCCGGAGCGCCACGCGTTATCCGCGGGCGAGGCGGCCGCGGACGGCGAGCACCGCTATGCCCTGCAACTCAAGCCCGGGCTGTGCGGCAAGCTCGAGTACCGCATTCGCGCCTATCCCTGCCATCCGCTGCTCACCCACCGGTTCGAGCTGGGACTGCTCCTGTGGGTCTGAGGCGCTGAAGCGAGAACGTCGCGATTTGGGACCGAAGTACCCTCCTCACCCGGCCGGGGAGAAGCGCGCGTAGAGGTTCGCGTATTCGCGCGCGGGCGCGTCCCAGCCGAAATCCCGCGCCATGCCGGCGCGCTGCAGGGCGCGCCAGCGGCTCGGGTCGGCGAAGAGCTCCAGGGCACGCCCGACCGCGGAGATCAGCGCGGAGGCCGTCGGCTCGCTGAAAAGGAAGCCGGTCGCGCTCCCGGCGGCGAGCGTGGCCGGATTGCAGTCGACGATGGTGTCGACCAGGCCGCCGGTGGCGTGCGCGACCGGCGGGGTGCCGTAGCGCTGGCTGTACATCTGGTTCAGGCCGCAGGGCTCGAATCGGGACGGCATCAGGAAAAGGTCGGCGCCGGCTTCGATCGAATGCGCGAGCCGCTCGTCGTACGCCGCGACCACGGAAATCTTTCCCGGGTATCGTTCGGCGACGCTTCGAAGCTGACGCTCCAATCCCCGATCCCCCGCGCCGAGCACCGCGAGCTGCGCCGGCAATGCGACCAGGCGCGGCGCGGCCTCGGCGAGCAGGTCGATCCCCTTCTGGTGCGTGAGACGGCTGACCGCGCCGAGCAGGGGAATGTCCGCGGCGATTTCCAGACCGAATCGGCGTTGCAGCGCTTCCTTGTTGGGCCGCTTGCGCTCGAGGGTGGCGTTGCCGTAACGCGACGCGATGAGCGGATCGGTTTCCGGGTCCCACACGCGGGTGTCGATGCCGTTGAGGATTCCGCAGAGCGATTCCCCTCGCCCGCGCAGCACGCCCTGCAGGCCGAAGCCGAAGGAATCGGACTGGATCTCGCGCGCGTAATTCGGGCTTACGGTCGTCACCGCATCGGCGAAGACCAGGCCGGCCTTGAGGAAGGACATCCTCCCGTGGAACTCCAGGCCGTCGATCCCGAAGCTCGCGGGCGGCAGGCCGAGCGCGGCGACGCAATCAGGCGCGAAATTTCCCTGGAACGCCAGATTGTGAATCGTCATCACCGTTCGGGCGCGCGCGCCGCCGGCAAAATGCAGATACGCCGGCGCAAGCGCCGCGGGCCAATCGTTGCAATGAACGATCCGCGGTTGCCAGGAGAGCGGGCTCGCCGCGCCGCCCAGAACGGCCGCGACCCCGGACAGCAGACCGAAGCGCAACGGGTTATCCGGCCAGTCCTGTCCGTCCTCGTCCTGGTAGGGTCCGCCCCCGCGCAGGTACAGCCGCGGGCAGTCGATGACGATGAGCGGCACCCCGTCGGGCAGCGTCGCCTCGAGGAGGCGGACCTGGAACGGCGGCTCGAAAAGCGTCAGCCGCGCAAGCTCCTTCCCGCCCCGGGCGGCCTCGATCACTCCCGGATAACCGGGCAGCAGCACCCGGGCGTCGACCCCCGCCCGGCGCAGCGCCGCCGGCAGCGCCGAGCTGACTTCTCCCAGGCCGCCGACCTTCGCCAGCGGAGCGCACTCGGAGGTCGCGAACAGGACGCGCAGGGTCCGGGACACCGTGTTCACCGTTCAAGCCGCCGGGGGAAATGACGAGCGCATATTCACTGGAACCGTCGCCGTTGATCTGGGTCAAAATCCCCGTAGCATAGGGCGGGTAGGTTCAACGAAGGCATCCAAGAAGGGGAACCGCATGAAAGCCCGGCAAACCATTTCTCCCAAGAGCGCGCCCGGAAAAACCGGGGCAGCAGGTACGGCAAGGACCGGGGCATTATCGGGC
>JBATEB010000019.1:0-8363 GCA_049663805.1 Burkholderiales bacterium | reverse complement strand
ACGGCACTTGGATTCAAGGTGACGACACGCATCCTGGTATGAGCGGAACGTTTGCCTATTCAGTCGGGGAACTTGCACCCGGCGTCTTCCCGGCGAGCACGCCCGAGGGGGAGAACGCTCTGCGGGTGACCCCGCGGGCGATTCTGACCTTCCGCGGCACGGGGGTGACTTGGTTCGGTGCTCGGACCCCGATAGGCGGGATCGCCGCTGTCTATGTCGACGGGTTGTTTGCGGGGGAAGTGGATTGCTACGCGGCCGCGGAAGAACCCCACGCTTCGCTCTTCACGAGTGGTCCGCTCCCTGCCGGAATCCACACGCTTGCGGTTGAAGTGACGGACCGGAAGAATCCGCTTTCCACCGATTTCGCGGTCGCGATCGATTCGTTCGACGTAGCACCATGAACTGTTCCGGTGCAGCAACGCCGTTGGGTGCGAGGCGAATGGAAACGACAGCGCGAATGATCCTACGACGGGGGTTGCCGGCGGGCGGCGAAATATAACGACCCGTCATGTAGATTGCGCTGCAAGTAAGTCAGGTGACGCGCAAGTCCTGGTACCGGCAAATCAATGGCTTGACCGACCGTGCGCAAAGTGAGCCGGGCGAAATACGAATCGGTGGGAAAGCTCCCGGTCGCGTTTCATCTTCGTGCTTCGTGTGAGAGTCGAATTTTCGGAAGGAGCCGTAGCATGCTGAAAAGAGCAAACGCCGTTCTCGCCGCTTTCGTCCTCGCAGCGGCCCTCTGGGTCCCGCAGCAACCCGCCGCGGCGCAGCTCTTCTGCACCTTCGCGACCTCGCCGAACGACTGCGGCTTCATCGAGCAATCGAAGGTGTCCGGCCGGGCGTCGATCGCCGCCTTCGGCCGCGACGGCGCCACGAGCGTGCGCCTGCACACCGAACCGGGCGACGACGACGTCGCGGCGAGCGGCGACATGGAGCGCGACGACCTCTACCTCGCGGTCCCGGGAACCGCCGATCCCCTGGTTTTCAACGCGGGCGACGAACAATGGTGGGCGCACTCGATCCTGTTCCCGGACGACTTCGCTTCGCCGAGCTGGCAGATGTACGTCGTCTTCGATTTCCACAATTCGGCCCCCGGTCCGTTCCAGGCCAATTTCCACCTCAATTTCGCGCCTCAGGCGGACATCACGCAACCCGGAAACCTGATCTTCCGGGGCTTCGGCGGCGCGCAGGACATGGCGAACCCTTACGGCGCGGTCGCGGTTCCCGGGCCCGTCGAGAAGAACGTCTGGTACGACTTCGTCTACCACGTGAAGTGGTCGCCCGATGCCGACGGCGTTTTCGATGCATGGGTTCGAAAGGGCGATGCCCCGGTCTACAGGCGGGTCCTCGCCCACCGGGGGCCGACGCTCTATGCCGACCAGGGGGTGTATCTCAAGCTCGCCAACTATCACACCCCGGTTTGCGATCCGTATCCGGCGTGCATCGGAGCGGATCCTCCGAGCTCGGTGATCCACGATCGCGTGGTCCGGGGAACGATCTGGCAGGACGTCGTCGCCGGCGACACCAAGCTCGAAGGGCAGTACGAGGAGAATCTGGCGAGTTACGACGCGCCCGCTTCGTGGACCCAGTACGGGTCCGACATCGGGACATTCAGCGGGGGCACGATCAGGGCGTCCAACCGGACCGGCGCCACCGCGACGCTTACGTTCACCGGAACGGCGGTGACGTGGATGGGGGTCAGGTGCAACGTCTGCGGGATCGCCAGCGTGTCCGTCGACGGGGGCGCCGCGACCCTGGTGGACCTGGCCGGCCCCGGCGCACCGGGGAGCCTTACCGCCGAACCGGTCTATTCGGCCTCCGGCCTCACACCCGGAGCTCACTCGATGGTCATCAGCGTAACGGGTACGCGCTCGGCGGCCAGCGCCGACGACTTCGTCGCCGTGGACGGCTTCTGGGTGCTGCCGATCGTATCGAACTGATACGTTTCTCGTTCATCCGCCCAGGAAGCGAAGCCACCACTCTCCCTCGAGGCGGCTGATAAAAGCCCGGTCCTCGCGGATCGCGTCCATGACTTCGGGGTCGCGGGAGTGAACGAGCGTCCAGGTGCTGTCCCACCGGAACCAGCACTGACGTCCCGAAAGCTCCTGGGCGTGGCGCGGATCGACTCGCCCGCGCACCGCCGCCGCGCCGTGCCGCCAGGCGTCGGCCAGCAGCCGCTCGAGCACGCGGTCGAACGCGCCGTCCAGCGCCGCGATCTGGACGACCTCGCTCGCCCCGCCTGCATGCAGATAGTAGAGGTACCATCCGAGCAGCCGCCGCTCGGCGTCGCGTGCGACCCGTGCGCGCAATGTTCCGTGGCGTTTCTTGCGCTCGGTCTGATCGAGCAGCCAGGCGAGCGAGCCGGCGTCGTACACCGGCTGCAAGGCGTAGCCGCGAAGAACCTCGGGCAGATGAGCCAGCATCGTGGCCGGGTCGAGCGCGTCCTCCTCGAGCTCGACGGTTTCCCGCAAGAAGCGGTTCTGGGGCATCCGGCCGACCAGCGCATCGGCCGCGCCGCCCAGCGGACGCGCGGCGAGCGCAAGGAACCGGGGAAACGAGGCGCGTTCCTCCAGGAGCGACAGCGCATAGCGGGCGGGACGAAGGGGCCGGGTCCAGTGAAGGCTGTGGAGCGGCGGCGCCGTTCCGCCGAGCCCGAGCCAGGCCCGACGCACCTGCCTGTTCGCGCCGTCGACCAGGGTGAGGTCCTGCGGCCCCGATATGCAGGCCTGGGTGAGTTGCAGCGCCGTCAATGCACCGCGCTGGTCCGGATCGACGATGATCTGGCAGCCGACGCCCGCGAGGATCGGGCGCCCGCGCAGGCACATCGGCCGCGGCATGACGGCGTAGAAGCCGCGCAGACGCCCGGCCTCCTCGGCCGCCCAGGAGGGCACGCCGAGGTCGCGCCACGGGTTGTCGAACAGCATGTCCCGGAAATAGGACTCGTAAGCGGCCTGCGAGCTCCAGCGGTACTCCGGGTAGACGCGCGCGAACAGCGCGGCCGCGGCGGGGATATCGTCTTCCGAAAAGACGCGGATCGTGGCCATGCGGGTTCTGTCCTTTCGCCGAGAACCATAGTCCACTTCGAAGACGGGGCTTTCCGGGGGGACACGAAAACCCTGATCCATTCGGCTCATGGCGCCTGTTCCCCGGCGAAAGACCCGCACGGTAGTCTGATTCCGCCCTTGGTCCTGGTCGTGCCGCAGATGCCGGAGGTGTGTTGACGAGTTCACTTTATGCGACGGCTTCGCGCGCGGCGGGCGTGATCGAACCTGATTCGTCCCCCGCGCCCCGGTTCGACTGCGCCGACGCGGAAAAACGGGAAGCGCGGGAGCCGGGGCCCGGAATGACCGCGGTCCGCACGACCCGGATAGCGAGCTGGGAAAGTTCGCGCGCTCTGGCGGAGGAATGGGAGGGTCTCCTGAACCGCTCCCCGGGGTACAGCGTATTCCAGACGTTCCCCTGGCAGACCTGCTGGTGGAAGGCGTTCGGTGGTTCCCACGAGCTGTTCGTGATACTCGCTTATGCGGGCACCGATCTGGTTGGAATCGCGCCGATGATGGTCGCCAGAAGGAAAGGACCGTTGGGCCGGGCCCGCAGGCACCTGCATTTCATCGGCAGCATGAATCATGCATCCGACTACTGCGATTTCATAACGGATCCCGATGTTCCGGAAGCGCTCGGCGCGTTGCTGGAGGCGATATGCGCCGGTTCGGAAGCATTCGATCGGGTCGACCTGTCCCACTTTCCCGGGCATTCTCCGAATCAGGCCCGAACCCTGGAATACTTCCGGCGCCGCGGTGCGAGGACTTCCGTCGAAGTTCAGGCGGAAGCCCCGGTCCGCATTCTGGGGGACGGTCGCGCGGATCTGAAGGCGGCGAATAAATCCAGCCTGAGAAGGCATGCCAATTTCTTCCGGAAATCGGGAGAGCTTCGCTTCCATCGATGCACGGGCGAGGCGGAAATTCTCGGGTATCTGGAGCCCTTTTTTGCGCAGCACAGGGCAAGGTGGGCGGGGACGGATTCGCCCAGTCTGTTTCTCGATCCCGCCCAGCAAGCGTTCTACCGGGAGCTGGTTCGGGAGATCCTTCCCCGCGGATGGCTCAGGTTCGACGTGGTTCTGTTCGACGGGGCGCCGCTGGCGTTTCACTTCGGGTTCGAATATCGGCGGCGCTTCATCTGGTACAAGCCGGCCTTCGACCCTCGATTCGCCTCCAGGTCGCCGGGAGAGGTTCTGATCAAGTTTCTCCTGGAGGACGCGATCGAGAAGAAGCTGGAGGAGTTTGACTTCACGGTCGGCTCCGAGGCTTTCAAGTACCGGTTCGCGAACCAGGTTCGATGCACCACCCGGGCGATCGCGTTCCGTTCGGGTGCAGACCATTGGACGTACGGAACGAGAAGCATCCTGAAATACAAACTGAAGCGCTTGTTGCGCCCGAGAGGCGCGTCGGCTTCTTCTTCTCACCAGAATGTGGGTATGAATCGATGACCGCCTGTCGCACCCGAAGCGCCCTCCTGGCCGCCGGCTTCTGTCTCGTCTCGGCGGTTGTAAGGGCGGACGTCTATCTCTGGCGCGACGCCCAGGGCGCCGCGAAGTATTCATACACTCTCCCGGAGAAAGGCGCGCGCGATGTCGAGCGGCTGAGAACCACGGTGAAGTTTTTCGCCACGTTCGGAACGAGCCCATTCAAGACCGCCACAGGTAACGGAACATCGCATGATGGTGTGTGGTGGGTGGAGCAGAAAGCCGGGACGAACCGCGCGAGCATCGTCAATATCGGACGCGATGGAGGAACGGCCCTGCGCTTGCACACCGAACCGGGCGATAGCAACGTCTCCGGCAGCGGCACCAACGAGCGTAACGACGTCGCGCTTCCTCGAGAGACGACCGGTTGCGAAGAGGGCCGCGAGCAGTGGTGGGAGCATTCGATCCTGTTCCCCGAGGACTACGTTTCTCCGCCCGCCGGCCCCGCCCGGCCCTGGTACGCGCTCTCCGGCTTCCACCACAGCGGCCCGACCGGACAGGGTAATTTCACCCTCTACGACCAGCCCGGCGTCGGTCTTGTCTTCGGCGGCTTCGGCGGGGCGACGGTGGCCAGGGATCCCTCCCACCCCGGCTATTTCACAGCCGTCGCCGGCCCGGTGGCGAAGAACGTCTGGTACGACTTCGTTTACCACGTGAAGTGGTCCTCGGGCAGCGAGGGTTCCTTCGAGGCGTGGGTCAACGGCGTGCAGAAGCTGGCTCACCACGGGCCGACCCTCTATAAGGGCATGGGGTGCTACCTCAAGCTCGCCAACTACCACACGGCGTTCGGGCGGGCGAGCTCGGTGATCTACGACCGCGTGATCCGTCTGGATGTCGTGGATCCCTAGCGCGGCGAGCTCGCGCGTTCGCCGCGCTCCCTCCGCGGCAATCCCCGTTTTCGGCTCGACAGGCAGTCGACGACGCGCAGGCGCCCGCTGCCCCCGAGGGTGTGAACGCGCAAAATGTCTTTCCGCCACCCCGGTGCGATGCGGTCCACCGCCGTTTCGCGGTACTCGTCTTCGCGCAGGACGTCCACGCGATTGATCGACACGGAGTGGCCGTAGGCCAAGGAGCAATCCTGGCTCGGCCGGTAGCGCTTCCCGTCGCGTGAGAAGAGGGGTCCGGCGGGACGCGCCGAGCGCACGTCGGAAACGACCGGGTTGCCGCGATGGGCCGTCCACGGCCCGAGCGGCGTCGAGCTCCAGTAGAGATGGAGCTCGTCGCAGCTGTCCGCCCCGGGTTCCGCGACGTTGACGAACATCCACCAACGATCGTCTTCTCTCCACAAGGTCGCGTCGTAGGCGCTGATGTCCCGAAGGAGGGTCCGACTGAGTCGCCAACGGTGCGGGAACGCTTCGCAGCGATACAGCTCGACCGTGCGGTTCTCGGCCGTCTCTGGCAGCAGGTAAAGCGACCCCTCCCATTCGAAGACGAACGGGTACGACAGATGGTAGGGCCGTTCGAGAACGACTTGCGGCTCGCCGGGCTCGGCGTGCTCGAAAACCTCGATCGCCACGATGCGCGCCCTCCGTGTGCGACAGGGCCATTCCTCGAAGAAGATGAAGGTCCGGCCCTGGTGTTCGACGGCGAACGGGTCCGCCCAGAAGCGGTCCCTCGGGACCGCCAGATAGCGCAGGCGCTCGAACCGGCAGCCAGCCTCGCCTTCGTCGGCAAAGTAATAGGCGATCTGCCATTGATCGAACCGGTGCAGCCGATGCCACTGGTTGGCGGCGACGTGCGCTGCAATGCGACAGGACAAGCGCACGACGGCGGAGATCGACGGCTTGGGCAGCGCGGGATAGTCCGGGGGGAGCGCGAGCGTCGCGGGCCCGGCCGAAAGTCCGCCATCGCCGTCGCCCGCCAGAGGCTCGAGCAGGCGCCGGAAGAAGCTCGCTCCCTTGCGCAGGCAGCTCAGACGATTGCGCCGGACCGAGTTTCGCAGCGTCGCGCCGAAGCTGCGGTACAGCACGCCCTCGCCGGTCCGGGCGTAGTCGACGACGCTCGTCATGGTGACGGGGCTGCGGGCGCTCACCTCCATCGCGCCCGCCCATGCACTAGCCGCCGCTACTCCCTGCCCGATCTCGATGCCCCAGACTCCCAGCCGGGAAACGGGGCGCAATGGCCGGTGCGGCGGAAAAGCGGTAAAGCACAGCCAGACGTCGACGCGGCATTTTCGCATCGTGGCCTCCGCGGCGTCGTTCAGGACCCAACCCTCCCCGTGGCGGGTGACTTCGATGTCCACCGGCTGCGGCGCGAGTTCGGCCGCGAGGTCGGCAGGGGCGAACAGGCGCTCGTTCGGACACCGCAACCACTCGTCGAGCCGGTCGAGAAGTCCGTTGAGCCGCGAGGCGAATGAGACGCGGGAACTCCCGTGGGCGATCACCGTGGCGGCAAGCCTCACGCCCGGCACCGCCAGCGCCTGCGTCAGAGACTCGCGCACCCACCCCTGCTGGATCCTCCCGTCCAGCAGGACGCCGAGCGTGACGGGGCGCACGGTCTGGCTCCCGATCGAGCCAGAATCATTTCGAAGAGACAGGCCTGAATCCACGGTAGAGTTTTGTCCCTTTGACCGAGACGATCGCGCGGCGGTAGGTGTCGAGCGTCAACTCGGCAATGCGCGGCCAGGACAGCTTTTCTTTCGCGGACCGGGCTGCGCCCGCGGCGAGAGAATCGCGCAGCGCGCAGTCGAGCAGGAGCTTTTCCATGGCATCCGCGAGCGCCGTGGCGTCCTCTGGAGGGACGATCAATCCGCTCTGGCCGTCGATCACGACCTCGGGTACGTCGCCTACATCGGTCGCGACGACGGGCCGCGCAAAAGCAAACGCCGTCGCAGCGACTCCGCTTTGGGTCGCGTCGACGTAGGGCAGGACCACCGCCATCGCGCGGCGGAACAGCCCCGGCACCTCCGCGACAGGAATGCGCCGGTCGATCAATTCGACCCAGGCGGCCGATGCGATGCGCGTTCGATGTCGCTCCAGATCGGTGCCGGTTCCAGCCACGATGACCCGGAATGCAAGGCCCCGGCCGCGCAGAATATCGCCGGCGTCCAGGAGGAAGCGCAGACCTTTATAGGACTCGATGCGGCCGAAGAACAGGAACGTGCCCGGCTCGTATCCCGAAACGTCGTCCTCGGCGCCCGTTCGCCCGAGCACCCCGTGAGGGATCACGTCGATTCGCCCTTCGACTCCTGCGGTCAGTTCTTCGAGTTCGGCGCGCATCCGGGGTCCGTGAACGATCACGCGGCTCGCCTTCCAGCGGAACCATTGAACGACCTTCCACCGCCAGTTGTCCTTGGAAAATACCCCCGAGTGGGGAACGGGATCGTGCACCGTCAGAACGACCGCAAGCCGTCCTCGAAACGAGAGGATGGCCCATCCCGCGTACCCCGGGTGCACCTCCTGGACGTGCAGTACGTCGGGAGAAAAGTCCCGGAGAATCCGATTGATCGAGAGAATCGCGCCCAGAACGCGCGGGTTGCGCAATCGGGGGAGTCTCAGGGATCGTACGGTGACCGATCGCGAAAGTTGCGCGCGCAATTCCTCCGGCAGTTCGTCCCGGGCGTTGTCCGAATGGAGCACGAGCAGCACCTCGTGCTCGGCCGAGAGGGCGAGGGCGAGGCGGCTGGCGTATTCGGCGAAGTGTAGCGCGAGGAGGGCGATCCTCATCGTGTTCCCCTGAACGAAACAACTGCGGGCTTACCGACCTTCAATCAAATGCTGCACCTTCGCCAGCGACTTATCGGCAAAGAACAAGAAATTGTTGACATACTTATCCTCTTTATCGATGTGGTTGACGATATTGGAAACATCCTGGTGTTCTTCCACTCTGAACAACTTGATCG
>JBATEB010000018.1:0-34150 GCA_049663805.1 Burkholderiales bacterium | reverse complement strand
CTCCCGGGCCGCGGACTCGATCGCCTCGAGGAGCGCGGCGTCGAGCGCGCACGCCAGGCGTTTGCGCCCGGCGGCGGCCGGCGCGACGCGGCAGGCCCAGGCCTCCGCCTGTTCGCCGTAGATGTGCCGGAACACGTGTCCCGCCAGCACTTCGTTGGCCTCGCGGTCGACCAGCGTGGTGCTGAAGGGCACCAGCGCGTAGCGCGCGAAGGAACTCGACACGATCACGCGGCAGCGCGTGCCCCGCGGCAGGCTTGCCAGCGCATCGCCCAGAGCGGTGACCGGCGAGCGCCAGGGTTCGCCACCCGCCGTTTCGCCGCGATGATGGGTGGAGAGGCGCGCGACCGGACGCAGGCCCCGGGCGAGGAAGCGGAGCGCCGTTCCCCGCGACGACACCAGCGCCGTCGCCTCGTCACGCCACTGCGGTGACACGATTGATCTCCTGTAGCGTGCTCTCGCCGGCGCGCACCAGATCGAGCGCGGCCTCGCGCAAGGGCCGCATGCCCGCCCGCGCGGCGGCCTCGCGCACCGCCTGCGCGGGCGCCCGCGATACGATCAGGCCGGCCATGTTGTCGTTCATCCGCAGCACTTCCGCGATCGCCTTGCGGCCCCGGTATCCGCTGCCGCGGCAGGTGCCGCATCCGGTCCCGCGCATGAAGCGGAAGGACGAAGCGGCATCGCGTGCGAGTCCCGACTCCTCGAGCACTTCGGGCGGGGGCTCTTCGACGATGCTGCAATCGGGGCAGTTCAGCCGCACCAGGCGTTGCGCCACAATGCCCTTCAGCGCGGAGACGAAGCTGTGCGAGTCGACGTTCATGTAGTGGAAGCGCCCGATGACGTCGAAAACGTTGTTGGCGTGGACGGTCGTGAACACGAGGTGCCCGGTCAGCGCCGCCTGCACCGCGATCTGGGCGGTCTCGGGGTCGCGGATCTCCCCGACCATGATCTTGTCGGGGTCGTGACGCAGCACCGAGCGCAGGCCCCTGGCGAAGGTGAGGCCCTTCTTCTCGTTCACCGGAATCTGCAGCACCCCGGGGAGCTGGTATTCGACCGGGTCCTCGATGGTGATGATCTTGTCCTCGCCCTTGTTGATCTCGGTGATCGCGGCGTAGAGCGTGGTGGTCTTGCCGCTGCCGGTGGGCCCGGTCACCAGCAGCATCCCGTAGGGCTCGCGCGAAAGCCGGCGCATCGCCGCCACGCTGCCTTCGTCCAGGCCCAGCTGGTTGAGCGTCAGCCCGAGGATGCGGTCGGCGAGCGTCTCCTTGTCGAGCACGCGCAGCACCGCGTCCTCGCCGAAAATGCTCGGCAGGATCGAGACGCGCACGTCGACCTCGCGTCCCCGGGTGGTCACCTTGAAGCGCCCGTCCTGGGGCACCCGGGTCTCGGAGATGTCCAGCTCGGACATCACCTTGATGCGCGAGATCACCTGCTCGGCCTGCTCGCGGCCGGGGAGCACGCCCACCTGGGTGAGCACGCCGTCGATGCGGTACTTGATGACCAGGTCGCGCGCGCGCGTCTCGACGTGAACGTCGCTCGCGCCGATTTTCATCGCGTCGTAGAGCGTCGAGTGGACGAGCTTCACCACCGGGCTTGCATCCTCGCTGATCGACACCAGCGAGAGGTCCTCGACGCGGCCGCCGCCCTGGGACTCGACCGCGGCGGCGTCGACCACGCCGTCCATCGCGCGCAGCTTGTCCTCGAATCGGGCGAGGTAGGCGGCGAGATCGGTCGGGTGCGCGAGCACCCGCTCGAACGGCTGCCCGACGCGCTCCTCGGCCCAGGCGTGCAGATCGGGCGCGAGGGGATCGCCGAAGACGAGCGCGAGGGAGCCCTCGTCGCGGCGCACCAGCACGCAGGCGCGGCGCGCCGCCTCGGCGTAGGGCAGCAGATCGAATGCCGGCGCGAAGCGGTTGAGGTCCGCCATGCGCGCGGCGCCGTACCCCAGCGCAGCGGCGAGGCAGGCGACGGACTCGCTCGCGGGAAGTCCGCTGCGCTCCTCCAGCACGTCGATGAGATTGCGCCCGCTGCGCGCGGCCTCGTCGCGCGCAGCGCGCAAGGCCGACTCCGACGGCGGTCCCCGGCGCTCCGCCGCCGGCAGGGAAAGGGGGGCGTTCACTGCAGCCCTCCGGCGAGTTCGAAGATCGGCATGTACATGAGCAGCACGATCAGGCCGATCACCGCGCCGATCGCGAGCATCAAGAGCGGCTCGAACAGCCGCGTGAAGCGCTCGGTCCAGCGCCCCATATCGTCCTCGTAATAGGCCGCGATGCGCTCCATCAGCTCGCTCATGCGGCCGGTGCGCTCGCCCACTCTGAGCATGCGCACCGCGACCGGCGTGGTGAGCCCGTGCCGGGCCATCGCCTCGGACAGCGGACGCCCCTGCTCGATCTCCCCGACCGCGAAGGCGAGCCTTTCGCGCAGCTCCGGACGCATCAGCCCGGCGGCGCTGCGCAGCGTCGCCACCGCGGGGATGCCGCTGCGAAGCAGCATGCCGAGGGTGCGGTACAGCCGTCCCAGGTCGTAGACGTGCAGGCGCTCCCCGAGACGGGGAAGCCGCCACAGCAGGCGCAGCAGCGCGCCGCGGACGCGCGCCAGCGAAAGCGCATAGACGAGGGCGCTCGCCCCCGCGACGGCGGCGAGCGCGACCGCGGCCGTGTGCAGGTGGAGGAACCGACCCCAGGCGAGCAGCAGCGACGACAGCCACGGCAGCTCGTGTCGCATGTCCTCGTAGACCGCGCTGAACCGCGGCACGACGTAGCCGAGCAGGAACAGCGCGACCACGGTGCCCACCGCGAGCAGCAGTGCGGGGTACACCGAGGCCGAGATCACTTTCTTGCGGATCGCGTCGACCTGCTCCTGGTACGCAAGATAGCGCCCCAGCGCTTCGGCGAGGTCGCCCGTCCTCTCGCTCGCCTTCACGGTTGCGACGAACAGCACCGGGAACGCCTCGGGGCGCCGCGACAGGGCGGCGGAGAAACTCGCGCCCTCGAGCACCGCGTCGCGCACCGCCTCGAGCACTCGCCGGATCTCCCCGCGCGTCTCCTTTTCGATGAGCGCCTGCACCGCCTCCGGCAGCATCAGCCCGGCCTCGATCATCAAGCGCAGCTCCTGGCTGAAGAGCTGCAGCGGGAAGCGGCGCTCGGCGCGCCGCAGGAAATCGGGCGCGAACGCACGCCGCACCTTCAGAACCGCATAGCCCCGCCCCTGCGCGTGAGCCCGGGCGTCCTGGACGTCGTTTGCGTCAACCGGAATCGTGACGACCCGCGCGGCATCGACGAGGGCGGTAACCTGGTATCGCATGGGGCACCCGTCGGCAAAAAGCTGGCAGAAAACCTGTCGAAACCCAGTGTATGCCAGCACCCCAGGGGCCTGGTGCGGCGTATTGCCGCAGTAAACCGGCCGCATGCGCCAAAATGCCGCAGCCCGGTCCAGCCCGATCTGATGAAATTACGAGTTTGCCCCGACCGGGCGCGGTCCCGGATCGCGGAGCGCGTTCAGAGGGGCGCCTGCATCAGGCGCATGAGGCTGTCCAGGAGGATCAGCAGGACTTGCGCGACGAGCAGCACGAACAGCGGCGAGAGGTCCACGTTGCCGATCGGCGGGATGAAGCGACGGAACACCGCGTAGAACGGCCGGGTGAGGGCATAGAACACCGGCGCAAGCGGCGCGCGTGGGCTCACCCAGCTGATGATGACCTGAACGATGATGACGCCGATCAGCAGGTAGAGCGAAGCGCGCACCAGCTCCATTGCCGCCAGCGTAAACAGCACGCCCGCGGCGATGCCGGGCGCGCCGGCGAAGGAAAACCCGCGCAGCCAGTACAGCAGCACCAGCATCAACGCCTCGGTGAGCCAGGCGATGAGGATGCTCGACAGGTCCACGCCGAACAGCCCGGGAATCGCGCGGCGCGCCGGCCGCACGATCCAGTCGGTGAGCGCGGTGACGAACTGCCCCACGGGATTGCGAAAAGGCGCGCGCAGCCACTGCATGTAGAAGCGCAGGAGCAGCGCGTACACGAGGAAGCCGAACGCGGTCTGGATCAGCAGGTGGCCGATCTGGTTAAGCATCGAGGCTCGTACCGATCATTCCTTCCCCAGTTCCTCGCCCAGCTCCTTGCCGCGCTCGTTGGCGGCGTGGATGGCGCGCATGATCGCTTCCTTCACCTCGTCCTTGGCCATGCTCGCCAGCGCCCGCTCGGTGGTGCCGCCCTTGGAGGTCACGCGCTCGCGCAGGACCGCGACCGGGTCGGGGCTCGACGAGGCGAGCTTGGCCGCGCCGCTGAAGGTGTTGAGGACGAGCTGATGCGCGATCTGCACCGGCAGACCGAGCTCCCGCGCCGCGTCCTCGACCGCCTCGATGAAGTAGAACACGTACGCGGGACCGCTCCCGGAAATCGCCGTCACCGCGTCCATCTGCGATTCCTCGGTGAGCCACACGGTCGCGCCGACCGCGCCGAGCACGGTCTCGGTCTGCTCGCGGTCCTCGCGCGTCACCGCCCTCGAGAACGGGTAGAGACCGGTAACGCCCTCGCCGATCATCGCCGGCGTATTCGGCATCGCCCGCACCAGGCGCGTGTGGCCCTTCAGCCACTTCGAGAGATTGGCAAGGCGCACCCCCGCGGCGATGCTGATGACGAGGTTGGAGTTGTCGCCGACCCCGGATTTCGAGGCGGCCTCGCGCAAGTGCTGAGGCTTGACCGCGAAGACCACGACGTCGTCCGCCCGCAGGGCGTCCTTCGGCTTGTCGAAACAGGCGACGCCGTAGGCGTCGACGAGCCTGCGGCGTGCGTCCGCCCTGATTTCCACCACGCGCAGGTCGTGCAGCGGGAAGCCCTTGCGCAGCAGGCCCCCGATCAGGGCGTCGGCCATGTTGCCGCCGCCGATAAACGTGACCCTCATGACCGTCCACCGTTCAAGTGCTTCTCTCCCCGAAAATCGCCGTTCCCACCCGTACCATTGTCGCACCCTCGGCGATCGCCGCCTCGAGGTCCGAGGACATGCCCATCGAGAGCGTGTCCATCGCGAATCCGCCGCGATTGAGCCGGTCGCTCAGCTCGCGAAGCTGGGCGAATCGCCGGCGCTGAAGTCCCGCATCCGGCGTCGGCTCGGGCACGGCCATGAGGCCGCGGAGTTTCAGGCGTTCGAGCCGCGCCACCTGCTCGGCAAGCCGCTCCAGCTCCCCGGGCGCGACGCCGCTCTTCGACGCCTCGCCGGAGACGTTGACCTGGATGCACACCTGCAGCGATAGCTGCGCCGGGCCGCGGGCTTCGGCCAGCCGCGCGGCGATTCTATCGCGGTCCAGCGAATGCACCCAATCGAAGTGCGTGGCGATCGGACGCGTCTTGTTGCTCTGGATCGGGCCGATGTAGTGCCAGGTCAGCCCGAGCGCGCGCAGTTCCCGGATCTTGTCCACGCCTTCCGTGACATAGTTCTCGCCGAAATCGCGAAGTCCCGATTCGGCCGCCTCGCGCACCGCCGCCGGCGCGAAGGTCTTGCTCACTGCGACCAGTCGCACCGAGTTCGCGGGCCGTCCCGCCGCCCGGAGCGCCGATTCGATTCGCAGCCGCACGGCTTGCAAGTTCGCGCTGATTGAGGACATAATCAGCGCGGCGATGCAGGGCGCGGCGAGCCCGAAAAGCTCCGCTCTTTCATTTGCTTAGGCCCCGACTTTCGACGCCGTCCCGGCCTCACATTGAAGAGGGATTATAGTGGATATCTCCGAACTGCTAGCCTTCGTCGTCAAGAACAAGGCCTCCGATCTGCATCTGTCCTCGGGGCTGCCGCCGATGATCCGCGTGCACGGCGATATCCGGCGAATCAACCTGCCGGCGATGGAGCACAAGGACGTGCACGGCATGATCTACGACATCATGAACGACGGGCAGCGCAAGCACTACGAAGAGAACCTGGAGTGTGACTTCTCGTTCGCGATTCCCGGCCTCGCGCGCTTCCGCGTCAATGCCTTCGTGCAGAACCGCGGTGCCGCGGCGGTGATGCGGACGATTCCCTCGAAGATCCTCTCCCTCGAGGAACTGCGCGCGCCCAAGATCTTCGCCGAGATCGCCGACCAGCCGCGGGGCATCGTGCTGGTGACCGGACCCACCGGCTCGGGCAAGTCCACGACGCTCGCCGGCATGGTGAACCAGATCAACGAAAGCGAGTTCGCCCATATCCTCACCATCGAGGACCCGATCGAATTCGTGCACGAGTCGAAGAAGTGCCTGATCAACCAGCGCGAGGTCGGTCCGCACACGCTCTCGTTCGCCAACGCCCTGCGCAGCGCGCTGCGCGAGGACCCCGACGTGATTCTGGTGGGCGAGATGCGCGATCTGGAGACCATCCGCCTCGCCCTGACGGGCGCGGAAACGGGACACCTGGTGTTCGGAACGCTGCACACCAGCTCGGCGGCGAAGACCATCGACCGCATCGTCGACGTGTTTCCCGCGGCGGAGAAGGAAATGGTGCGGGCGATGATCTCGGAGTCCCTGCGGGCGGTCATCTCGCAGACGCTGTGCAAGACCAAGGATGGTTCGGGTCGCGTCGCCGCCCACGAGATCATGGTGGGAACGCCGGCGATCCGCAACCTGATCCGCGAAAACAAGATCGCCCAGATGTACTCGGCGATCCAGACCGGGCAGAATTTCGGCATGCAGACGCTCGACCAGAACCTGGGGGAGCTGGTCAAGCGCAACGTCATTTCCTCGGCCGAAGCCCGCAGCAAGGCCGCGAACAAGGATACCTTTCCGGGCTAGGGACGCGCGCGGCGCAACAGGAGACGGGCATGGAACGCGAACAGGCAACCAAATTCATGTACGACCTGCTTCGACTGATGGTGTCGAAAAAGGGCTCGGATCTGTTCATCACGGTGGGTTTTCCGCCCGCGATCAAGATCGACGGCAGGATGACCCCGGTGTCGAACCAGCCGCTCACTCCGGCGCACACCGTCGACCTCGCCCGCTCGATCATGAACGACAGGCAGGCGGCGGAATTCGAGGCGAACAAGGAGTGCAATTTCGCCATCAATCCGGCGGGAATCGGCCGATTTCGCGTCAACGCCTTCGTGCAGCAGGCGAACATCGGCATCGTCCTGCGGACGATCACGACCACCATCCCCAAGATCGAGGACCTCGGGCTGCCGAACGTGCTGAAAGACGTCGTCATGACCAAGCGCGGCCTGGTGATCATGGTGGGCGCCACCGGCTCGGGCAAATCGACCACGCTCGCGGCGATGGTCGGCTACCGCAACGAGAATTCGCAGGGGCATATCATCACCATCGAGGACCCGGTCGAATTCACCCACCCCCACAAGGGCTGTCTCATCACCCAGCGCGAAGTGGGCGTCGACACCCTGTCCTGGCAGAACGCCCTCAAGAACACGTTGCGCCAGGCTCCCGACGTGATCCTGATCGGCGAGATTCGCGACCGCGAGACGATGGACCACGCCATCGCCTTCGCCGAAACCGGGCACCTGTGCCTCGCGACGCTGCACGCGAACAGCGCCAACCAGGCGCTGGACCGCGTCATCAACTTCTTCCCCGAGGAGCGGCGCGCGCAGCTCCTGATGGACCTGTCGCTGAATCTGCGCGGTATGGTGTCGCAGCGCCTGATCCCGCTGAAGGAAGGCAAGGGCCGCTGCCCCGCGGTCGAGATCATGCTCAATTCGCCTCTCATCTCCGACCTCATCTTCAAGGGCGAGGTGCACGAGATCAAGGAAATCATGAAGAAGTCGCGCGAGCTCGGCATGCAGACCTTCGACCAGGCATTGTTCGACCTGTTCGAGGCGGGCAAGATCAGCTACGAGGACGCGCTCAGGAACGCCGACAGCGTCAACGACCTTCGCCTGCACATCAAGCTGCACTCCAAGGAAGCGAAGAACCGCGACATCACGCAGGGCATCGAGCACCTGAACATCGTTTGATCCCCCGGACGCCGCGCTTCGCGCGGCGCGGGATCAGATTCGCCGGATCGAACGGACGCTTCGCGCCGCTCGCCCGGCGCCACGTAGGCGATGGAATCTAGGAGATCTTATGACCCACACTTTCCCTGAGCTCAAGAAGAAGCCCCTCGTCGAGCTGCGCGAGATCGCCGCCGGGATCGAGCACGAGGCGGTGAAAGGCTACACGCAGCTGAACAAGGACCACCTGCTCGAGGCCTTGTGCAAGGCGCTCAACATCGACATGCACGTGCACCACGAGGTGAAGGGCGTCGACAAGACTGCGGTCAAGACCAGGATCCGCGAGTGGCAGAAGAAGCGCGACGAAGCGCTGGCGGCGAAGGACCGGGACAAGCTCAAGGTGGCGCTCAACCACATCCACCACTTCAAGCACCTGCTTCGCAAAGCCATGGTCTGAGCGCGCCCGCGCCCGATCTAGCCCGGGCGCGGCTTTCGCATGCCGCCCGCAACGATCCGATATTCGTACAGTCGGCAGTCCAGGGCCCCGTTGTAGAGCGGCGTGCGCCGGGACGCGTGAAGCCGGATGAGCCGGGGAAGCCGCGGATCGCCGGAGAACAGGTAGCAGCGCCACCCGGCGTAGTATTTCTTCAGCGTATCGCCGAGCCTGGGATAGAACTCCGCCAGCGCCGCCTCATCCCCGATGCGCGCGCCGTAGGGCGGATTGGCGACCAGCACGCCCGGGCCGGGCGGGGCGCCGCTGTCCAGAATATCGGCCTGCTTGAGCTCGGCGCAATCGGCGAGTCCCGCCGCTTTCAGATTGGCGCGGGCTTTCTCCAGTTCCTCGCCGTAGCGGTCGCGGGCGAACAAGGCGAGCGGGTGCGGGGCTTGAGCGCGCGCCAGAGCGGCATCGCGCACCTCTTTCCAGAGCCGGGGGTCGAAGCCCGCCAGGCGCTCGAAACCGAAGGTGCGGGCGTGACCCGGCGGGATGGCAAGCGCCATCATGGCGGCCTCGATGACCAGCGTGCCGCTGCCGCACATGGGGTCGAGCAGGGGCTCGCGCCCGTCCCAGCCGGTGAGCCGCAGGATTCCTGCGGCCAGGTTTTCCTTGAGCGGAGCGTCGCCGGTTTCCCTGCGGTAGCCCCTCTTGTGCAGGGGTTCGCCCGAGGTGTCCAGATAGAGCGTTATGCTCTCGCGGTCGAGAAAACCGAAGACGCGCGCCCCCGGGGAGCGCGTATCCACATCCGGGCGGGTCCCGCGGTCCGCCCGAAAGCGGTCGCAGACCGCATCCTTGATGCGCAACGTCGCGAAGTCGAGGCTCTTGAGCGGCGAGCGGATTGCGTTCACGTCGACCCGGATGCTGAGCTTCTCGCTGAACCGCTCGGGCCAGGGCACGGCGAGCGCCGCTTCGTAGACGTCCTGCTCCGCGCGGCAGGGCGCGCGCGCAAGCCGCAGGAGCACGCGCGTGGCGAGCCGCGATTCGAGATTGGCGCGATAGCAGACCCGCATTTCGCCCTCGAAAGCGACCCCTCCCGGGACCGGCGCCTCGTTTCGTGAGCCCAGTCCGTGCAGTTCCCCGGCCAGCGACGTCTCGAGCCCGCGCGGGCAGGACGCAAAGAACGACAGGCTCAAAGCGGCGTCAATCGCGAGGCAGGATGCGCGCGTAGCGTCCGCGGATCCTGACCGTGCGCGCGAGGCCGTCCATCGCCTCGAGCAGTTGCAGTTTGAGGTCGGGATCGAGGTCGGGCTGGCGCGAGAAGCTCTCGACCTGCTCGAGTGCGGCGGCGTCCACCTGGCCCCCGACGAAGGCCGCCAGCCAGTTGTTGACGAAGAATATCTTGTGCGAGCGCCGGAATTCGGGCAAGGCCGCCAGCGCGAGATCCAGGAACGGCTGGGTCAGGTCCGCGTGCTCGACGGCGTTGAACGGCAGGAGTGCCGCGTCGACCCAGCCTTCGGCAATTCCGCCGCCCGAGGTGAAGCGCTCGAAGTAGGCGCGCTTCGCCCCCGCGCTGCGCTCGGCCGCCGCCGCGGCAAAGGCGTAGCGCCGGCCGTCGTCGCTGGTGTCGGCCGCGGCCTGCAAGGCAAGGAGCACGCCGGCATCCGGATCGCCGAGCGCGAGCAGGCGCGCGATGACGCTGAAGCGATCGCGCGAGCTGAGCGGAACCCCCGGTATCTCCAGCGTCTTCGCGAGCAGCGCCTTGAGTTGCGCCTTCGCGGTTGCCGACCACGCGCTCGCGGCAAAAGTCCTGAGGAACGTGATGCGGCGGCTCTGCGTGTGGGAGCGCAACATGCCTTCGACCAGGAGGCGCTCGAGGCGCGGCGCCGCCGCGTCGCGCTGCGCGCCCGAGGAGTAGCGGACGAAGGCCGCCCGCGCCCGTCCGAGCAGGTTCGCGAGCGTCACCGGGTCGGGCTCGGTCGGGGCGACCCGGATGACCAGATCGATGTAGGCGGGCGGAGCGAGCTGGGCGTCGCGTACCGATTCCCAGAGCGAGTCGAAGATCAGCGAGCGCAACAGCGGGTCCTGGATTCGCTGCGGGCGCTCGAGCGCCGCATCCCGGCTCGCCGGGTCGAGAAGGAACCGCCCGTAGCCGAAATCGTCCAGGTTCGCGAAAACGATGTCGATCGCCGGCATGCCGTCGAGCTCCCGAACGCGGGTGCGATGTTCGTGCAGCAGCGCCTCGGCGGTGCGCGGAGGTCCGGACTCGGGAAGCGCGAATATCTTCACTCTCATCGGCCAGGTGCGACCTTCCCCGAGGACATCCCGCTGCTCGATGACGACGTTCCTCGGCCGGCCCTCGCGGTCGGTGTCCCAGGCGGTGCGTACTTCGGGCATGCCGCGGCGGGTCACCCAGGCTTCGGCCCACTGCTTCAGATCGAGCCGCGATGCGTTCTCCAGCGCGGCGACGAGGTCGCCCCAGTCCGCGGCGGCATGGGCGTGCTTCTTCACGAACTGCCGCACCGCCTCCTGAAACGCGGGCGCGCCGACGTAGAACTCCACCTGGCGAAGGAGCCCCGGCGCCTTTCCGTAGACAATATTCCCGTAGGCCGACTTCGCGGCGGAAAGGTTCGAAAGCGGACGGTAGATGGGCGTGGTCCCCTGCGTCACATCGGTCCGGTAGGCGTCGGTCTTGAGCGCGTGAAAGGCGTTCCACACCGGATACTTCGGAAGCAGCGCCTCGGCCGCCTTGGCCGCCATGAAGTTGGCGAAGCCCTCCTTGAGCCACAGGTCGTCGAACCAGCGCATCGTCACCAGGTCGCCGAACCACTGGTGCGATGCCTCGTGGAACAGGAGTTGCGCGCGCGCGAGGACATCCGTTTCGTTCGGCGCCGAGGGGAACAGCACCGATTCTTCCCGCAGGAAGGTCGCTCCTGCGTGCTCCATGCCGCCGTAGGCGAACTCCGGAATGAGCACCAGGTCGTATTTCCGAAACGGATAGCGATAATCGAAATAGCGCTCGAACCAGCGTACCGCTTCGCGATTGAGCCTCAGTACCTCCGGGGCCTCGCGCCGTCCCCGCGCTGCCTGGGACTTGCGCACGAAGATCCGCGTGGGAACCGCGCGATCGGCGATCTCGTCGAACGGACCCGCGGCGAAGGCGAAGACATAGGTGCTGATCGGCGGAGTCTCCGCGAAGCGGAACCGGCGCATGTCCTCCGGCAGGTCCTCTCTTGCCGCGACCGGCGCGCTGCTGATCGCCGTCCAGGCGCGCGGGACGACGAGCTCAAGACTGAAGCGCGCCTTGAGGTCGGGTTGATCGAAGCAGGGAAACACGCTGCTTGCGTCGGAGGGGACGAACAGCGTGTAGATGTACTCGGACCCGTCCTCGCGGTCCAGGTAGCGCGTCACCGCGCTGCCGGACAGCGCGATCGGCGATTCGAAGGAGAAAGTCACGCGGTTTCTCCCCGGGCGCAGCAGGCGCGCGGGAATGATCAGGTGCTCCCGGGAGAACCGCCCGTTGGCGGGCCGCCCGTTGACCCGCAAGCGCCCCGCGCGCGCCGCGCCCGGCGAAGGCCGCCAGTCGAGCACCAGCTCGGGAACGGCGCGGGGAAGCGTCACCTCGACCGTCGCGGTTCCTTCCAGCGTGGTCGAGCCCGCGGCAATCCTGATCGACAGGGCGTAGCGAACGTCCCGGTACTCCCCGCTGCGCCAGCGGGCGAGCTCGTGCGACACGCCCGGCTCGAGCGCCGGGACGCCCTGGGCGGCCTCCGCCGTCAGGCCGAGGAAGAGAGCGAACGCCGCGCCGCGCAATGTCGGGCTTCCTTTCGCGCCGCGGCCGCTTGCCGCAACCGAATTCAGATCTTCGGCAGTTTCGGAACGGGCCAGGCGGGCAGCGCTACGCCCGGCTTGCGCAGCACCCGCATCATTCGCAGCGCCATTTCCCGGCCGCGGTAGTAGCCCGGGATGTAGGCCGACTCGATGAAACCGAGCGAACGGTAGAAGTTGCGCGCGATCGTGTTGGCGGTGCGAAGCTCGAGGTGAATCGTGGCGATCCCCGCGACCTGCGCCGACTCGATCAGCCACTCCACCATTCTCCGGCCGATTCCCAGTCGCTGGTGCGACGGTCTCACCGCCAGAAGATTCAGGTGGGCGTGTTCCTCGCCGAAATACATGATCGCGAAGGCGACCAGACGCTCGCGGTCGCAGGCGAGCAGGGTAAACGTTTCCTTGTTGGCGATCGCGCGACCGACGCGATCCGGTCCCCAGGACCAGCCCAGGCCCGCTTCGATCAGGTCCCTCGACATCGTGGCAATCCTGCCGGCATCGGCAAGCCGTCCGGGCCTGAGGGTGATGTTTCTTGCGTTCATATGTCGGAAACGGGATGCAACGAACATGCCAAGATTAGCAGATTCCGCGGACGCCGACGCACTCTAGAATGACGGCTTGATCACCGCGAGGATGACGGCGGCGGCGAGAAATATTACCGGCACTTCGTTGAACCAGCGGAACCACACGTGCGACTTCGCATTGCGGCCGAGCGCGAAATCGGCCAGCAGCCTGCCGCAGTAAAGGTGGTAGGCGATCAGGAAGACGACGATCGCGAGCTTGGCGGTCAGCCAGGTCCCAGAGAAACCGTAGCCCAGCCACAACCAGAAACCGAAGACCAGCGTCAGGATTCCCCCCGGGGCCATGATTCCCCAGTAGAGCTTGCGCTCCATGATCCTGAAGCGCTCCCTGCCCGCGGCGTCCTCCGCCATGGCGTGGTAGACGAACAGCCGCGGCAGGTAGAACAGGCCGGCGAACCAGGTCACCATGAAAATGATGTGCAGCGCCTTGATCCAGAGCATCGCTATTTAAGCAGCCGGCGGCGGAAAAGCACCGTGGCAGCATAGAATCCCGCCGCGGCGTAGGCAAGCAGGACCAGGACGTGGACGATCACTCCGTCCGGAATGACGCCCAGCAGGAGCGGCCGTGCGATCTCCACGGCATGGGTGAGCGGCAGAAACTCGGCGATCACCTGAAACGCGCGAGGCAGCCGATCGACCGGGAAAAACACCCCGCACAGGAGGTTCATCGGCGTGATCAGGAGCGTGAAATAGTACATGAAGAAATCGTAGCTTCGCGCCATTGCCGTGACCGCGAGGGCGAGCGCGCCGAAGGTGAGCCCGATCAGGGGAAGCAGGGCCAGAACCCACGGGGACAGGCCGGAATTCGACAGGCCGAGCAGCCACACCACCGCGAGTATCGCGACTCCGGAGAGGATCGACTTGCTCGCCGCCCAGACGAGTTCGGCGAGGACGACGTCGTCCAGGTCGACCGGGGCGTTCATGATCGCATCCCAGGTGCGCTGCACGTGCATGCGCGAGAAGGCGGAGTACATCGCCTCGAAAGTCGCGCTGTTCATCGTGCTCGAGCACACGACGCCGGCCGCGAGGAAGGTGATGTAGGGGACCCCTTCGACCTGGGGGAGCATCGAACCCAGGCCGTAGCCGAGGCCGAGCACGTAGATCAGGGGATCGGCGAGATTGCCGAGCAGCGAGGGAACCGCGAGCTTGCGCCACACCAGCAGGTTCCTGCGCCACACCGGCACGAAGCGCAGGCTGATCGAGGGGAGGGCGAGCAGGCGCATCAGCGTGATCCCGGGAAACGCAAATCGCCGCGAGAGCCGTCGAGATTGCGCAGCGTCACTCGCGCAGCTCCCGGCCGGTCATTTTCAGGAACACGTCCTCCAGGTTGGCGGGCCGGTGCAGGTAGCGCAGTTCCTGCAGGCGCGAGAGGCTGGCGAGGAGCGGCGCCGGGTCGGCTGCGTAGCAAAACACGGTGTCGCCGCTCTTCTCCAGGCGCGACGCAAGCCCGCCCGCCTCGCCGGCCCAGTGCATCACGCCGTCGCCGTGCACCTCGATCACGTGCGGCTCGATGTGGCGCAGGATCAGCTCCTGCGGGCTGCCCTCGGTGATGAACCGGCCGCGATCCATGATGGCAAGACGCCCGCACAGCCGCTCGGCCTCTTCCATGAAGTGCGTGGTGAGGACGATGGTCTTTCCCTGCGCGAGCAGCTGCTTCAGCCGCTCCCAGATGAGATGGCGCGCCTGCGGATCGAGCCCGGTGGTGGGTTCGTCCATGAAGATCAGGTCCGGGTCGTTGACCAGCGCGCGCGCCAGCGTCAGGCGGCGCTTCATTCCGCCCGAGAGCGTCTGGATTCGCGCCCGGGCGCGCGCCGCCAGGCCGGCGAACTCCAGGAGCGAAGGAATGCGCTCGCGGATCGCGGCCTCGGCGAGGCCGAAATACCGGCCGTAGACGAGCAGGTTCTCCTCGACGCTGAAGTCGGGATCGAGGTTGTCCATCTGCGGGACCACGCCGACGCGCAGCCGTGCGGGCCGGGCCTCGGCCGGCACCGGCCGCTGCATCAGTTCGACCGATCCTCCATCCGGATCGGTGAGGCCGAGGCACAGCCTCAGCGTCGTCGTCTTGCCGGCGCCGTTGGGACCGAGCAGGCCGAAGCACTCGCCCGGCTCGATCGCGAACGAAACGCCGGCGACCACCGCCTCGCCGTCGTAGGACTTGCGCAGGGCCTGCGCGGCTAGTACCGCCATGAGCCTTTGACGATGTTCCTGAGGGTGTGCAGGCGCAGGTGGAAGAAGTGATCGGCGCCCGGGATGACGACCACCGGCAGTTCCTGCGGCCGCGCCCAGTCGAACACCCTGGCGAGCGGCACGGTCTGGTCCCGCTCGCCGTGGATGACGATCGAGTCCGGCGGCACGGTCTCCGAGGGAAAGCGGCCGACCGCAACACCGACCAGCACCACCCGGTGAGGATTCACCCTGCCGGCGACCTGCGTCTGCACCGCCGCGCCGAAGGAAAAGCCCGCCAGCACCAGCGGGACCTTGCCGAAGACCTGCTCGGCGTAGGCCGCGACGCGCAGGAGGTCTTCGGTCTCGCCGCGGCCTTCGTCGTGCTCGCCCTCGGAGGCGCCGACGCCGCGGAAATTGGGGCGCAGGGAGACGTACCCGAGTTCGGTGAAGGCCCGGGCGAGCGTTTGCGCGACCTTGTTGTCCAGCGTGCCGCCGTGGAGCGGATGCGGATGAGCGATGAGCGCCACGCCTCGAATCGCGTCCTGGGACGGCGCCGCGGGCGCGCCGGGCCGGTCCACGGCGGTTTCGATCCTGCCCGCGCCGCCGTCGATGAAAATGCGCTCGCCCGAGCCGATCATATGCGCAGGCGTTCGACCACGCGGCCGCCCTGGAGGTGCTCCTCGATGATTTCGTCGATGTCGGCGCGGTCGACGTAGGTGTACCAGACGCCCTCCGGGTACACGACGGCGCACGGACCCTCTTCGCAGCGGTCGAGGCATCCGGCCTGGTTGATGCGGATCCTGCCCGGTCCGGCGAGGCCCAGTTCCTTCACGCGTTTCTTGGCGTAATCGCGCAAGCCGCTCGCGCCCTTGTCGGCGCAGCAGGTTTCCCCGTTCTGGCGCTGGTTGCAGCAGAAGAACACGTGTCTTTCGTAGTAGCTCATCCCGTTTCCGGATTCGATGAAAAAGCGAGTCGAGCGGCGCAATGGCGGAGGCAACTCACCTGCGATGTCCGCCGGCGCCGTTCGAACGAGCGTCCGAACAATTATACGGTGTCGAGGTTGCGGGGCCTTGCTTGCGCCGCGGCCTGTCCCCGGTCTGCGGCGAGGAGCACCAGATAGACCATCGCCGCGAACGGCCACAGGTCGGACACGATGCGCGTCGCGCCGTTGAAATTGAAGTACTGGCCCTGCTGCCATAGCGACAGCGTCGCGGTGAGGTAGGGGTTGGTCGGGGCGAGGTTGACGAAAGCGATCGCCGCCAGCAGCGCGAGCCCGGAGAGCGCCAGCTGCACCGCGCGGGGCAGGCGCACCAGCACGAGCAGGAGCACCAGCGCCGTCGCGACCCCGTAGAGCGCTCCGGGGGTGAGCCACGAGAGGATGTCCTGCGAGCTGACGAGCAGCCCGAACGCAAAGCTGTGCATGATCAGGCCGGCGGCCACGAGGGCGAAAACGATGGGCCGCCTCGATCGCGCCTGGAGCGTGAGGCAGGATGCGAGCAGTCCCGCGCACAGCGTGTTGGCGCCCGCGACCACCGCTTCCACGCGAACGAACAGCCCCGGCGCATAGAGCTTGCCCGAGGGCGGACGCAGCAGGTCGCGCAGGTCGCCGGTGGCGAACAGCAGCGTGCCGGGGTTGAGCTGCGCGAGCAGCCACAGGCCGAGGAGTACCAAGCCGAGATCGATCCTCCTCCCGGGAAGGAATACCCGGTCGCGGAGCGTGTGCAGCCCCCGGTCGCGCAACAGCGGGCCGCCGGCGAGCGTCGCGAGCAGCGCGCCGATTGCCCCGCCGGCGGTATTGGCGAGCAGGTCGAGATTCGAGGAGGTTCGCGCAGGGAGATAGAGCTGGAGCGATTCCAGAAGAAGGCTGAGCAAGGCCGCCGCCGCCAGACCGAGAAAGAAGGCGCCTTTGCCGCGCAGCAGGGGACGCGCGGCGAGCACGGCGAGAAAGCCGAGCGGCACGTAGCCGAGCACGTTGGCGGCGACGTCGAAGGCGTAGTACGGGCGGGAAAGCCGCGCGCCCAGGAACGCAAAGGCAGCCACGCCCTGGTCGCGCCAGCCGGAGAACGGATGCAGGCTGGCGTAGACGACCAATAGCGCGTACGCGACGAAAAGGTAGCGCGCCAGCGGCGAAGACTGCTCTCGGGACATCGCAGCCCCGATTCTGTCACAAGCCGAGCCCGGCCCGATAGGGAAGCGCGAGCGCGTCGGCCCCGAGCGGGGCGAAGCCCGCCGGCCGTCGGAACTAGAAGTAGTGCGTCGCCAGCCACCAGGCGAGGCCGGCGATGAACGCGGAGCAGGGGATGGTAAGAATCCACGCCCACACGATGTCGCCGGCCACGCCCCAGCGCACCGCCGAGAGCTTGCGTACCGAGCCGACGCCGATGATCGAGCCGGTGATGGTATGGGTCGTGGAGACCGGCACGCCGAAACTGGTGGCGACGAACAGCATGATTGCGCCGCTGGTCTCGGCGCAAAAGCCGCCGACGGGCTTGAGCGGAGTGATTCTCTGTCCCATCGTCTTGACGATGCGCCAGCCCCCGAACAGCGTTCCCAGGGCGATCATCCCGTAGCACAGGATGACGACCCAGAACGGCAACGGGTCTCGCGCGGCGGAGAGCCCCGAGGCGATGAGCAGCATCCAGACGATACCGATGGTCTTTTGCGCGTCGTTGCCGCCGTGGCCCAGGCTGTAGAGCGCCGCCGAAATCAGCTGCACCCGGCGAAACCAGCGGTCGACGCGCCTCGGCGTCGCGCGCCGGAACAGCCAGGACACCCCGATCATCAGCAGCGCACCGAGCGTGAGACCCAGAAGCGGGGACAATACTATGGCGATGCCGATCTTGACGAAACCGCTCGCGACCAGCGTGTTGACGCCGCCCTTGGCCACCGCCGCGCCCGCCACGCCGCCGATCAGCGCATGCGACGAGCTCGAGGGAATGCCGTAGTACCAGGTGATGATGTTCCAGACGATCGCGCCGACCAGTGCTCCGAAGACGAGGTAGTGATCCACGATCTTCGGATCGACGATGCCCTTGCCGATCGTCGCTGCCACGGCCAGGCCGAACACCAGCAGCGCTACGAAATTGAAGAACGCCGCCCAGATCACCGCCCAGTGCGGTCGCAGTACCCGCGTGGATACCACCGTCGCGATCGAGTTGGCGGCGTCGTGAAAGCCGTTCATGAAATCGAACGCGAGCGCGACCAGAATCAGGAACACGACGATTTCGAAGCTGATCGACATTGAGGCGCGGGACCGCGGATCAGGAATTCTCGATGACGATGCCCTCGATGATGTTGGCCACGTCCTCGCACTTGTCGGTGACCGTTTCCAGGTGCTCGTAGATCTCCTTCAGCTTGATCAGCTCGCGGGTGTCGGGCTCGTGACGAAAGAGCTTCGCCATCGCCGCGCGCAGCACCTGGTCGGCGTCGGTCTCGTGCCGGTCGATTTCAGTGCAGATTTTCATGATTTTTTCGGCGTTCGCCATGTTGTGGAGCAGGGAAACCGCGGCCTTGACTTTCTCGGCACAGGCCACGCAAATCTCCGCCAGCCGGTTCGCTTCGTCCGGAATCTTGCGGATGTCGTACAGAAACACGCTCTGGGACACGTCTTCCATGAGGTCGAGGACGTCGTCCATGCGGGTGATGAGCAAATGGATCTCGTCGCGATCGATCGGGGTGATGAAGGTCTTATGCAGGAGCTGGATCGTGTCGTGAGTAACGGTGTCGGCTCTGGTTTCGATGGACTTGATATTGCGGGCGCGGCGCTCGGTTTCGCTCATGTCGTTCATCATCGCCTTGAGTTCGACCGCGCCCTCCAGTATGAGCGTGGCGTGCTCCACGAAATAACCGAAGAAGCGGCCTTCGTGCGGCATCAAGCGAGCGAACATGGTGCCCCCTGTCGAAATGGGCCGCGGAACCGGCCGCGCGAATTGTAGCCGACTCTGCGGCCGCGGACGGCGCGATCTAGCGGTGCCCGGCGCCGGGGTGGTGGTGCGGCGCGAGCGCCGCCTCCGTATGTCCCGGAACTCTCGTGACCAGCGATCCGAGGAGCATTCCCGCGATCGCGAAGGCGAGACCCACCAGTTGCGTCGGCCACAGGCTCTCGCTCCCCCAGATCTCCATCGCCCCCCAGGAGGCGAGTCCCAGCACGCTCGACATCAGCGCGCCGGCGGTGTTGGCGCGTTTCCAGTAGATGCCGGCGGCGAGCGGGACGAGCGCTCCGACGAGTGTCACTTTGTAGGCGCTCTGCACCATCTCGTACATGGTGCTCCTCGAGTCAAGGGCGAAGAGCAGCGCCGCCAGCGTGAAACTGACCAGTACCAGGCGCAGCGTCAGCATGAACTGGCGGTCGCCCATCCGGGGGAAGAAGGGACGCACGATGTTTTCGGTGCAGAGCGCGGTCGGCGCGATCAGCGCGCCGCTTGCGGTCGAGAGGATGGCGGACAGCAGGGCTCCGAAGAACATCACCTGCGCCCACAGCGGCGTGCGGTCGAGAATCAGGCGCGGGAGAATGCGCTGCACCTCGCGCGTGTCGGGGTCAAAAAGGAGCTTTTCCATCGAAGGCTCGATCAGGAGCGCGGAATAGGCGATGAAGATCGGCACGAAGGCGAAACAGAAGTAGATGAGCCCCCCCAGAAACGCCCCGCGCACCGCGGTCTGTTCGTTCTTCGCGGTCGTCACGCGCTGAAAGATATCCTGCTGGGGGATCGAGCCGATCGCCAGCGTCATCCACGCCGCAACGAAGGCAAGCCACTCTTTCGCGTTTCCTCTGGGCCAAAACTGAAACTTTCCGGCCTCATGCGCCGCCGCAATCACTTTGCCGGCGCCGCCTGCCATGTCGCCGACCAGCCAGGCGATGAGGAAAAGCCCGACGATGATCACCACCGACTGGAACAGATCGGTGAGCGCCACCGACCACATGCCGCCCCAGATGGTGTAGCCGAGCACGATGGCCGCGCCGAGCACGATACCCGCGTTGAGCGAAATCGCGTTTCCCGAGAGAACCGAGAAGGCGAGGCCGAGTGCCGTCATCTGGGCCGAGGTCCAGCCGAGGTAGGACAGCGTGATCACCACGCTGGTAATCACTTCCACCGGCTTGTTGTAGCGCTTGCGGTAGAAGTCCCCGATCGTCAGCAGGTCCATCCGGTAAAAAACCTTCGCGAAGAAAAGCGCCACGAAGATCAGGCAGAACGACGCTCCGAAGGGATCGGCGATGACGCCGCCCAGCCCGTCCTTGGCGAAAGTCGCCGACACCGAGAGCACGGTCTCGGCGCCGAACCAGGTGGCGAACACCGTCGCCGTGGTGATGTACAGGGGCAGGCTGCGCCCGGCGAGGAGGTAATCCCTGGAGTTGTGCACCCGTTGCGCCGCCCACAAACCGATGGAGATCGAGACGGTGAGGTACAGGAGAACGAACAGGATCAGCATCGCGCGGATTATAGCCCGCTCGGAATGGGAAACCGGCCGGTCGGCCGCTGGGGTTCCGCCGCCCGGCGCCTCGCTCCCGCTCGGGATGCTAGCGCAGTCCCCAGGTCCAGGCCGCGGCGGCGACCCAGGCGAGGGCAAGCGCGAGCAGCGCCACCCCGAAAGCGATCAGGCGGTTGCGCTGTCGCTGGAGCGCGAGCGATTCCGCGAGCGAACGTTCGATCCGCCCGATGCGGTCGTCGCCGAGCGCGCGATGCAGGAGCCGCGGCAGCTGCGGCAGCACGCTCGCCCAGTGCGGCGCTTCGTTGCGGATGGTTCGCAGCAGCCCCTTGAAGCCGATCTGCTCGCGCATCCAGTTCTCGAGAAAGGGCTTCGCGGTCGTCCACAGGTCGAGGTCGGGGTCGAGCTGGCGTCCCAGCCCCTCGATGTTGAGGAGCGTCTTTTGCAGCATCACGAGCTGCGGCTGGATCTCGACGTTGAAACGCCTCGAGGTCTCGAACAGGCGCATCAATACCCGTCCGAAGGAAATCTCCTTGAGCGGGCGGTCGAAGACCGGCTCGCATACCGCGCGGATCGCGCCCTCGAACTCGTCGATGCGGGTGTCGGCCGGCACCCAGCCCGCCTCGAGGTGCGCCTGCGCCACGCGCCGGTAGTCGCGCCGGAAGAAGGCGAGGAAATTCTGCGCGAGGTACTGCTTGTCGACATCGGTGAGGGTGCCCATGATGCCGAAGTCGAGGGCGATGTAGCGCCCCCCGGGCGTGACGAAGACGTTTCCCGGATGCATGTCGGCGTGGAAAAAACCGTCGCGAAAGACCTGGGTGAAGAAGATCTCGACCCCGGCGCGCGCGAGCTTCGGAATGTCCACGCCCTGCCGGCGCAGTTCCTCGACCTGGCTGACCGGGGTGCCGCTCATCCGCTGCATGGTCATGACGGTGTTCGAGCACCAGTCCCAGTACACCTCCGGGATGGTCAGCAGCGGCGAACCGGAAAAATTGCGGCGCAGCTGGCTCGCGTTCGCCGCCTCGCGCATGAGGTCGAGCTCCTCGAACAGATGCCGCGCGAATTCCGCCACGACTTCGCGGGGTCTCAGGCGCCGGCCGTCGGCCCAGAAGCGCTCGACCAGGCCGGCGGCGGCGTCGAGCAGCGCGAGGTCCTTCAGGATCACCGGGAGCATCCCGGGACGCTGGATCTTGACCGCCGCCTCGGTGCCCCCCGGAAGGACCGCGAAGTGCACCTGGGCGACCGAAGCGCTCGCGACCGGCTCGCGCTCGAAGCGCTCGAACAGTTCCGCGACGGGCTTTCCGAGGGCGCGCTCGACCTCGGCCAGGGCGAACTCGGCCGGAAACGGCGGCACCCGGTCCTGCAGCTTGGCGAGCTCGTCGGCGAGGTCGGCGGGGAGCAGGTCGCGGCGCGTCGAGAGCACCTGGCCGAACTTGACGAAAATGGGGCCGAGCGTTTCCAGCGCGCGGCGCAGGCGCACGCCGCGCGGCTCGCGCAGCGAGCGGAAAAAAAGCAGCGCGTTGAGCGCGCGTCCCAGCTTGCTGCCCGAGGCGAGCGCGAATTCGTCGAGCCCGAAGCGCGAGGCGATCCAGAGGATTTTGGCGAGACGGAGCAAAGGCGCGGGACCGGGCCGGTGGAAGCGGCCAATTTACCAGAATCGGCCGGCGCGACCCGAAACTAGCTCTTGTCCGGAAGCGCAAGCCGCTCGATGCGTTTCTCCATCCGCGCGAGGTCGTCGCGCAGCGTGTCGACGTCGCGGCAGAATTTCTCCACGTCCGCGGCCCGCGCGAGCAGCGGCTGCTCCTCGGTCCAGTACTCGGCCAGATTTTCGGCGAGGCGCGTTGCCGCTTCGCGCTGCCAGGCCGCGAAGGCCCTGCCCTGCGAGGCAAGGCCATGGGCGAGCACGTCGCCGAGAATGCGCGAAAGGTCCTCTTCGGCGTCCCAGTGGAGGTGACGCGCCAGGTACTGCACGGTGCTCGCGAGCTCGGCCGAGCCCTCGATGTCCACGTGCTTGAGCGCCGTCTCGTCACGCCCGATCAGCAGCGGCAGCGCGGCCGGCTTGAAGCTCACCACCAGCGAGCTCGCGGCGGACGCTTCCGCGCGGTCGAGGAGGCCCGAATCGAGGATTCTCACCCGAAGATCCGGAAAGGGCGGGCAGCGAAACTCCACGCCCTGGCCGGAAAACGCCTTGAGCCGCTCGGCCGCCCAGCGCTGCTGCGAAAGCAGGTGGTTCAGCCCCGCCAGCGCACCGCGCTCGATCATGAGATCACCGAGCCGCCGCCGCGGCCCGCCTCAGCTCGGCTGCTGGATCCCGGCAAGCAGCCAGCCGGAGTGCCCGGTGACGGGTTTCTGCAGATGCCAGATCTCCTCGAAGGGCTCGGGCGGCGCGCCCGCCTCCTCGCGGATCGATCCGGAGAATTTCACGCTCGCCCAGTGAAGACCGCCCTGCGTCACGAGCTCGAGCAGCGCGGCGTCCAGCCTGACCACGTCGGTGTGTCCTTTCCCCCGCGCGCCGAGATCGCCCTCGAGCGCATCGAATAGCTCCCCGGTGGTGACTTCGCGCAGGCGCTCGAGATCGCCCAGGTCGTTGGCTTCCTGCAGGCGCAGGAAATTGCGCCGCGCTTCCTCGAGAAAACGCTCCGCATCGAAACCCGCGGGAAGCTCCGGGACACTGCGTACATTCGGGCGTGCGCCCGGGTTCTCCGGCAATTGCAAAGGCGGAGGCGCGGTGACCGTCCGCTCGCCGAATGTGCCGTACTGGGCTCGCGCGCCGGGGAGCGGCTGCCTCGCAAGCAAACGCATCAGGGCGAACACCACTGCGCCGGCGAGCAGGGCCATGAGCAGCGCGCCGATCACCGGTCCGAAGCCGCCGTGCGCGAACAGCCAGCCGAGGCCCAGTCCGGCGGCGAGCCCTGCCAACGGCGCGAACCAGCGGCCCGATCCCGGCGCCTGGGGCGCGGCCGCGGGCTGCTGCTGCGCCGGGGGCGTCACCTGCTTCTGCGGCGCGGTCAGCTGGCGTTGGGTCCCCAGGCTGCGGCCGCCGCCGAGGCGGCCCCGGGCCTCGGCGTCATCGGCCAGCAGGCCCGCGAAAAACGCGAGTGCGAACAGGGAAACGATCGAGCTGCGCATGCCTTTCCCTCCATTGCTCAAAATTTGAACCCGCGATGCACGGCGGCGACGCCCGCGCTCAGGTTGAAATATTCGACGCCGCCCAGACCGGCCTGTTCCATCAGGCTCTTCAGGCTTTCCTGGTCGGGGTGCACGCGTATCGATTCCGCGAGATAGCGATAGGCGGCCTCGTCGCCGACGACCTTGCGGCCCAGCCAGGGCAACACCCGGAACGAGTACCAGTCGTAGGCCTTCGCGAGCGGTCGCCACACGCGCGAGAATTCGAGCACGAGCAGCCTGCCCGCGGGCTTCAACACCCGCCGCATCTCGGCGAGCGCCGCGATCTGGTGCGTCATGTTGCGCAGGCCGAAGGCCACGCTCACGCAGTCGAAATAATCCGAGGGGAAGGGCAGGCGCTCCGCGTCGCACTGTACCGCGGGCAGGAGCACGCCGCGATCGAGCAGGCGATCGCGGCCGCCGGAGAGCATCGCGCGGTTGATGTCGGTGAGCCACGCTTCTCCGCTCTTCCCCGCGCGCTTCGCGAACTCGAGCGCGAGATCTCCGGATCCGCCGGCGACGTCGAGCACGCGGTCGCCCTCGCGCACCCCGGCGAGGGCTACGGCGAAAGCTTTCCACAACCGGTGCAGCCCGCCCGACATCAGATCGTTCATGAGGTCGTACCGGCCCGCGACCGAGGAGAAGACGCCGGCGACACGCGCCGCCTTCTCACCCTCCTCGACCGCCTGGAATCCGAAGTGTGTCCGGGTCACTGGGTCATGCTAGCACGCGGGGCCGGTCCGGGCGTCCCTAGGCGTCGCGGCTTGCGCCGGCGGCCTCGAGGCGTTCCAGATAGGACTGCCACAGCGAGCGGTAGTGAGCGCCGATCTCGCCTCGCGAAGGTTTCGCGGGGAGGGGGTGCTAGGAAACCCGGACGCGCTCGTAGTCGAAGCCGCGCTCGAGCAATCCGGCGAGGGTGACGCGGCGCACCGCGTCGCCGAGCTTCAACTCGATCTCACGCGCGCGCTGGTACCAGCCCGCCGGCAGCACCAGCGCCGCCGGCAGGCCCGGCGCGACCGGCAGCATCAAGGCGTCGGACCGCTGCGGGGCGCTGCGGTCCGCGCCTCTTACGGCGCAGGCCTTCGCGACACCGTGCAGCGCGTGCGCGCCGATCGTGAGCGTCTGATCCGGTCCCTCGGTCAGCCAGTCCACATGGCACAGGATGAACTCGCGCGCGCCGGCCGGGCGCAGCGCGACCAGCTGGCGGTGGGCCAGACGCATGCCGCGCGTTCCGCGGCGCAGTCTGAAGCCGCGATCGGATTCCTCCAGCGTTTCCCAGCTTTCGTGACCCTGCGCGCGGGTCTCCTGCGGCGAGCCGGGCTCGATAGCGTGCCGGAAAGTATGCAGCCGCGCGGCCTCGCCGTACGAATAGCCCGACGCTTTCTCTCCGCCGGCGAAGGGTTTTCCCTCGATGGCGTGATGGATCGCGGCGAAGCCGCTCACCAGCTCCAGCGGCGAGGCGCCTGCACGCCGGGGAAATTCGCGCGCCGGCGCGGATTCGAACCAGGTCCGCTGCAGTATCTTGAGCAGCTCCTGCGCAGCCAGGGGCGGGCAATCGGATCCGAGGCCGAGCGCCTCGGGCGCGGCCCCCTTTTCCAGACCCCGGACCAGCTCGCCGACGGAGCGGCGGACCCGGGCGAGATCGAGAAAACGCAGCGTCGACGCCGCGGCGTCGGACCCGGCCCGGGCGGGACCGGACTTTCCGGCGAGGTCCACGGCGAAGGCGCCCCGCGCCGGCGCCGCGCCCCCGAGCGTCACCTGGCGCGACCAGGAGCGGACCCAGGCCCGCGCCCAGCCGAATTCGCGCAGCGACAGGCCATACGGGTGTGCCAGCTCAAGCAGCAGCACTTCCGCGTAAGCCGACATCGGGCTGGAATCGGCGCGCAAGTCGGGAACCGGAGTCCGGGCGGCCCCGCAGGCTTCGGCCGCCGCATAGGTCTGGTGCAGCACCTGCCAGTGGTCGGCGCCGAAGCCGCGGCGTGCCAGCCAGGAGCAGCCGATCAGCTCGCCGCAGGAGGCGATCACGCGATGGAAAAGCAGCTCGAGGGACAGCTTGAGCTCGGGGTGCCTGCCGCTGAGCGCGGCGCCCAGGAGCCGCTGGTAGGCGCGCAACATCGCTCTCCACAAAGTGCTTGCGTGGATCAAGGCCGTGCTTTCATCGTGGTCGAGCGGAAGGGGTTTCCCGGCGAAGCGTCTGGCATGGGCGGTGTGGGCGAGCGCGGCCGGATGGCGCAGCCGCTCGAGGATTTGCAGGTAGGCGGAGTGCCTGGGCGGGTCCGCTTCGATCTCGACCAGCAGGGTCGCGAGCGCCCCGCAGCCCCCGGGGGAATCGGGGAGCGCGGCGCGCGCCAGCCAGTCCTCGCAGGCCGCAAGGTTTTCAAGTCGTGGCCGGGCCGCGGGGAGGAAATCGGTGTAGGACATGGAAGCTCCTTGGGGGCGCCCGGAAGACGTATGACAATGTACTATCGCGCGGGCGGGAATGCCCGAAAAACGGCAGGCCGCTGTGGAAAAATTGGCAGAGCCGGGCGAGGGCAGGGTGCCTAAGTCGCCTCGAACGCGACGCGCTCGAAATCGACGCCGCGGTCGACGAGCGTCGCGAGCCGCACCTGGCGCGAGCCCTCGGCGCGCACCTCGATCACCCGCTGCGGCTTGAACCAGCCGGCGGGCAGAACCAGCGTTTCAGGGGTCTTGAGCGCCGCGATCGCCGGAAGCATGAGGGCCGCGGTGTACTGCTCCGCTTCGGCCTCGGCCGCGCGTATCGCGATGCCGAGCGGGACCCCGGGCAGGATCTGCACGCCTATGCTCAGCCCGAAATCCTCGGTTACGGAAAGCCACCGGGTGGTGCAGAGCAGGTAGGCCTTGGCGTCGGCCGGGCGAATTCCCAGCAGTTGACCCAGGGTCAGCCTCGATCGCGCCGACGGGTCGATGCGATCCAGGCGCAGGCCCGACGGGCTCTCGTCCCTGATCGTCCAGGTTTCCGGAACGAAATTCGGGGTCGTGCCCGTATCGTCGTCCCGGCGCGTGGCGAGGCGCCCGAAGGTCGCGATCTCCTCGTGCTGGGTCTGGGACATGGCGCGGGACCCGCCGACCGAGCGGAACGCGCTGCCGGTAACGAAGTAATAGATTGCCGGCATGCCGGCGCCGATTTGCGCGGTGCCGCTGGCGCTGCGCCGGGGATGCGCCCGGGGCTGACCCTCCTCGCACCATCGGCGGTAGAGCAATGTCAGCATGCTTTGCGCGAGCGGGGTGGTAACGTCCTCGCCCAGGCCGAGGGAGGCGGGGGTCTCGCCCTTGCGCAGGAGGCCGAAGCGCTTGCGCAGGTTCTTGCCGACTTCCTGGACGTCGAGGAAGCGGATCTTGGCGCCCTCGGCCGCGCGGCGCGCCGCGCCCTCGGCGCTCGCCAGATCGACGACCAGCGGCGCCACATCCTCGCCGGCGGGGGCGGAACTTGCGAGCGGCACCTTGTTCGCCCAGCGCTCCAGCCACAGCGAGATCAGCCCGATCTGGCGGGAGGTGAGCTTGCTGGGGTTGCCAAGATGAAGCAGCAGGACCTGGACGTAGGTCTCCGAGCAGCTGGTCTGCCTGCCCTTGCGCGCCGGGTGAGGAACGTCCTTTGCGGTGGCGCCCCGCTCTTCGGCGAAGGCGTAGACAGCGTGGAGCAATCTCCAGTCGTGCTCGCGCACGTCCTGGTACGCCTGGTAACGCGCGATCATCTTCTGCCCCGTGCACCACAGCATGCGCTGGCCCACGAGCGGGGCGCTCGGGGCGAAGGCGCCGCCCGCCGCCGCGTAAAGGCAGTGCTGGTAACCGCTCGACAGCGCCTCCCACAGGGCGACGACATCGTGGAAGATCTCGCGCTCCGGCTTGGCGAGGGGCGCCGGACGGCCGGAGAATTTCTTGGAATGCTCCTTCTGCACGAAGTCCACCGGCCCGCGCAACAGTTCCAGTATCTTCAATCGCTCGGCGGGGGCGATTTCGAATCCGTTCAACTGCTCGATCTGGGCGAGCACGCGCTCGTGGGCGGCCGCGACGTTGATCAGCGGCAGCGCCTGCAGCCACTTCGCGCAGCCCGCGGCGTCGGTGAAATCCGGCGCGGCGTCGGGATCGATTTCCGGTCGTTCGAACACGCGGGCTAACCGAGCTGGAGTCTCAGCGAACGGGAGAGCGCGCCCCGGTCGGGGATCGACAGCCGCGTCGCCTCCGGGCGCGCGGGCTCGGCCCAGATCGGACGCGGATAATGGCGATCGCCGCTGTGGCGCGGCACCACGTGCCAGTGAAGATGGGGCGTAAGGTTGCCGAGGCTGGCGAGGTTGATCTTGTGCGGGCGGAGGACTTCGCGCAGTGCGGCTTCGGTGGCGAATACCGCTTCCATCAGCCGCATGCGCTCCTCGCGTGCAAGGTCGGTCATCTCCGCCACGTGGCGCTCGAGGACCACCCGGCAGAAGCCGGGGTAATCGGGATCGCCGACCAGGACGACCCGGCAGAATTCATCGCTCCAGAGCGGATCTCCGCCCACGGAACGGCACAGTTCGCACGGCTCTATGACCAATCGTTCGCTCCCGGCCGCGGCGGTGCTCGCGCGCGGCTGCGGCCGCGCGTCGAAGGATAGCAGATCGGGACCGCAAGGGTCCCTCGCTAGGACGCCGGCATGTCCGCCGGGACGGCGCTTTCCGGGAAGATGTCCCGGTAGCTCGCGTAGAAGCTGCCAAAGACGATGGGCAGCGTGAGCAGCGTGAGCACCAGGGCCAGAAATCGAAGGGCCTGAATCTGCCCGTGCATGACGACGGCGGCCAGCGTGACCGCCGTCAGGAGCGCGATGCCGGCGAGCGCGAGCATCGCCCCGTAGACGCAGAACGCGCGCCAGTTTCGCCACACGGCGAAGAAACTGTAGAACAGCGACTGGGCGGCGCCCATTTCGCCCCAGGCCGCGAGCACCGGCGCGAACCAGAAGGCCATCAGCACCGGCGTGCCCGCCACGGCCGCCAGCATGAGCGCCTGCGACACGCTCCCCCCGCGCAGGGTTTCGAGCGCAGGTTCCCGACCGAAGACCACCCACTGCAGGAGCGCGCCGGCGTCGGCAACGGACGCCGTCGCCAGCACCCCCACGATCGAAACCAGATAAAGCACACCCAGCGCCAGCATCCGGGCCGGTACCCGCCGAAATCCCGAAAACAGCAGCGCGGGCTGGAGCGCGCCGCCGGCATCGACCGCCGCGCACATCGCCATGAAGCTGACCGAGAACGCGGGCAGAAGTGCCGTCGAGACCGCGAGACCCACGTACGGGATCTGGCCGAGCATGGCGACGCCGATCCAGTAGGTGATCACCAGAAACAGCCACATCGCGGCGCTCCTGCGGAACAGGTCGAATCCCTTCAAGAGCCACTTCCAGCCGTTTTTCGCGGGGACGACGCGCATTGCCCGTTTTCGGATTCCGGTTAGGCCAGCCGCTGCCAGTGTGACCCGAGTGCCTGCTTCAGACAAGGGAAAACGCATGCGCGCGGCGCGCCTCGAGCACCCTGCGGAAGTGCTCGGGATCGTGCGCATGGGTCAGCTCGCCGGCGCGGGGCAGGTAGAAATCATACAGGCGCGAAAGCCAGAACCGGAGCGCCGCCGCCCGCAGGAGCACCGGCCAGGCCTCCCGCTCGGCGGGACTGAGCTCGCGCGCCGCGCGGTAGGCCGCCAGCAGCGCGTCGGCGCGTTGCGGATCGATCTCGCCCGATGGATCGATGCACCAGTCGTTGACGGTCACGGCGACGTCGAACAGAAACGCGTCGATTCCGGCGAAGTAGAAATCGATCACGCCGCCGATTCGTTCCCCCTCGAACAGCACGTTGTCGCGAAACAGGTCGGCGTGCACCGGGCCGCGCGGCAGCTCGAGCGCGCGGTGCCGCGCCTGGAATTCGAGCTCGGAAGCGAGCAGCTCGCCGCGCGCCGCGTCGAGAAAGGGCGCAACCTGCGCGGCGGCTTCGCGCCACCACGCCGGGCCCCGCGGATTTTCCAGTTTCCCGCCGTAGCCTCGTCCGGCATGGTGCATGTCGGCGAGCATGGCACCGACCCGCTCGCAATGAGACGGCCGCGGCGAGCCGAGCGGCGCGCCGGGGAGGCAGGTCACCAGGGTGGCGGGCTTTCCGTTCAGCGTTCCGAGGTAGCGATTGCTGCGGTCGGCGAGCGGGGCCGGGCAGGGGATCCCGTGCCGCGCAAGATGCGCCATGAGGTTCAGGTAGAAGGGGAGCTCGGCCGCGCTCAGCCTCTCGAACAGCGTGAGAACGAATCTCCCGCGGGAGGTCGTCACGAAATAATTGGTGTTCTCGATACCCGCCGCGATGCCTTGCAGGTCGACCAGCGTTCCGATGGCGTAGCGCTCGAGCCAGGCTGACAGTTCCTCGGCGGTGACGCGCGTGAAAACGGACATGATGGCCGAGCGGGCGCCGGCGGCCGCGCCGGCTTCAGAACCTGCGGATCACCCAGAGCGGGACCCGGATGCCGCGGTCGAGGCTCTCGTTTCTCAATCCCGGGCCGTCTCCCAGGTCCTCGATCAGGTAATACTCCTCCCCGAGCGCCGTCGCCACGCGCACCACCCGCCGGCCGTCGATCACTTTCTCCTCGATCTGCTCGGCTCCACCGGACTGGATGCGCACCGGGGACTCGTCCGGACGGTCCTCGCTCCCGGGCGAAGGCGGCGCAAGCTCGGGCAGCGGCTCGGGCCTGGGAGGCTGCTGCGCGGCGAGCGGCTGCGCGAGGGCGAAGAGCACGACAGCGAGCATCCGGCGCAACATCGATCTAACCTTCATTTCCCAGCGAGTCTATCAGAAGCGGATGTCGTTCAGGCGCTCGGTCGCCTCGACGAATTCTGACATAATGCGGAACCGGTGCCGGGCCTCGCCCGCGGCGTACGCGTCCCGCGAGGCGGTATCGACCGACTTCGGAATCTTGTCGCTCATGGTTTCCCTTGGAAAAAACGCTGCTGCTGGTTGACGGGTCGTCGTACCTGTACCGCGCTTTTCACGCGCTGCCCGACCTGCGCAACGCGGCCGGAGAGCCCACCGGCGCGATCTATGGCGTGCTCAACATGCTACGTCGGCTCCTGGCCGACTACGAGGCCGAGTACCTCGCGTGCGTGTTCGACGCCAAGGGCAGGACCTTCCGCGACGAGATCTACGATCAGTACAAAGCGCACCGCCCGCCGATGCCCGGCGAACTGGGCGCGCAGATCGAGCCGCTGTTCGAGGCGATACGGGCGCTCGGCTGGCCGCTGCTGCAGATCGACGGCGTCGAGGCCGACGATGTCATCGGCACCCTCGCGCGCGAAGCGGAGCGGCGCGGATTGCGCTGCGTGATCTCGACCGGCGACAAGGACCTCGCGCAGCTCGTCGGCGAGCGCGTCACGCTGGTCAACACCATGTCGAACGAGCGCCTCGATCCGGCCGGCGTGCAGGCCAAGTTCGGCGTGCCGCCGGAGCGCATGCTCGATTTCCTCACGCTGGTGGGCGACCCCGTCGACAACGTTCCGGGGGTCGACAAGGTCGGCCCGAAGACCGCGGCGAAGTGGCTCGCGCAGTACGGCTCGCTCGAGGCGCTCGTCCGGCATGCGGACGAGATCGGCGGGGCGGTGGGGGAGAACCTGCGCAAGGCGATCGACTGGCTGCCGAAGGCCCAGGCGCTGCTCGCGGTGAAATGCGACGTGGCGCTGCCGGTCGGGATGGAAGACCTGAAACTCGGCGGGCGCGACGAGCGCCGGCTCGCCGAGCTTTTTTCCCGCTTCGGATTCAGGAACTGGCTGAAGGGCGTCGCGGATACCGCCGCCGCCGAGGCGCCGGATCCGCCCGCGAGCGCGCCCGCCGCGGCGGCGCCGGAGCGCCGCTACGAGACGCTCCTCGGCGAAGCGGACCACGCGCGCTGGCTCGCGGAGCTCGAAGCGGCCGGGATCGCTTCGCTGGATACCGAGACGACGGACATCGACCCGATGCAGGCGCGGCTCGTCGGGATGTCGTTCTGCACCGTCGCCGGCCGCGCCGCCTACCTGCCGCTCGCGCACAACTATGCCGGAGCGCCCGCGCAACTGGGGATCGAGCCGGCGCTGGCGAAGCTCAAGCCCTGGCTGGAGAGCGAAAAGCACCGGAAGCTCGGCCAGAACCTCAAGTACGACCAGCACGTGCTCGCCAATCACGGCATCGCGCTGCGGGGCATCGCGCACGACACCCTGCTCGAGTCCTACGTGCTCGAGAGCCACGCGCGCCACGATCTGGACAGCCTCGCCTCCCGCCTGCTCGAGGTGAAGACCCTCAGCTACGACGAGGTGACGGGAAAGGGCGCGCAGCGCATCGCCTTCGAGCAGGTCGAGGTCGCGCGCGCGGCCGAGCATGCCGCCGGGGACGCCGATGTCACGCTGCAGATCCACTCGGTGCTGCTGCCGAAGATCGAGGGCGAGGAAAAGCTCGCCTACGTCTACAGCTCGATCGAGATGCCGGTGCGCGAGGTCCTCTTCAGGATGGAAAGAAACGGCGTCCTGATCGACGCCGCGCAGCTCGAGGCGATGAGCCACGAACTGGGACAGAAGATGATGGAGCTCGAAGCCAGGGCCCACGCGGAGGCGGGACAGCCGTTCAATCTGGGCTCGCCCAAGCAGATCGCCGAGATCTTCTTCGAGAAAAAGGGAATGCCGGTGGTCAAGAAGACCCCTTCGGGCGCGCCCTCGACCGACGAGGAGGTGCTCGAGCGACTCGCCCTCGACCATCCGCTCGCGAAGTTCCTGCTCGAGCACCGCGAAATCTCGAAGCTCAAGTCGACCTACACCGACAAGCTGCCGAAGATGGTGAATCCGCGCACCGGACGGGTTCACACCACCTACGGCCAGGCGATCGCGGTGACCGGGCGCCTCGCCTCCAACGACCCCAACCTGCAGAACATCCCGGTGAGGACGCTCGAAGGCCGGCGCATCCGCGAGGCCTTCGTCGCGCCCCGGGATCACGCCATCGTCAGCGCCGACTACTCGCAGGTGGAGCTGCGCATCATGGCGCACATCTCCGGCGACGCGAACCTGCTGCGCGCCTTCGAGGCCGGCGAGGACATCCATCTCGCCACCGCCGCGGAGGTCTTCGGACGGTCGCTCGCCGAGGTCACCCCCGAGGAGCGGCGCTACGCCAAGACCATCAACTTCGGCCTGATCTACGGCATGTCGGCGTTCGGCCTCGCGCAGCAGCTCGGCCTGGAGCGCGCCACCGCGCAGGCCTACATCGCGAGCTATTTCACCCGCTATCCGGGCGTCGCGAAATACATGGAGGAAACACGCAACGGCGCGCGCGAGCGCGGCTACGTCGAGACCGTGTTCGGCAGGCGCCTGTGGCTGCCCGAGATCAAGAGCGCCAACCCCGCGCGCCGCGGCGGGGCGGAGCGCGCGGCGATCAACGCGCCCATGCAGGGCACCGCCGCCGACCTGATCAAGCTCGCGATGATCGCGGTCCAGGGCTGGCTCGACCGGGAGAGGCTCGCGACCCGGCTCATCATGCAGGTGCACGACGAGCTGGTGCTGGAGACGCCGCAGGGCGAGCTCGAGCGCATCAAGGCGGAATTGCCCGGGCTGATGGGCGGGGTGGCGAAGCTCAAGGTGCCGCTGGTGGTGGACCTGGGCTCGGGGCCGAACTGGGAAAGGGCGCACTGAGCGCCCCCGAACGAGCGTCGAAGTCGCAATCCGCGGCCACCCCCATGGGGTATTCCCGCTATTTCCCGTAAGGGTTTACCTGACTCCCCGAGAAGAAAACCGGCCGAAGCGCGGACGCCGCTTGTCGTGACAGGGGGTTCGGGCCAGAATCCGGCCAAGGCGCATCGAGCGCCCGTGGAAGAGCGCGTAGCGGATCGGCGCCCCAAGACGCCGATCGTGCAGAGGAGGAAGGCTCATGACACAGAATCCCGCGCAGGACCTCGCGCCCCAGCGCGACGTCATCCAGCATCTTGCGCTGCTCGGCGACGCGCTCCAGAACATCGATTTCGGACACGAGCAAGCCGAGGCCGTCCTGGTTCCCCGGCCGCGCAATCCCTGGAAACTCACCGTTCTCGATCCTCCGCGGGTCCTGCGGCAGCGGAGCATCCAGGCGATACCGCGTGACGCCACCCACATCGCCATCTGCGTCGACGGTGGCTGGGCGATCGAGACCAGCGGCCTGCTGCAAGGCGACGCGCAGTCGGTCCGCGGCGCCCTGGACTCGCTCGCAACGGCGGCCGACGCATTCGAGGAAATCTACGCCCGGCTGATCGCCGCCGCGCTCGAAGCCGGCCTGCCGACCATCGTCTGCACCCTGGTTCCGGCGCGCCACCTCGAGGCCTCGCACCAACGCGTCGCCGCGGCCGCCCTGGCGATCTTCAACGACCGCATCCTGCGCCGCGCCTTCGCCGCGGGGCTCTCGATCGTCGAACTGCGCCTCGTCTGCGACGAGGACAGCGACTACGCGAGCGAGACCCTGCTGTCGCACGCCGGCGTGCGCAAAGTGGCGAACGTGGCCCGCTCGGCGCTGTACGAGATCTCGCGCGAGCCGGGGCGCACCCGGGTGTATTTCTAGGCGGCCGGGTCAGGGCCTCCGCGAAATTTCGAATTCCAGCGGCAGAAGACGAGGCTCGCGCCCATGCGGGGTTTCACCCCTAGGGAAATCAGGCACCTGACCCTCCG
>JBATEB010000017.1:0-15722 GCA_049663805.1 Burkholderiales bacterium | reverse complement strand
TGCCCACCCGACGACGCCGACGTCACCACCCTGTCGGGCGGCGAGCGGCGCCGGGTGGCGCTGTGCCGGCTCTTGCTCAGCCACCCCGATCTGCTGCTGCTCGACGAACCCACCAACCACCTCGACGCCGAAAGCGTCGAATGGCTGGAGCAGTTCCTGGCGAAATTTCCCGGCACCGTGATCGCGGTGACGCACGACCGCTACTTCCTCGACAACGCCGCGCAGTGGATTCTCGAGCTGGACCGCGGCTACGGCATCCCCTGGGAGGGGAACTACTCCTCGTGGCTGGAGCAGAAGGAAAAACGCCTGGAGACCGAGGAGAAGCAGGAGCAGGCGCGCATCAAGGCGATGCAGAAGGAACTGGAATGGGTGAGGCAGAACCCCAAGGGCCGGCAGGCGAAGTCCAAGTCGCGCCTGGCGCGCTTCGAGGAGCTGTCCTCCTACGAATACCAGAAGCGCAACGAGACCCAGGAGATCTTCATCCCGGTCGCCGACCGTCTCGGCGACTCGGTGATCGAGTTCAAGGGCGTCTCCAAGGGCTACGGCGATCGCCTGCTCATCGACGATCTTTCCTTCGCGGTGCCGCCCGGCGCGATCGTCGGCATCATCGGTCCGAACGGCGCCGGAAAATCGACGCTGTTCCGCATGATCGTCGGAACGGAAAAGGCCGACAAGGGCGGGATCGTCGTCGGGCCGACGGTGAAGATGGCCCACGTCGACCAGTCGCGCGACGCGCTCGATGCCGACAAGACCGTCTGGGAATTCATCTCGGGCGGCGCCGACATCCTCACCGTCGGCAAGTTCGAGCTGCCCTCGCGCGCCTACCTCGGCCGGTTCAACATCAGGGGTCCCGACCAGCAGAAGAAAGTGGGCACGCTCTCCGGCGGCGAGCGCGGCCGGGTGCATCTCGCGAAGACCATGCTCGCCGGCGCCAACCTGCTGCTGCTCGACGAGCCCTCCAACGATCTCGACGTCGAGACGCTGCGCGCGCTCGAAGACGCGCTGCTCGAGTTCGCCGGCAGCGTGCTCGTCATCTCCCACGACCGCTGGTTCCTCGACCGCATCGCCACGCACATCCTCGCTTTCGAGGGCGATTCGAAGGTCGCGTTCTTCCCCGGAAATTACCAGGAGTACGAGGCCGACAAGATCAAACGGCTCGGTGAGGAAGCGGCGAAGCCGAAGCGCATCCGATACAAACCGCTGAAACGGTAGGTATCATTCGAATTCCTGGCACTTCGAAGAAGGAACCATGACCGCGATCACCCAGCTCGAAATCGACCAGCAAGTCTACGACCTCTACGACGAGTATTGTCACGGCCGCATCGACCGGCGCGAGTTCCTGAAGCGCGCAGGCGCCCTGGGCGCGGCGAGCCTCGCGATGGCGCAGGCCCTGCTGCCGCAGTACGCCCGGGCGCAGACGATCTCCTTCACCGACTCGCGCATCAGGGGAACGTACGTCGGCTTCCCCTCCCCCGGCGGCAACTCGGGCACGATGCGCGGCTACCTCGTCCAGCCCAAAGGGGCCGGGCCGTTCCCGGCGGTCCTGGTCATCCACGAAAACCGCGGTCTGAACCCTTACATCGAGGACGTCGCGCGCCGCGCCGCGGTCGAAGGTTTTCTCGCCCTCGCCCCGGACGGCCTGTCGCCGCTCGGAGGCTACCCGGGAAACGACGACGATGGCCGGGAACTGCAGGCGAAGCTCGATCAGGCGAAGCTGCGCAGCGACATGCTGAACGGCGCGCGCTTCCTGAAATCTCACGCACTCTCGAGCGGCAAGCTCGGAGTGACGGGTTTCTGCTGGGGCGGGGGGACGACGAACCACCTCGCGGTGGCGCTCGGCCCTGATTTGCATGCCGCGGCTCCGTTCTACGGCGCGGCGGCGGAGACCGCCTCCGTCCCGAAGATCAAGGCGCCGCTCCTCATCCACTACGCGGAAAACGACCCGCGGATCAATTCGATGTGGCCGGCCTACGAAAAGGCGCTGAAGGCCGCGGGCGTGCGCCACGAGGCGCACACTTACCCGGGCACGCAGCACGGGTTCCACAACAACACGACGCCGCGCTACGTCGAAGCCGCCGCAAAGCTCGCCTGGGAGCGGAAGGTGGCCTTCTTCCGGACGAACCTCGCCTGACCTTGAACGGGCCGGCATGCCGCTTCGAATCGCCATCCCCGACATGGTGTCGCCCTCGTATTTCCCGGCGATCGCCGCGGTCGAGCTCGGTTTTTTCAAGAGGGAGGGTCTGGATGCGACCATCGAGCTGGTCTTTCCCGTCACCAGAACGTACGAAGAACTGCGCGAAGGGCGGCTCGATTTCGCCGGCGGCGCGGCGCACGCGCCGCTCTACGCTTTCGGCGGGTGGGAAGGCTGCAAGCTGCTGTGCGCGCTTTCGCAGAACATGTACTGGTTTCTGGTGGTGCGCAAGGACCTGGGCGCCGCGCGCGGCGATCTGCGCGCGCTGAAAGGTCTGCGCATCGGCGCGGCGCCCGGCCCGGCGGACGGGCTCAAGCGGATGCTCGTCGATTCCGGCATCGATCCGGAGCGCGAGCTGAAAATCGCGCCGGTGCCCGGAGCCGCGGCCGCCGGGGTTTCCTTCGGCATGGCGGCGGCGAAGGCGCTCGAGGACGGCGTGGTCGACGGCTTCTGGGCGAACGGCATGGGCGCAGAAGTGGCGTTGCGCCGCGGTGCCGGGACCCTTCTGATCGACGCGCGGCGCGGCGACGGGCCGGAGGGCTCCCGGCATTACACCTTTCCGGCGTTCGTGACGACTCAACGACGGATCGATGAAGACCCCGGGCAAGTGGCGGCGGCGGTGCGATCGATCGTCGCGGCACAAAGCGCGCTGAAGCGCGACCCGGCTCTGGCCGCCGCAGCGGCGAAACGGCATTTTCCGGCGGCGGAGCTCGCGCTCATCCCGGAGCTGGTGAGGCGCGACGCGCCGTTCTACGACCCTGCGATTTCCGCGGAATCGGTGGACAAGCTCAACGCCTTTGCGCGCGGCGTGGGCATTCTCGCCGGCGCCCCGGCCTACGAGCGGGTGGTCGCGACGCGGTTCCAATCCCTCTGGGCGCGATAGGCCGTGCTTCTCCCGCCGGGTGCCTGCCGCCATCCGGGGCGGAACTCTCCTGCTAGTATTCCTTCCTGAGCGAAACAGGAGCGCGACATGCCCGTCGTCAAAGTCACCGACATCGCCTATGGGCGCCTGCAGTCGCCGAGCCTCGATGAGGCCGAGGAGTTCCTCACGAACTTCGGCATGGTCCGCGCCGAGCGAACCCCGGACGCACTCTACATGCGCGGCACCGACCCGGACCATCACATCCACGTGACCCATCTCGGGCCCTCCAGATTCATCGGCCTCGCCTTCTTCGTCGAGAGCGAGGACGAGCTGAAGAAGTTCGCCGGGGTGTCCGGCGCCTCCGGCATCGAAAACCTCGACGAGCCGGGCGGCGGCAGGCGCGTGCGCATCAAGGACCCGCACGGTTACGAAATGGAGGTCATTTCCGGCATGCGCATGCTCGAGCCCCTGCCGACGCACAGGGCGGTGCTGAACTGGGGCGACGAGAAACTGCGTCGCGCGGGCGAGCTCATGCGCCTTCCGCGCGGGCCCTCGCAGGTCAAGCGCATCGCCCACGGCGTCATCATGACGCAGAACGCGAGGGAGAGAATCAGGTGGTACCGCGAAATGTTCGGGTTTCTGCCCTCCGATGAAGTCTACGAAGGCTCGAGGGAAAACATCATCGCTTCGTTCAACCGTTGCGACCGCGGCGAGACCTTCGTCGATCACCACGTGTTCCTGTGCATCGAGGGCCCGAAGACCGGGCTCAATCACCTCTCCTTCGAAGTGCAGGGCATCGACGACGTCATGCTCGGCCACGAGCACATGAAGCGCACCGGCAAGTACCGGCACGTATGGGGCATCGGGCGGCACGTCCTCGGCAGCCAGATCTACGACTACTGGAAGGACCCCTGGGGCCGCGTGCACGAACACTGGACCGATACCGACGTGCTCAACGTGCGCCATCGTCCCAGTCTGCTCCCGGCGGAGGAAGGTTTGACCTCCCAGTGGGGGGAGCCGGTGCCGCAGGAGTTCATCACCCACGCCATCCCCTAGCCGCCGCGAACGAGCCCTCATCGGCATCGAGCGCCCGGACCGCGGCCGGGTCATTCGGCAGCCCCCTTCGCCATGAAGCGCAGCACCGAGCGTTTCCTCGCCACGCACACCGGAAGCCTGCCGCGGCCGCAGGACCTGGTGCGCATGAGGGCTCGCGGCAATCGGGCGCCGTAGATGGGAATCACCCTCGCGCTGCTGGCGATGCTGTGCTTCGCCGCCAACATCTTCATCCTGCGCGGCGCCATGGCGCGGATGGCGGTCGAGTCGGGCTTCCTCGTCATGCTCACGGTGAACGTCGCGTTCACCGCCGTCGTCTGGGGCATCGAGCTTTCGCTGCGGAGCGCGCCGTTCGCCTACCAGTGGGAGGGGGCCGCCTGGTTCCTGCTCTCGGGCGTGGTCGGCATCTACTTCGGGCGACGCATGCTCATCGACACCATCCGCACGCTCGGGCCCGCGCGCACGAGCGTGTTGCACTCCTCCTCGCCGGTGTTCACCCTGATCGGCGCCTGGGTGCTGGTCGGGGAGCGCCTCGGCGCCTACGAGCTCGCCCTCATGGTGCTGGTGATCGTCGGCCTGTGGGTCACCCAGGCGCCCGGCGGCGGCGGACTCGGCGAGTCCCGCCCCTCGCCCGACGTGCTCAGGCGCGGGGCGATCCTCGGGTTGCTGCTGGTCGCCGCCTTTGGTATCGGCAACGCCTTCCGCGGGGTGGCCATACGCAGCTGGCACGAGGCGATCTTCGGCACGCTGTTCGCGACCGGCGCGGCCGCGCTGTGCCAGGCGGCGAGCATCCGCGACTGGCCGAAGGTTTCGGCGGATATCCTCCGCGGCGACCGCAGGGGGCTCGCGCTGTTCGCGGCGAGCGGCATCGCCACCGCCTGCGGCTCGATGCTCACGACCTTCGCCATGGGCTACGTCGAGATCGCGATCGCCGCGCTCATCACCTTCACCACTCCGATCGCGGTATTTCCGGTGAGCGTGTTCGCGTTCGGGAACCGGGAGGGTCTGAATCTGCGCACCGCGGCCGGCGCGGCGATGGTGCTCGCCGGGATCGTGCTGCTCGCCTTGCGCTGAGACGGCCGTATCGCGGGGAACTCAACCGGAGAAAATGAGCAGCGCCGCGACGCCGACGGCGACCGCGGACAGGACCGTCGCGGCGACACACAGAATGAGCGCCCACCTGAGCCGGGTTTCGGCCGCCGCCGCGGCCTGCTCCAGCGCCCCGACCGTGCTCTGCAGCTGCGCCGCCAGCTCCTTGATGAGCGCGGCATTCTGCGAAGCCGCCGATTGAAGCTCGGTGACCTGTTGTTGCAGCAGGAGCGTCTGGTTGGCGGCGTCGGCGCGCTTTTTCGTGAACACCGGCGCGGCGGCCGAAATGATCGTCCCGATGTGCGGCAGCACCGCCTTCAGCGCGGGAATCAGCCAGGCGGCCATTGAAAGTTCTACTCGCGAAACGAGGGATCGATCGAGTCGAGCTTCCGCATCAGCGCCGGCCATTCGAGCAGGCCGTGCTTGCGGCGCACGCCGGGCTGATACAGATGCGACGCGCCCTCGACGATCTCGCGCGGCGGCAGCGAGATCCCGGTGTTGCAGGCGAGGGTCGCCACCTGCAGCTGGCAGGCGCGTTCCAGCCGGAAGATGTTGTCGAACGCCTGGGGAATGCTCGCGCCCACCACCAGCAACCCGTGGTTCCTGAGGATCATGGCCTCGCGGTTTCCCAGGTCGCGCACCAGGCGCTCCTGCTCGTCCATCTCGATCGCCACGCCTTCGTAGTCGTGGTAGCCGATGTCGATGAAGCGCATCGCCGTCTGCGCGATCGGCATCAGCCCGGCCTTCATCGCCGACACCGCCATGCCGGCGATGGTATGGGTGTGGATCACGCAGTCGACCTCGTGCCGCGCGCGGTGGATCGCGCTGTGGATCACGAAGCCCGCGCGGTTGACCTCGTACTCGGTGGGGTTGAACAGGATCTTGCCGTCCAGATCGAGCTTGATGAAGCACGAGGCGTGCATCTGCTCGTACAGCATCCCGTAGGGATTGATGAGGAAGGCGCCGTCCTCTCCGGGCACGCGCGTCGAGATGTGGTTGGCGATCATCTCGTCCATGCCGTAGAGATGGACCAGGCGGTACGCCGCGGCGAGATCGACGCGCTTCGCCCATTCCTCGGGGCTCACCTGCTCCCGGACCGATTTCCGCTTCTTGATGCGGGTGACGCTCATGGCCGGCTCCCGATGTGCAAATCGAGGCGGTAGTTTAACTCCGGCGAGATCCGCCCGGTTCCACCCGGTCGCGCGGGCGCGAGCGGCCTCCCGGCTTTTGCCGGTCGTCCGGGTGTGTAAGAATAGGCGCCCATGCTGGTATTGAACAACGAGGAGGTCGGCCGCCTGCTGAGCATGGAGGAATGCATGGCGGCCCTCGAGCCGATGTACCGCGACTTCGCGGGCGGCGCGGCGCTGCTCTCGCCGCGCGTGGACAACATCGCGCCGAACGCGCATCCGGGCGGCTATTACGCGTTCAAGCACATGGGCGGCACCTGGCCGGCGCAGGGCGTGCAGGCGCTGCGCATCAACTCGGACGTCATCACGCATCCGACGGTCGCGGGCAAGTCTCGGCGCGTCAAGCAGCCGCTCGCCGGCGGGCGCTGGGTCGGGCTCGTACTTCTGTTCAGCACGGAAACCGGAGCGTTGCTCGCGATGTTCCCCGACGGCGTGATGCAGCGCCTGCGCGTCGGCGCGGCGAACGGAATCGCCCTCAAGCACCTCGCCCGCCCGGATGTCTCGACGCTCGCGCTGATCGGCGGCGGCTGGCAGGCCGGCGCGCAACTCATGGCCGCGCTGGCGACGCGGTCGTTTCGCGAAGTCCGCGTCTACAGCCCGCGGCGCGAGAGCCGCGAGGCGTTCGTGTCCGAGGCGCGGGAACGCCATGAAGTGAATATCGTCGCGGCCGAATCGGCGGAAGCCTGCGTCGCGGGGGCGGACGTCATCATGGCCGCCACCTCCTCGATGGTGCGGGTGATCGAGCCGCGCTGGCTCGAGCCCGGCATGCATGTGAGCTGCATCAAGACCCAGGAGGTCGACGGCGAGGTGCTCGGGCGCTGCGACCGCGTATTCGTCCACACCGGCGAGCAGGCGAAGCAGATCGACAACGCGATGAAGGACACGCCGAACGTCACCCGTGAAGGCAGCCGCGGCTGGTGGAACGACGGCAGCGCGAACCCTGGGCGCTACCCCGATCTCGGCAAGCTCCTCTGCGGCCTTGCCCCGGCGCGCGAGCGCGCGGACGAGATCACCTGTTTCGTCAACAACGTCGGCATGGGCCTGCAGTTCGCGGCGGCCGGCGCTCTGGTGCTGCGCAAGGCGCGTGAAGCGGGGCTGGGGACCGAGCTGCCCGACGAATGGTTCTCCGAGGACGTGCATCCCTGACGCCGCGTCCCGGCCCGGCGCTCAGCGCGGCTTGTCGCCCTTGATCGTGACGCGCCGCAGCCAGCGGCGCGCGTTCGGGTCGAAGTCGCGGCGCGCGTGCAGCGTGCAGCGGTTGTCCCAGAGCAGCACGTCGCCGATCCGCCAGCGGTGCTCGTAGACGAACTCGGGGCGCTCCAGGGTCTCGAACAGGAGGGCGAGCAGCCGCTCGCTTTCCTCGGGCGCGAGCCCCTCGATGTGATGCGTCATGAGGCGGTTGACGTACAGGCTCTTGCGTCCCGTGGCGGGGTGGGTGCGGGCGACGGGATGGGCGTAGGAGACGCCGGCCTCGGGGGACACCATCCCTTTACGGTCGAGGACGCCGCCGCCGTAGTCGTAGACCTGGACCGCTTTGAGCCCCTCGACCTTCCTCTTTACATCGTCGGGTAGCGCGTCCCAGGCCTTGTAGCCGTTGGCGAACAGCGTGTTGCCGCCCTCGGCCGGGATCTCGATCGAGTAGAGCATCGTGCCCATCGCGGGACGTTCCTGGTAGCACTGGTCGCTGTGGAATTGCATCTCCCCGAGCGGCAGCGCGCCGGCGATCCTGCCGTCCTTCTTCAGATTGCCGACGTACATCACCGCGCGGTTGGTGTCCGAATGGTGAGAGGTATGGATCGGCGAAAGCTCGCCGAAACGCTCGGCGAAGCGCACCTGCGCATCTTCGTCGAGCGACTGACCGCGCAGCACCAGCACTAGGTGCCGGTGCCAGGCCGCGAGGGTGGCCGCAAAAGTCGCGTCGTCCATCGGGCGAGCCGCATCGACGCCGCGGATCTCGGCGGCGAGGGCGTTCGAAAGCGGAATTACTTCCACGCCAAGGCGGCGGCCAGATCGACGCGCTTCGCCCACTCCTCGGGGCCCGCGTGCACCCGGACCGATTTGTTCTTCTGGATGCGGGTGGCGCTCATGGCGACGTCCTCGTGCGCAGTCCGTGCCGCATAGTTTAACCCCGCATCCGATCGCGGGCGTACCCACGCGCGCCCGGTCCTCGAGCGCTTTCTGCGCTTCGGGAAGCAGGACTCCATATCAATCCGCGGCGGAGCTTCTTCCATCGCTTCCGCAGTACAGTGGTTGATAATGGACGACTTACCGTAATCAGCGTCCCTGACAATAATCAAAGATCAACATAAGTAACGATGAAGAGCGGACCCCTCCTTGCAAAACTCTCACCGCCGCGGTTGGCGAAGGTCTATCCGCGCCGGCGTCTGTTCAAACGTCTGGACCAGGCGTGCAAACGTCCGGTGGTGTGGATCTCCGCCCCGGCGGGGGCGGGTAAGACGACCTTAGTAACGAGCTACCTCAAGGACCGCGGGTTACGCTGCGTCTGGTATCAGCTGGACGCGGGGGACAACGATCCCGCCTCGTTCTTCTACTACCTGGGCCTGGCGGCGCGCCAGGCAGCGCCGCGGCGGCGCCGGCCGATGCCGCTGCTCACGCCGGAGTATCTGCAGAACCTGCCGGTTTTCACGCGTAATTTCTTTCGCGAGTTGTTCGCGCGGCTCAACACCCCGGCGGCCCTGGTGCTCGACAACTTTCAGGAATTGCCTGAAGGGGCGCCCCTGCAGGAGGCCCTGGCGCAGGGGTTGCGCGAAGCGCACGCGGGCGTCACCGTCCTGGTCGTGAGCCGCGCCGATCCGCCGGCGCCGTTCGCGTCGCTACGCGCCACCGATGCGCTCGCCCTGGTCGAGTGGGAAGAACTGCGGCTGAACGAGGCGGAGAGCAAGGGGGTGGCGCGGCTGCGCCAGGCCGATCTCTCCGCTACGGCATTGCGCGCGTTCATCGAGCAGAGCCAGGGCTGGATGGCGGGGCTGGTACTGCTGATCGAGCAATGGCGCGCGTCGCCGCACCCGCGGGTTTTGAAAGACATGCGCGGTCATGCGATGCTGTTCGATTATTTCGCGACGGAATTGTTCGAGCGCACCGAGCCCGCGCTCCGGGAATTTCTGCTCAAGACGGCATTCCTGCCGAAGATCGCCGCCTCCGCGGCGGCGGAACTCAGCGGCAACCCGCGGGCCGAGGAGATCCTGAGCGACCTGGCGCGGCGCAACTACTTCACGGTGCGGCACGCCGGACCGGACGGCGATACTTACGAATACCATCCGTTGTTCAGGCAGTTTTTGTTAGAGCACGCGCAAGCAACGTTCCCGTCCGCGCAGATCGATGCGCTGCGGATGCACGCGGCGGCGCTGCTCGAAGCCGCGGGCGACATTGAGGCCGCAGTGCAGCTATGGACCGATGCCGGCGCATGGGAAGAAATGATCGTAACGGCGCTCGCCGCCGCGCCGGCCTTGCTGACGCAAGGGCGCTGGAAAACCCTGGTCGAATGGTTTGAGCGTCTGCCTGCGCCAATGCGGGATGCGAATCCCGGCGTGGCGTACTGGCTGGGCATCGCACTGATGCCGTTCGATCCGCCGCGCGCGCGGGCGGCATTGAGTTTTGCCTATCACGAGTTCAAGAAAGCCGGTGCGGTCGAAGCCCGGTGGCGTGCGTGGTGCGGTGTTGTGGACAGCTTTGTGTTCGAATGGCGGGATTTCCATCCGCTGGACGAATGGATCGCCGAGATCGAGCGCGACCTTGTCAGCGTCCCGGTGGCGTTGGATGCTGAAGTCGCGAGCGGCATGTTCATGGCACTGATGAATGGCCATCCGCAGCACCCGGACATGGGGCGTTGGGCGCAACGCGCCTGGGACCTTGCCATTGGCGGTACCGATCCGGTCTTGCGCATCAAGACGGGGCCGCACCTGCTCCTTTATTACACTTGGTGGATCGGCGATCTCCCCAAAGCCGAGTTGCTGCTCAACGCGTTACGGCCGTACGCCGAAGACGCCAGCGCTCCGCCGCTGGTGCAGATCACCTTGTGCGCCATGGTTGGGGCGTATTGCTGGATGAACGCGGAAAACTCGGCGTGCATCGCGACCGTCGAACGCGGTTTGGGATTGGCAGACACCACGGGTGTGCACGTCTGGGACATGTTGTTGTGCACCCATGGCACGTTCGCCACGCTCACCTCGGGACAGATCGAGCCGGCGCAGGTCTATGTACGCCGCATGGCGGCCCTGCAAGACCCGGCGCGCGCCATGGACAGCGCCCTCTATTATTACTTGTCCGGCTATCTGTATTACAGCCAGGGCGATCGCACACGTGCCTTGGAACACACGAAAACGGCCGTGGACATGGCCGAAGCAGCCGGTGCGGTCTATCAGACCGGGATATTACTTAACGAATACGGCCGCATGCTTTATTACGCCGGCGATGAACGCGGTGCGGGCGCGGCAATTGAGCGGGCCCTGGCAACGAGTCAGGAGATACGTTCGTCAAGCATGGAATACCTCTGTTACCTGGCGCAGGCGGAAATCGCCCTGCGGCGCGGCGAGAAGGAGGCATGTCGCACAGCGCTGACCCAGTGTTTACAGATCGGGCGGCAACATGGATATCGTAATCACACTTGGTGGGACGCCGAACTGATGGCGCAGCTCTATGCCAGGGCGCTCGAGCACGATATCGAAGTGCCCTATGTGCAGGAGCTGATTCGTTGTCGCGCCTTGTCGCCGCCGCGGGATTCGCAGGCGGTGGAGCAGTGGCCCTACCCCGTGAAGCTCTACACCCTCGGCCGCATCGACGTGGTGCTCGACGGCAAGCCGCTGCGTTTTAAAGGCAAGGCGCAACGCCGCCCGCTCGAGTTGCTCATGGCGCTCATCAGCCTGGGGGGGCGCGCGGTGAGCGTGTCGCACCTCACCGATACGCTTTGGCCGGGCACCGAGGCCGACGCCGCGCATGCGGCGTGCAAAAGCACACTATACCGGTTGCGCCGACTGCTCGGCGACGATGCGGCGTTGCTGCTCGGCGACAATCAGTTGAGTCTCAACCCGGACAAGGTGTGGGTGGATGCATGGGTGTTCGAGCGGGCGGTGGTCCGGGCCGAAACCGAAAAAACCTCCGAGGCCGATGCGGAGTGCGCTCTGGCCCTGTACCACGGAGCGTTCTTGGGTGGTGCCGCCGCGCCGTGGACCATACCCGCGCGCGAGAAACTGCGCGCCAAGTTCCTGCGCGTGCTCACATCAGCGAGCCGCCGACACATGCAGGACGGCCGCCACGAGGCGGCCCTGCGGCTGCTCGACCGGGGGCTCGCGACGGAGCCCCTGGCCGAGGCACTCTATTGCGACGCGATGCGTTGCCACGCGGCGCTCGGACGGCGCGCCGAGGTTCTGCTGGCCTATCAACGCTGCCACAAGCTGCTCGCCTCCCAGCTCGGAATCGACCCGAGCCCCACCACCCAGGCCCTGTACCGGGCGGCGCGCGATAACCGGCCGTTGCCGCCTTAAACCCGGGCTATCCCCCTCGTTTTTCACTTTTTACCCGAATCCGTTTCCTATCCGTTACCTCGCCGCCGTTAGGGTGTGCGTGCCGGGATGGATTCGCATCCGCGTCATCCGGCCGCCGAGGAGACTCATGGAGTACTACGTCGTGCGCATCTACCGCCGCGATCGGGGCCGGGCTCACAAGGATGGCCGCAGCGATCCCCGACTCACCGGCCTGGTGGAAGACGAGACCGGACGCAAAGAGGTGTTTCACGACGCCGAGGAATTGTGGCGCGTGCTGACGCGGGAGACCTCAGCGACCGCACCGAAGGAACCGGAGACCAGTGTCTGAACGGGCACGCAAGAACGGGAATATGCCCGCCGTATCTCCGGGGAATACGTATCCAACCGGCAGCAACGAAACGACAAGGCAAGGACGCCAGTGCGGGCATGGGCATCGTTCGGCAACGATAACCGGCCGCAATGCAATTTATTTGAATGAGGAAAAAATCATGACCAGCAAACTCGGGTTGACCGGCGTTTCCATACTGTTCGGTCTTGCCATGCTCGCCGCCTGCGGCGGTGGGGGCGGTGGTGGCACCGCGGTTACAACCGTGATCGGCCCCGAGGGCGGTACGCTCACCGGGCCGGACGGCGTGCAGGTCGTGGTGCCGGCCGGTGCGTTGGATCGGCCGACCGAGATCGGCATTGCGCGCAGCGCAGCGGGTGCGCCGGCGGCGCTGGATGCATACCCCGTTGCGGGCAATGTCTATGAACTCACGCCGCACGATCTGCTCTTCAACGTGCCGGTCACCATCCGCGCACCCGTGCCCAGCGGGGCGTCGGGCACATCGGTGTTCATGGCCAGCCCCGGTGAAGACTGGAACTTGAAAGATGCCGTCGTGGTCGATGGCGTCGCCGAATGGGAGCGCAACAGTTTTTCATGGCTGACCTATCCTTTTGCATGCTTTGTCCCGATGAGCATGGCGAACGATCCGTATTGGTGTGCATTGAGCAGAAGCCTTGCAGGGATCGACGCCACACCTGCACAGGCGCTGACGCTTACTTCGCCTCCTAACGTAATTGGCCCCAGTGATGCGGGTTCGTACCGGGTAGATCAGGCAGCTACTTTACATTTGAAGTCGCACCTCAGCGTAGTCGGGAACTGCCGCAATGTGACAGTCCAGTTTTTTCGCAAGCGATTCGATGAATCCACCCAGGTCTGGAGCCCCCGGCAACTCCTCTCGACGCAAAGCCCGGCGCTTACAGTGGTTGGATCGAAATTGGATGGCACTGCCACCTTTGATTTGCCTTTCACGTATCTGGACAATGGCAAGAACTGGCTCATTTTGCTGGTGACCTACGAATGCCCCGGTGTTCTTCGCGCAAACGGTGATGTCGTGGGCTACGATAACGCCAACTATCGCAGCAGTTTTCTGGGTGACTCCATCGGGGTGGTGGGCAACATTGCACCGCCTACCGTCTTTTATACCGTGGGCGGCTCGGTCAGCGGCCTGACGGGAACGGGGCTGGTGTTGCAGAACAACGGCGGCGACGACCGGGCAGTGACGGCGGATGGAGCCTTCACCTTCACCACGTCCGTCGGAGCCGGCAACCCTTACACCGTGACGGTGTTCACCCAACCCACGGGGCAAACCTGCACGGTGCAAAACGGCAGCGGCACGGCGCTGGCGAACGTTTCCAATGTGGCGGTGAGCTGCGGTGCTCCGGCTCTTGCCATCTCTCCCACCAACCCCACTGCTGTAGGCTGCTCTGTCGACACTGTCACGTTCACGGCGAGCGGAGGCACGGCGCCGTATACGTGGAGTACCAGTGAGGGGGGAACGACAAACCTGACTGTCACCAGCGCCACCACGGCACAATGGAACGACGGGAGTGACAACTTCTGCGGGCCAAGTGGAACCGTTACGATCACCGTGACAGATTCCGTTGGAGCCACCGCACCGGCAACTATAACCGTCCAGAGTGGTTTGTAGCGGCTGATTTGGAGCAAGTAGCCCGGAAGGAATGAAATGGACGAACCGACATAAGGGGGGAAAATCATGACTAGAAAATTCTGGTTGACCGGTGTTTTCACGTTGTTCGTTCTGGCGACGCTCAGCGCGTGCGGCGGAGGTGGAGGGGGTGGCGGTTCGGCCGCCGCGCCGCCGCCCAACAACGTGCCGCGCTTTGCCTTTGCGGCTAATTTCAACGACAACACGGTGTCGTCGTACACCGTCAACCCCGTGACCGGACAGTTGCGCCACAACGGCTTCGTGGCGGCCGGCAGCCAACCGTATTCGGTAACGGCGCATCCCTCCGGCAAGTTCGTGTACGTCACGAATTTCGGCGGAACGGCACTGTCCGGCTACGCCGTCGGCAGCGACGGGCGGCTCACCTCACTCCTGGTCCCCATCGGTGACCTCCGCAGCAACGGCGAGGCGCGCGGTGTGACCATCGATCCAAGCGGCAAGTTCCTTTACATCGCGTACTCCGCCGCCGGTATCAATGACGTTTCGATCTTCGCCATCGGCGCCGATGGCACGCTGACGTTCATCACCGACTTCTCGCTTGTGACAAGCCCCTTCTCGGTGACCTTCGATCCCGCCGGCCGGTTCGCGTACGTGACGAGCTTCAACAACGGCAGCGTGCATGCCTTCGCCATCCAGGCCAACGGGGCGCTGAGTTCCGTGGACACCGATGCCGTCACCGCCGGCAACCAGGCGAGCATCGCCGCCGGCGCCGGCACGCACGCGTTTACGTTCGAGCCCACCGGGCGGTTTGCCTACACGGCCAACTTTGATGCCGGCACCGTCTCGGTCTACACCGTCAACGCCACGACCGGAGCGCTGACCGGCGTCGGCGCGGCCGTGGCGGCGGGAATCAATCCCCGCTCCGTCACCGTCGATCCTTCCGGCGAGTTCGTCTATGTGGCCAACTACGGTTCCGCCAACGTCTCGGCCTACAGCATCAACGCCACCACCGGCGCGCTCACGGAACTCGCCGGCTCGCCGTTCGCCGCCGGCGCCAACCCCGGCTCGGCGATGGTGGATCCCTCGGGCAAGTTCCTCTACGTCACCAACATCGGTTCGAGCGACACCACCGTCTTCACCCTCGACGCCGTAACCGGTGTGCCCGGCGCCCCGCGCACCATCGCCGGACGCAATGGCAATCAGGAGATGGCGATGACCCGCGGCACGACGGCGGTGACGTATACACCAAAGTTCACCTACGTGGCGAATGGCATCTCTAACGACGTCTCAGCCTACACCATCAACGCCACGACCGGGGCGCTCACCCCCATCGGCGCGGCCGTGGCGGCCGGGAACAGTCCCGCCGCCGTCACGGTCGGCCCCAGCGGCAAGTTCGCCTACGTGACGAATAGCACCTCCAACAACGTCTCGGCCTACAGCATCGACGCCAGCACCGGGGCCTTGACCTCCGTTGGCGCGGCCGTGGCGGCCGGGAGCGGTCCCTTCTCCGTCACCGTCGATCCCAGCGGCAAGTTCGCCTATGTGGCGAATACCAGCTCCCACAACGTCTCGGCCTACACCATCGACGCCAGTACCGGCGCGCTCACCAGTGTGGGCGCGGCCGTGGCGGCCGGGACCGGTCCCCTCTCCGTCACCGTCGATCCCTCGGGCAAGTTCGCCTATGTGGCGAATCGCAACGGCAACAACGTCTCGGCCTACACCATCGACGCCAGTACCGGGGCCTTGACCTCCGCTGGCGCGGCCGTGGCGGCGGGGAACGGTCCCATCTCCGTCACCACCACCGGCACGATCCAGTAATCCGGCCCGCGATCATGAATTGCAGACTCAGCAGGAGATTCACCCAAAAAAACGCCATGCAGACCGCGACAC
>JBATEB010000016.1:0-3278 GCA_049663805.1 Burkholderiales bacterium | reverse complement strand
GGCAGGACATGCGCGCAGGCGCATGTCCTGAAACCCCGGCTCACCCTCCGCATCCGCCGATGGTAACTTTGATTTCCTTCACGGCGTGGAAGAACCGGCCGTCGGCCTTCACCACGGCATACACGTTCGAGGTCTCCGCCATCTTCACGCGGGTCGTGACGAAAGGATCGGTGCCCGCCGGGATCTCGAAATTCGCCGAGAGCGTATTCGGGTTCTTCTCGATCATGATCGCTATCGACTGGGTGTTCGCCAGGGCGCTTTCCACGGAAACCGGCACGACCGCGCCGTTCTCGGCGATGTCGGGAGCGGTGATCCGGACCTCCGTGCTTGCGGTCGAAGCGCTGCCGCCGAGCGCCTTCACGGTATCGGCGAAATTCCTGGTGTCGAACGCCGCCTTGTTCCAGGCCTGTGCGAAAGCGTCCTCCGGCCGGAGCAGACCGGCTGCAAACGCCAGCCCCAGCATTCCCGCACCGCTTCCAGCCTTCAGGATATCGCGTCTGTCCACAGACCTTCCTTCGAGAATTCCCTCATGGCGAAGCGCCGATTCTACCGTGACTGCCTCACGAATGCGACCGGAAGCTCCCGCGGTTCGGCCCCGCCGCCTTTGACCTCGCGCAAGGCGCAAAGTCACTGCATTTTGGCCCCTGCTGTGGCAATCTTGTCAAAGATCCGCAGATCTCGGGTGCGAATTGAATCTTACCGACAGGAGCGACGGCGGCGCGCGGCGGGAATCCAGAGCGCCGCTGATCCGCACGATGTTGCGCGCTGCGCATGGGTTCGCGGTCATCTACTCCGGGCTGCTCGTCTTCGGCCTCGGATGCCTGATATGGTCCGGGGCGGCGGCCTTGCTCGGTCAGCTGCTGTCGAAGGATCGCGGAAGAGCGGTCGGCCGCGCGGTCACCCGCCGGGGATTCCGCCTCTATCTCCGGGCGCTCGCGCTGACCGGGGCGTTTCGCTTCGATCTGAGCGCCCTGGACGCATTGCGCGACGCCGGACCCCTGATCATCGCGCCCAACCATCCCAGTCTTCTGGACGCGGTCATGGTGCTCTCGCGCCTGCCCGCGGCCTGCGTGATGAAAGCCGACCTCATCGACAATCCGATCTACGGCGCCGCCGCGCGCCTCGCCGACTACATACGCAACGACGGCTTCATCGGCGCGGCGACGCAGGCGGTGCAGACCCTCAAGGGGGGCAGCCAGCTTCTGCTCTTCCCGGAAGGAACGCGCACGACGCGAGCGCCCATCAATCACCTGAAGGGTGGAGCCGCGCTCGTGTCCAAGCGCGCCGGCGTCCCCATCCAGACGGTGCTCATCGAAACGACCTCGCCTTTCCTGTCCAAAGGCTGGCCGCTCTATCGCATTCCGCCGATTCCGGTCTGTTACCGCGTTCGCCTCGGAAGGCGCTTCATGCCGCCGGACAATCTGGTCGAGGCGATCGCGGAACTCGAAGCCTATCTTGAGTCCGAGCTCGGTCGCGGGAACGGCAGCGGCACCCCCGGAAAAATGCCCTCGCGTCCCCGCGACCCGCGCCCGACCGGACGATGAGGATCCGGTGGAGGACGTTTCCCGGACCCATGTCGTCCTGATCCCGAGCTACAACCCCGGTCCGAAAGTCTACGACACCGTTCGGGCTGCGCGGCGCCGCTGGAACCCGGTGTGGGTCGTCGTGGATGCGAGCACCGACGGCACGGCCGCGGGCTTGAGCGAGATGGCGCTTGCCGATGCGGGTCTGAAGGTGATGGTATTGCCCGGGAACGGCGGCAAGGGCGCGGCCGTCCTGCACGGCATCGAGCTGGCGCAGGCCGCCGGTTTCACGCACGTTCTGACGATGGATTCCGACGGGCAGCATCCCCCCGAACTGATCGGCGAGTTCATGGCGGCTTCGCTGGCGGACCCCGCTTGCATGGTGCTGGGCGTTCCGCTGTTCGATGCGAGCGCGCCGAATGTGCGCGTCAAAGGGCGACGCGTATCCAACTGGTGGGCCAACCTGGAAACGCTCTGGACCGGAATCGGCGATTCGCTGTTCGGCTTCCGCGTGTACCCGATCGCGCCCCTGCGCGAGGTGATGCGCAGGCAGCGCTGGATGCGGCGCTTCGACTTCGACCCGGAAGCGGCGGTGCGGATGTGCTGGGCGGGGGTGCGCCCGCTCAACCGGCCCGCGCCGGTCCGGTATTTCCGCCCCGACGAGGGCGGCGTGTCTCATTTCAACTACTGGCGCGACAACGCGCTGCTGACGTGGATGCACGTGCGCCTGTTCCTGGGCTTCGTGCTGCGGTTGCCGCGCCTCGCGATCCGCCGCTTGCGAACGTCGTGACACGCGCGCGCGGATCAGCGAGCCGCGCGGAACGCCAGTACCGTGTTGCTCCCGCCGAAGGCGAAGGAGTTGGACAGCGCCGCGCGCAGCTCTCCCCGCAGCGATTCCCCGACGATGTGGCGCACGCCGGCGCACTCGCGGTCCAGATTGTCGAGGTACGCGGTCGGCGGCGCTTCCTGTGAATCCAGCGACAACACCGTGATGATCGCCTCGATCACGCCGGTTGCGCCGAGCATGTGCCCGTGCATCGACTTCGTGGCGCTGACGGCGACCGCCCCGGAACGCTCTCCGAAGACGCCGCGGATGGCCGCGATTTCGATCGGATCGCCTTCGCGCGTCGCGGTGCCGTGCGCGTTGATGTAGTCGATGTCCTCGCTCGTCATGCCGCCATCCGCCAGCGCCATGCGCATGGCGCGCGCCTGTCCGTCCGCGCTGGGCCGCACTAGGTGACTGTGGTCGGAAGTGCTGCCGAAACCGGCGAATTCCGCGTAGATTCTGGCGCCGCGCCCGACCGCATGTTCCCACTCCTCGAGAACCATCGCTCCCGCCCCCTCGCCGAGCACCAGACCCTGGCGGTTGGAACTGAACGGGCGGCAGGCGCGCGCGGCGGAGCTCGCGTCGCCTCCGGCCAGCACCCGCATTGCCTCCCACGCCCGCACCACGGCGTAGGACAGCGGCGCCTCCGAGCCGCCGACGACCATGAGGTTGGCTTCGCCGGAGCGGATTTTCGGGAGCGCCTCGCCGATCGCAACCGCCGAAGAAGCGCAGGCGACCGTATACGTCGCGCAGGAAGCTCCCAGGCCCAGCTGAATCGAAATGTGGGAGGCGGCCGCGTTGCTCATGCCGAGCACCACCGACAGGGGCGACACTCGCTCGCGGCCGTTGCGCAACAACTCGATATAGCCGCTCTCGAAGGTCAGCGTGCCGCCCAGGGCCGTTCCCCAGGAAACGCCCCAGTCGTTGCG
>JBATEB010000015.1:0-20950 GCA_049663805.1 Burkholderiales bacterium | reverse complement strand
CCGGGGGTCCTTGAGGTGCCGCAGGCGAAAAGCGACCGGGTCGACCTGCGCGACCCGGGAAAGCTCGTCCATGAAGGACTCGATCGCGAATACGTTGCCATACGCACCCAGCGAGCGGAGCGCCGAGGTACGAACCGGCATCTCGCGGACATAGTGGTTCACCACCCGCTGGACGGGGAAGTCATACAGCGGAAGGGCGTTCCTGTCCGCGGCCCCTGCGGGAAGCGGCATGTTGATCGCGGGAGGGCGCAGGAACGGCTTTGGCAGGTGCGACGCGGCGACCAGCGAAGGCAGGTCGGAGCGACCCGGACGGCTGCTGTGTCCATTACTCCAGAGGTCGTGTTTCCAGGCGACCACGCTGCCGCCTGCGTCCAGCGAGGCCTGCAATTCCAGAACCATCGCCGGTCCGCAGGGCGCCCAGGCGAACTCATCGTCGCGCATCCACTGCACGCGCACCGCCCGTCCGCCGGCCGCCCGCGCCAGCAACGCCGCATCGAGTGCGACGTCGTCCGCACCGTTGTGGCCGTAGCAGCCCGCGCCCTCCACGTGGCGCACGACAATCGCATCCTGTCCCATGCCGAGCGCTATCGCCAGATCGCGGCGCAGATTGAAAATTCCCTGGCTGTGGCTCCAGACGAGAAGTTTTTCATGCCGGACCTGCGCAATCGCGCACGACGGTCCGATCGAGGCGTGCGAAATGTAGGGCTTGGTATAGGTCGCCTCCAGTGTTCTCGCCGCGCCGGCCGTCGCGCCGTCGGCGACCTTCTCGCTGATGACCTTGTGCTCGGAGGCGTGTGCCTTCAGCCACGAATGGATGTTCTCCGGCAGCGGCGATAAGGCTTCCCACCTGGCTCCCTCGCGCGCTGCGCGCTGAGCGGCGATCGCGATCTCTTCCCTCTCGGCGAGCACGCCGACGAAGCTTCCTTCGCGCACGACGGTCGCCGATCCACCGATCGACTTCAGTTTCCCGTCGTCGAGGGCGAGGAGCTTGGCGAAGCCGTGCGGGGGGCGAACCACGCGACCATGGAGCATCCCCGGAAGCACCATGTCCTGGATGAATCGGGGTCGTCCGGCGATCTTATCGGGGAGATCGAGGCGAGGCTCGGGCGTTCCGACCACCGTGTAGCTGCCCGGGGGTTTCAGCGCGGCATTCTCGTCCACCTCGCAGTCGAACAGGGCGGGGTCGGCGCATTCCCAGAAACTCGTGCTGCCGCCGGGAGCGCGCACGGCCCCGTCATCGATCCGCAAACTCGCGGCGGATACCTGCAAGCGAGCTGCGGCGCGCTCGACGAGCAGCGCGCGCGCGTGGGCGCAGGCTCGACGAATTGCGGAACCCGAATCCTGTATCGAAAGACTGCCCGAGGTCACGCCCTCGTCCGGGCTCGCCGAGGTGTCGGCTGCAAGCATGCGGATGCGCCTGGGGGATATTCCGAGTTCCTCGGCCGCGATCTGCGACAGAGCCGTCAATATGCCCTGGCCGATCTCGACTTTACCCGTGAATACCGAGACGGTTCCGTCCGGGTGGACTCTCAGCCAACGGGAGAGCTTCGGATTCTTCGCAAGGCTCGCCACGCGCAGGAGCTGCTTGTCGGCAACGGTGCTCATCTGGTCATTGCGAAGCGGCTCGCAGCACGGCCCGCACCATGCGATTGTGCGAGCCGCACCGGCAAAGGTTACGGTCCAGAGCCGCGCGGACTTCGGCCTCGGTCGGCTTTTGATTCTTTCCGAGGAGCGCTGCGGCGCTGATGAGGATTCCGCTGGTGCAAAACCCGCACTGTGCCGCCTGCTCGTCGATGAAAGCCTGATGCAGCGGGTGCTGCGTCAGGCCCTCGATCGTAGTAATCGCCTTTCCTGCCGCGGACCACAGGGGCGTGTCGCAGGCCGGCGTCGCGTGGCCGTCGATCAGCACGAAACAGGCCCCGCACTGACCGCTACCGCAGCCGAAGCGCGTTCCCTTGAGATCGAAGTCGTTGCGAAGCGCGTAGAGCAGAGGCGTTTCCGGCGCCGCCGCTATGTCCCGTTCGACGCCGTTTACCGAAAGGCGGACCGTCTCAGCCATGAGTCCGGCCCGCCGTCGCGTCCTTACGGCTCAATCTCTCTTCGCTCCGGATATCTTCACCACCTTGGCCCACTTTTCGATGTCCTGCTCGATGTACTTCCCGAATTCCGCGGACGTCATGTGGATCGGGAAGGCGCCTTGCTTGGCCCACGCCTCTTTCACATCGGGCAGATCGATGACTTTCTGGACCTCGGCGTTCAGTCTGTCCACGATCGGCTTCGGCGTGCCCACCGGCGCCATCAGTCCGAGCCAGATCGTCGCTTCATAACCGGGAACGCCCGCCTCCGAGACGGTCGGAATATTGGGCATGACCGCTGACCGAGTCCGCCCACTCGAGGCGATCGCGCGGACTCTTCCGGCTTCGGCCAACTTTGCCATGACCGTGATTGCGTCGAACATCATCTGCACCTGCCCACCCATGACGCTGGTGCGCGCGCCCGAGCTCTCCTTATGTGGCACGTGCACGATGTCGAGACCGGCCATCGCCTTGAACAGTTCGCCTGCCATGTGGTAGGGGGTTCCCGGGCCGGAGGACGCGTAATTGAGCGCGCCCGGTTTTGCCTTTACCAAAGCGATCAGTTCCTTGAGATTCTTGGCGGGCACGCTCGGGTGCACGACCAAGAGCAGATCGGAATAGTTCACCGGGGAAACCGGGGTCAGGTCTCTCGTCAGCTTGTAGGGTTTCTTCGAGAGTAGCGACTCGTTGACCGTATGCGTGTTGGACATCATCAGAAGCGTGTAGCCGTCCGGAGCAGACTTCGCCACCGCGTCGGCACCGATGACACCTCCGCCGCCCACACGATTCTCGACGACGATGGGCTGGCCGAGCGGCTTCTCCAGCCGCTGGCCGAGATATCGTGCGTAGATGTCGGCGGGGCCGCCGGCGGAGAATGGAATGATGATTTTCACCGGCTTTGACGGGTAAGCGCCTTGCGCGTATGCCGCGCCGGTCAGCGAGGACGCCAACAGGGCGCCAGAGAGCAGTGCCAGGGTTCTTTTCATAGTTACGGTTCCTCCTAGTGTGGTCAGAGATCCAGTTCGGCAAGCACCGGTGCGTGGTCAGACGGCCGCACCAGCGTTCGCGGCCCAGGGTCGATGATACATGTTCGGCACAGCGATGCCAGCTCACCGCTGAGCAGGATATGGTCTATGCGCAGCCCGAGATTGCGCTTGAACCCGTTCATCCGGTAATCCCACCACGTAAACGACCTTTCCGGCTGCGAAAAAAGCCTGAAGCTGTCTTTCAGTCCCACTTCCAGAAGGCTGCGGAAAGCCGCGCGCTCCGGCTCGCTGAAAAGGACTTGACCTTCCCATGCCTTCGGGTCGTGGACATCGGCGTCGGCGGGCGCGATGTTGTAGTCTCCCAGTACTGCGAGCCGCCGGCTCCTTGCCAGTTCCGCGCTGAGCCACAGGCGGAAGGCCGCGAGCCACCTGAGTTTGTACTGGTATTTCTCGGTACCGACAGCCTGCCCATTGGGAACGTAGGCGCATATGACGCGGACCGCACCGCTGCCTTCCCCGCAGGTTGCAGCAATGACGCGCTTTTGCTCGTCGGCAAACGCCGGAATGCCGATGGCGACATCCGAAAGCGGCAAGCGCGACAGGATGGCGACGCCGTTATAGGCCCTCTGCCCCGATTGTGCGCAGTGGTAACCGGCCGACTCCAATTCCGCGAGGGGAAACTTCGCGTCTTCCAGTTTGGTTTCCTGGAGGCAGACAACGTCCGGGGCCTGCACCGCCAGCCAGTCGAGGAGGTGCGGCAGGCGTACGTTCAGCGAATTGACGTTCCACGACGCGAGCTTCATCAAGACGCGCGCTCGGGCCGGGTCCGGCTAGCGGCCAGCGGCCTCGGATCCTGGCGTTCCCCGGGCTTCATCGCCAGGCTGCGACTGCGCCTTGTTGGCAGAATCCATCTTTCGCAATGCTTCGATCGGCAGAGGAGGAACCGAGGACGGATACCCGGCTGCATCGAGCATGCCGTTGTAGGCGCCACCCTGAAAGCCCACCTGCACCTGGGTGCCGACTGCCAGCGTGGGCACATCGTTCCTGCCCGAGAGGCTTTTCAACTCGTCGGCGTCTCGCTGCGTGACCAGGCTGACTTCTCTGAAGGGTACGGCTCGCCTGACCAGCAGCGCGCGAGCCTGATCGCACGGGCTGCCGCAATCCGGGGAAGTGTAGACCGTCACGGGGAAGTTCGTGGACGCGAGGCGCGTCGCGTACGGGAGTTCCGCCGCCGGGGTCGGCGCGTTTCCGAAGCTTTTCCTCTGCACGCTCTTCGCATCGGGGGGCGGGGGTGTCTGCGTATAGTGGACGCGGCCTTCCCGATCGACCCACCTGTAGGCCTGCCCCGAGGCGGTTGCACCGATTGCCAGAAGCAGTGCCGCGGTGTACAGCTGTAGACGCATGCGTCGCGGTCCTCAGGCGGGGATCATACCACTGTGACGCAGCAGGGCGTCGATCCTCGGCTCCCGGCCACGGAACGCCTTGAACGATTCCAGCGCAGGGCGGCTTCCCCCGACGGCGAGTATCTCGTTCCGGAATCGCGCCCCGGTCGCGGCGTCGAGGACGCCGTTCTCCTCGAACAGGCTGAAGGCGTCGGCCGAAAGCACTTCGGACCACTTGTAGCTGTAGTACCCCGCGGCGTAACCGCCCGAGAAGATATGGGCAAAGTTGTTCAGGAACCGGCTGTAGCCGGGCGGCAAGACGACTGCCACGCGCGACCGGATCTCCTCGAGGACCTGCTGCGGCGTCCTGGCTCCCGCGGGATCGTAGTCATGGTGCAGGTGCATGTCGACGAGCGCGAATTCGATCTGGCGCATCGTCTGCATTCCGCTCTGAAAGTGTCTTGCCGCCAGCATCCTGTCGAACAGCACCCGAGGCAATGCTTCCCCGGTGGCGACGTGGCGCGTCATCCCGGAGAGGACGTCCCATTCCCAGCAGAAATTCTCCATGAACTGGGAGGGTAACTCGACGGCGTCCCACTCCACTCCACGGATTCCCGAGACACCCGGATCGTCGATTTCCGACAGCAGATGGTGCAGTCCATGGCCGAACTCGTGGAACAGCGTCATGACCTCGTCGTGCGTCAGCAGCGTGGGAACGTCGCCCACGGGGGCGGGGAAGTTGCACACCAGCTGGGCGACGGGCGTGCTGAGTCCGTGCGGGAGACGCTGCCGCGTGATCGCCTCGTCCATCCAGGCGCCGCCACGCTTGGTTTCCCGGGAGTACAGATCGAAATAGCACTGACCGAGGAGCTTGCCGCTCGAATCGGCCAGGCGATAGAAACGCACGTCAGGGTGCCAGGTCTCTCCGAGGTCGCTCGAAATGCGGACGCCATAAAGGATCTCCACCAGACGGAACATCCCCTCGATGACCTTCGGTTCCGGAAGATATTGCTTCACCTCCTGCTCGGAAAACGCATACCGTTTCACCCGCAGCTCTTCGGAAGCGAACGCGATGTCCCAGGCGTCGAGTTTGTCGAGCCCGAGCTCTTCACGCGCAAAAACTTCGAGCTCGGCAAAATCCCTGCGCGCACTGGGCAGTGCTCTTTCGGCGAGATCTTCGAGGAAATCCAGTGCGGCTTTGGGCGAGCCGGCCATCTTGGGCACGAGAGAAAGCTCGGCGAAATCCCGGTAGCCGAGAAGCTGTGCCTTCTCTCTGCGCAGGACCAGTTCCCGGGCGATGATCGAGGTGTTGTCGAGTGCGGGATTTCCAAATTCGCTGGCGCGCGTGACGTGGGCGCGATAAAGCGCCTGTCGCAGATCGCGATTGCGGGCGTACTGCATCACCGGCCCGAAGGAGGGGGCGTGCAGCGTGACCTTCCAGCCGCTTCGGCCCTCGCGGCGGGCGGCGTCTTCCGCGGCCCGCAAGACATCCTCCGGCACGCCGGCCAGGTCCTCGCGGTCGGCGACCAGCACCGAGAACGCGTTGGTGGCATCGAGCAAGTTCTCTGAATACTTCGCCTCGAGCGCTGCGAGTTCCCCCTGGATCTCGGCAAAACGCAGTTTCTGCGGCGGAGCCAGTTCCGCCCCACCGAGGCGGTAGTCGCGTAAATCGTTCTCGACGATCTTGCGTCGCGATTGGGACAGGCCCCCGAATTCGTTCGATCCGCGCAGAGCTTTCAATTTTCCGTACAGATCCAGATTTTGCGCAAGCTCCGTGCGGTAAGCGGTGACCTTGGGCAGATTCGCGTTGTAAGCGTCGCGGAGGGCGGGGCTGTCGCATACCGCGTGCAGATGGGCAACGATTCCCCAGGCGCGCCCTAGCCGCTCGTTCGCATCCTCGAGCGGTCTTGCGAAGGTCTGCCAGGAAGCCACGGTGCTCTCTTGCGTGAGCTCGGCGATCAGGGCGCGGTTCTCGGCAAGCAACCGATCGATCGCCGGCGCAATATGTTCCGGGCGCACGGAAGCGTAGCGGGGAAGACCGGAAAAATCGAGCAATGGATTGGCGTTGGTGTTCATGTCCTGGGTTCGAATCGGGGTTCGCTTGATCGCGGTCGGAAATCTTCTATCCGCCGACTCGGCCGCCCTGGCGCGCGTCGAGAAGGCGTTCACAGGCAAGCACGGTGTTCTCCAGCAGCATTGCGATCGTCATGGGACCCACGCCGCCGGGAACGGGCGTGATGTACGAAGCCACGGACGACACCCCTTCGAAATCCACGTCACCCGCCAGCGTTCCGTCAGGGAGCCGGTTGATGCCGACGTCGATGACGACCGCTCCGGGTCTTACCATGCCGGCGGTCACGAGTCGGGGTCTCCCTGCGGCCACCACGAGAATGTCCGCCTGGCGGGTCATCTCGCCCAGGTCGGGCGTCTTCGAATTGCATATGGTCACCGTCGCTCCCTTTTGCAAGAGGAGCAACGCCATCGGCTTGCCGACGATGTTGCTTCGGCCGACGACCACGGCGTGCCGACCTTCCACCTGGATGTCCCCGTGCGCGAGCAGCTTCATCACCCCGAGGGGCGTGCAGGGAACAAAGCGCGGAGTGCCGATGGTGAGCAGGCCCATGTTGAGCGGGTGGAATCCGTCGACGTCCTTCGTCGGGGAAACGGCCTCCTGGATGCGGTGGACGTCGAGTCCCCGGGGCAAAGGAAGCTGCACCAGCATGCCATGCACGTCGGGGTCGGCATTGAGGGCCCGGATGCGCTCCAGCATGTCCCCTTCGTCCACATTGCCCGGCAGTTCGACGTGCGCCGATTCGATACGCGCCTCGGTGCACGCTTTCACCTTGCTCCGCACGTAGATTCCCGATGCGGGGTCGCGCCCGACCTGGAGCACCGCGAGGCCGGGTCGCACACCCCTCGCGGCGAGGGCTTGGACGCGCGGGATCAGGCCTGCGCGCACTGCGCCGGAAAGAGCGCGGCCGTCAAGAATGCGCGTGGGCATGGAGGAAGGCGGGCGCGACCGACACGGGAGGCGCGGATTCTATCATCTGGCGCCGAGTCGGCCCGGGGCGGACCGGATTTCGGTAGGGCCGATTCCCCGATTGTATAATTCGCAACGCCCTCCCCCCAACGATGGAAGGTACGCCGATTGCCCGGGTCGAGCGGGCGCGGTAAGCTTCTGGCGTCGCCCACCGGCCTGCAACTCCCGACGACTCGCCAGGATCCAGAGGGAAACGTCATGTCTGCGCAGCCTGAATTCCCCGCCGCCAACGATCCCGACACCCTGGAAACGCAGGAGTGGCTCGATGCTCTGGCGGCCGTCCTCGAGCGCGAAGGTCCGGAGCGCGCCCACTACCTGCTGGAAAGGCTGGTCGAGAAAGCCCGCCGCTCGGGCGCTTATATTCCGTTCTCGCTCAACACCGCGTACCTGAACACCATCCCGGTGCACCTGGAGGAGCACTCGCCGGGAAATTTTGCCCTGGAGGAGCGAATCCGCTCGTACTGCCGCTGGAACGCAATGGTCATGGTCGCGAAGGCAAACAAGTCGGACGACGAGCTGGGCGGTCACATCGCGAGTTTCGCCTCGGTCGGAACGCTGTTCGGGATCGGTTTCAATCATTTCTGGCATGCCCCCCACGAAGGTCACGGGGGCGACCTCATCTACTTCCAGGGACACTCCTCTCCGGGGATCTACGCGCGTGCCTACCTCGAGGGCCGGCTGAGCGAAGAGCAGCTGCTCAATTTCCGGCGCGAGGTGGACGGCAAGGGCATCTCCTCCTATCCCCATCCATGGCTCATGCCCGATTTCTGGCAGTTTCCCACGGTCTCGATGGGTCTCGGTCCGATCCAGGGCATTTACATGGCGAGGTTCCTGAAGTACCTGCACGCGCGCGGCCTGGCGGACACCGCAAACCGCAAGGTGTGGGTGTTCTGTGGCGACGGCGAAATGGACGAACCCGAGTCGCTGGGCGCGAAAGGCATGGCGGCGCGCGAGAAGCTCGATAACCTGGTTTTCATAATCAACTGCAATCTGCAGCGGTTGGACGGTCCGGTGCGCGGTAACGGCAAGATCATCCAGGAGCTCGAGGCCGATTTCCGCGGAGCCGGCTGGAACGTCATCAAGCTCATCTGGGGTTCGTACTGGGATCCCCTTTTCGCGCGCGACCAGGAAGGGCGGCTGCTGCGCGTGATGGAGGACACCGTCGACGGTGAGTACCAGAACTACAAGGCGAACGACGGCGCTTTCGTGCGCAAGCATTTTTTCGGCAAGGACCCGAAACTTCTCGAAATGGTGTCGCGAATGACCGACGAGGACATCTGGCGCCTCAACCGGGGCGGTCACGATCCTCACAAGATTTACGCCGCCTATGCCGCGGCGGCGAAGCACCGGGAGCAGCCGACGGTGATCCTCGCCAAGACCATCAAGGGGTATGGGCTGGGGAAACAGGGCCAGGCGAAGAATCCGACCCATCAGCTGAAAAAGGTGGATGCCGCGACGATTCGCGAGATGCGCGATCAATTCGCCGTTCCGATCCCGGACGACGAGCTCAAGGACCTGCCGTTCTACAGGCCCAAGGACGACGATCCGGTCATGCAGTACCTGCAGGAGCGCAGAAGAGCCCTGGGCGGCTACCTCCCGCAGCGCCGGCGCAAGGCGGACGTGGTCCCCGTCGTTCCTCCGCTCTCGGCGTTCGAGGCGCAGCTGAAGGGTTCGGAGGGCCGCGAAATCTCCACCACGATGGCGTTCGTGCGCATTCTCACCACGCTGATCCGCGACAAGAACATCGGCCGGCATATCGTCCCCATCATCCCCGACGAGGCGCGTACCTTCGGGATGGAGGGAATGTTCCGCCAGCTCGGCATCTATTCCTCGGCGGGACAGAAGTACGAGCCGGTCGATCGCGACCAGGTGATGTACTACCGCGAGGACAAGGCGGGACAGATTCTCGAGGAGGGAATAAACGAAGCCGGCGCCTTTTCGTCCTGGATCGCCGCGGCCACGTCGTACAGCCACTCGAACCTCGCGATGGTGCCGTTCTACATCTTCTATTCGATGTTCGGCATGCAGCGCGTGGGCGATCTCGCCTGGGCGGCGGGGGATCAGCGCGCGCGCGGATTCCTGCTCGGAGGCACCGCGGGCCGCACCACGCTGAACGGCGAGGGCCTGCAGCACGAGGACGGGCACAGCCACGTGCTCGCCTCGGTAATTCCCAATTGCGTTTCCTACGACCCGACGTTTGCCCCCGAGCTGGCGGTAATCATCCAGGACGGCCTGCGCAGGATGCTCACCGACCAGGAGGACGTGTTCTACTACATCACGCTGATGAACGAGAACTACGAGCATCCTGCGCTGGCCGCCGGCGCGGAGGAAGCCATACTGAAAGGCCTGTACCGCTTCCGGGAGGGATCGAAAAAAAAGCAGCGCGTGCAGTTGCTGGGATCGGGGACGATTCTGCGCGAAGTCATCGCCGCCGGGGAGCTGCTGGAGTCCGATTGGGGCGTCGCCGCGGACATCTGGAGTGCAACCAGTCTCACCGAGCTGTCGCGCGAAGGTCTCGAGGCCGACCGGTGGAACCTGCTGCATCCGGAATCGAAGCCCCGCATTTCCTACGTAACGCAGTGCCTCGAAAAGAGCGCAGGCCCGGTGGTTGCGGCGACGGACTACGTCAAGACGTTCGCAGAGCAGATACGACCGTTCATTCCCGGGGACAGAGCGTATCGGGCGCTGGGCACCGACGGCTACGGCCGCTCGGACTCCCGCGCCAAGCTGCGCCACTTCTTCGAGGTTAGCCGGTATTTCGTGACGGTTGCCGCGCTCAAGGCGCTGGCCGAGCAGGGTGAGGTCAAAACCAGGGTCGTCGCCGACGCAATCAAGAAGTACGGGATCGACCCCGGGAAGCCCAGCCCGGTTGCCGTTTGATCGAATCAGAGCCGCCGCACCCGGCAGCGGCTCACCGAAATCCGAACGCGAGCAGACATGGGAGCCAGCAGAGAAGTGACGGTGCCCGACATCGGCGATTTCAAGAACGTCGATGTCATCGAGGTTCTGGTCAAGCCCGGCGACGCGGTACAGCAGGAACAGTCGCTCATCACGGTGGAATCGGACAAGGCGACCATCGAGATCCCGTCGCCTTCCGCCGGCGTCGTGAAGGAACTGCGGGTCAAGACCGGCGACAAGGTTTCACAGGGCAGCCCGATACTGGTACTCGAAGCAGCGGAGGGCGCAGCGTCGACCCCAAAGCCGGCACCGGCACCCCAAGGCGCGGCACCGGCACCTCATGCCGCGGCTCCGGCACCCCAAAGCGCGATAGCGGCGCCGCAAAGCGCCTCACCGACGCCGGCACGCACCGCCCCGGCGGCCGCGGTCTCCCCCATCCGCCCCGCCGCAAGGCCCGAACCCGTACCCGCGGAACCGGCGACCCGTCCGGGGGTCACGCCGCATGCAAGCCCCTCGGTCCGCAAGTTTGCGCGCGAGCTGGGAGTCGACCTGGCGAAGCTGACAGGTTCCGCTCCCAAGGGCCGAATCACGCAGGCCGACGTCCAGCAGTTCGTCAAGGGCGTCATGAAAGGCGCGCCGGCGCCCGCCCCGGCCGCTCGAGCCGGCTTCACCCTGGATCTTCCCGCCTGGCCGCAGGTCGACTTCGGAAAATTCGGGCCGATCGAGACGCGCGCGCTATCGCGCATCAGGAAGTTGTCGGGATCGTTCCTGCATCGCAACTGGGTCGGGATACCTCACGTAACCCAGCACGACCTGGCCGATATCACGGAGCTGGAGGCCTTCCGCAAGGCGAACGCGCAGGTCGCCGAAAAGCAGGGTTTCAAGCTCACCATGCTGGCCTTCCTGGTCCAGGCCTCGGTCAACGCGCTCCGGCAGTTTCCCGATTTCAACGCATCGCTCGACCGCGCGGGAGAAAACCTGATCCTCAAGAAGTATTACCACATCGGGGTCGCCGTCGATACGGCGGACGGTCTGGTCGTGCCGGTGATTCGAGACGCGGACCGAAAGGGTGTTTTCGACCTCGCGCGGGAGCTCTCGGAAATCTCGAAACTCGCTCGGGACAAGAAGCTCAAACCCGACGACATGCGCGGCGGAACGTTCAGCATTTCGAGCCTGGGCGGAATCGGCGGCACGGCGTTCACGCCGATCATCAACGCGCCCGAGGTCGCGATCCTCGGCGTGTCGCGGTCGCAGATGCAACCGGTATACCGGGATGGAGCTTTCGTGCCGCGGTTGATGCTGCCCCTGTCCCTTGCCTACGATCATCGCGTTATCGACGGAGCCGCGGCGGCACGCTTCACTTCGTACCTCGCGTCCGTTCTATCCGATATCCGCCGGACATTGCTGTAGGCGCCGATGGCGGAATTGATCGAGGTCGGCGTTCCGGACATCGGCGAATTCAAGGACGTCGAGGTCATCGAGATTCTGGTCAAACCCGGCGATCGGGTGGCCAGGGAATCCTCGCTCATTACCCTGGAGTCCGACAAGGCGACGATGGAGATTCCGTCCTCGGACGCCGGTATCGTGAGGGAGTTGCGGGTCAAGGTCGGAGACAAGGTCTCCAGGGGATCGGTCATCGCCCTGCTCGAAGCCGAGGGAGCCGCAGCCTCTCCGCCCGTGCCGCCTCCGCCCGCCGCCGCAGCACCCGCCCCGCGAGTTTCCGCACGCGGTGCCGCCGCCGCGTACGGCGGTGCGGCCGACATGACTTGCGACCTGCTCGTTCTCGGTTCCGGTCCGGGCGGCTACTCCGCGGCATTCCGCGCGGCCGATCTCGGCATGAACACGGTCCTCGTCGAACGCCACCCGACCCTCGGCGGCGTCTGCTTGAACGTGGGCTGCATCCCGTCGAAAGCGTTGCTGCACGTCGCCGCGGTCATGGACGAGGCGAGGCATCTTTCCGGGCACGGCGTCACCTTCGGCGAGCCCGGCATAGACCTCGAGGCGCTGCGCGCGTGGAAGAACAAGGTGGTGGGCAAGCTGACCGGAGGCTTATCCGGCATGGCGCGCATGCGCAAGGTGACGGTATTGGAGGGCACCGGAGCTTTCGCCGGCCCCAACCATCTTGCCGTGCAGACAAAGGAGGGGCGCAAAGTCGTCTCGTTCAGGAGCGCGATCATCGCCGCCGGTTCGCAGTCCGCGAAGCTCGCCTTTGTTCCGGAAGATCCGCGGATAGTCGATTCGACCGCCGCGCTGGAACTGCGGCAGCGGCCGAAGCGCATGCTCGTGATCGGCGGCGGCATCATCGGGCTGGAGATGGGGACGGTTTATTCGACGCTCGGCGCGCGCCTGGACGTGGTCGAGATGCTCGATACGCTGATGGCGGGGGCGGACCGCGATCTGGTCAAGGTGTGGCAGACTTTCAACGCGCATCGCTTCGACAAGGTGATGCTCAAGACGAAGACCACCGCGGTCGAAGTCCTGAAGAACGCACTGAAAGTGTCTTTCGAGGGTGCCGGCGCGCCCGCCGAGCCGCAGCTCTACGACATGGTCCTGGTTTCGGTCGGCCGGATTCCCAACGGCGGCAAGATCGGTGCCGAGGCGGCCGGGGTGATCGTCGACGGGCGCGGCTTCATTCCGGTCGATTCGCAGATGCGCACCAATGTGCCCCACGTGTTCGCCATCGGCGATATCGCCGGAGAACCCATGCTCGCGCATAAGGCGGTGCACGAGGGGCACATAGCCGCCGAAGCCGCGGCAGGGGAGAAATCCCACTTCGACGCGCGCGTGATTCCTTCGGTGGCTTATACCGATCCGGAGATCGCCTGGGCGGGGTTGACCGAAGAGCACGCCAGGAGCAAAGGGGTCAAGCACCGGATCGCCAGATTTCCCTGGAGCGCTTCCGGACGCGCGATTGCCAACGGACGCGACGAGGGATTTACGAAGCTGATCTTCTCCGAAGAGACCCAGAGGCTGATAGGAGGAGGTATCGTCGGCGCGAGAGCAGGAGACCTGATCAGCGAAGTTGCGCTCGCGATCGAGATGGGCGCGGATGCCGTCGATATCGGGAAAACCATCCATCCGCACCCGACCGTGAGCGAATCGATCGGCATGGCGGCGGAACTCTACGCGGGGGTATGCACCGATCTCCCCCCGACCAGGCGCCGATGAGTCAAGACGAACTCAAGCAGGCAGTCGCCCGGGAAGCGATCAAGTACGTGGTCGAAGACGCGGTGATCGGTGTCGGCAGCGGATCGACCGCGGACAGGTTCATTGACGAGCTTGCAAAGATAAAGAACCGCGTCGCAGGCGCGGTGGCGAGTTCGGAGAGATCAGCCGAACGCCTGAAACGGCATGGCATCGGTCTGCTCGATCTCAACGGGGTGGATGATCTGCCGGTGTACATCGACGGCGCCGACGAGATCACGGAACACCTGGCTATGATCAAGGGCGGTGGCGGAGCGCTCACGCGCGAAAAGATCATCGCCGCGACGGCAAAACGATTCGTATGTATCGCTGACGAATCGAAACTGGTGGCGGTACTCGGCAGGTTTCCGTTGCCGATCGAAGTGATCCCGATGGCCCGGGCTTACGTCGCGCGGCAGATGGTCAAGCTGGGTGGACAGCCCAAGCTGCGCGAGGGGTTTACCACCGACAACGGCAATATCGTCCTCGATGTCCGGGGGCTGTCGATCCTCAACCCCGCGGAGCTCGAGACAACGGTCAACAATATAGACGGAGTCGTCACGAACGGCCTGTTCGCCCGTCGTGGTGCCGACGTCCTGCTCCTTGGAACGAAATCGGGCGTAAGGGTGTTGGCCGCAAAATGATCGACCGGGTCAGCGGGCGAGCGCTCCGGGCCGGGCGCGGCCGCGCGGGTACTCAGGGGTTCTCCGGCGGTACGTATCCCGAGGCGGCATCGGCACCCGAGCCAAAGAAGTGCTTTTCCAGCTGCTCGGCAAGGTATTTTCGCGCGCGCGGATCGGCCAGATTGAGCCGGTTCTCGTTGATCAGCATGGTCTGGTGCCGGATCCATCCCTGCCAGGCTTCCTTGGAAACGCTTTCGTAAATGCGCTTGCCGAGTTCGCCGGGATACGGCGGGTGATCGAACCCCTCGGCCTCGCGCCCGAGTTTGACGCACTTCACCAGCCTTGCCATGATTCGGACTCCGGTTCGACGATAATCGTCATTCTATCGCGAACCATTTTCAGCCGAGATCGCCCTCGCTTCGCGCTTCACAGCCGTTTCGCGAGAGTCTTCGAGCGCCGCTGATAGTTGTACAGCTCCTTCTTTTCCTTCGGCAACGCCGCCATGGCTACTTCGGCAAAGCCGCGCTCTATGAACCAGTGCGTGGCGCGCGTTGTGAGCACGAAGAGCTTCCTCAGCTTGCGGGCGCGCGCCTGGGCTTCCACGTACCGCAGGAGGCGCTCTCCGTATCCCTCGTCGCGGTGATCGGGCCGCACCGCCAGGCAGGCGAGCTCGCCCGCGCGCGCGCTCAGGAACGGGTAGAGCGCCGCGCATCCCACGATGACCCCGTCGTGCTCGATGACGGCAAAGCGCGCAATCTCCCGTTCGAGCAGTTCGCGGCCACGGCGCACGAGGGTTCCGTCCGCCTCGAGAGGCTCGATCAATTTGAGAATGCCGCCGACATCGTCGATCACGGCGGAACGCAGCTTCACCATCTTGTCCGCGGTGATCATCGTGCCCGAGCCCGCGTGGGTGAAAAGCTCGATCAGCAGCGCGCCCGCGAGTCCTCGGCTGATAAGGTGGGCCCGTTGCACGCCGCCCCGTACCGCCTCGACCGCGTGCGCGAGGTACAGGGAAGTATCTGCGGTCAGCCGCCCGCCCTGCGCGAGCAAGTCGACGGCCTCCTGTGCGGTCAACTCGGGCAATAACTCGCCTTTCTTGTCTTCGACCGGCGCATCGGAAAAGAAAACGAGTTTCTCGGCGCGCAGGGCGGTCGCCGCCGCCACTGCTGCATCTTCCATCGCGAGGTTGAAGACCTCTCCCGTCGGGGAATACCCCACCGGGGAAACAATCGCAATGTTGCCTGCGTCGAGGCATCCTGAAATCGCCTGCGAATCGACCTTGCGGACCGAACCCGTGTACTGATAATCGACCCCGTCGACCACGCCTATCGGCTGCGCGGTCATGAAATTGCCCGATACGGTGTTGATCGCCGCGCCGGCCATCGGGGAATTGGGGAGTCCGAGCGACAGCAGCGCGTCGATTTCCACTCGCAGCAGACCTACCGCCTCCTTGACACACTCGAGTGCAACGGGGTCGGTGATGCGCAGTTCCTTGGCGTACCGGGAGCGCGCCTTGCGGCGCCTCAGCTGTTCCTCGATTTGGGGACGCGAGCCGTGCACCAGCACCAGGCGTATTCCGGCGCTATGCAGGAGGTTGATGTCGTGCGCGAGCTCGACGAACCTTCCCTCGGCAAACATCTCGCCGCCGAAGGCGAGCACGAACGTCTTTCCGCGGAATGCATGGAAATAGGGAGCGACGGACCGGAACCAGCTGATGAACTGGGCGTCTGGATGAACCGGCATGATTTTAGGCAGCTTCAAGGAAGCCCGATTCTATACAGTTGCCGATCGGAGATACAGCCGCGCCCGGGTGGAATCCGAAGGGTCTAACAGTCTCCCCACAGGCCCTGCATTGCAGCCAGCACCGCAAGCGGCGCGGTCTCCGTCCGGAGCACTCTCGGTCCGAAGCGCACAGGCAGGAATCCGCGGCTTTCCGCGCGCCGCCGTTCCTGCGGCGCGAGCCCTCCCTCGGGCCCGACCAGAAGGGTCACCGACTTTGGCGGGTCGAAGCGCTTCAGATCCCCTTCGGCATCCGGCGAGAGAAGCAGCCTCAGCGCATCGCCGACGGGATCGGCGAGAAATGCATCAAGGTCCGTGATCGGCGTGACATCGGGGATCCGATTGCGCCCGCACTGTTCGCACGCGGCGATCACGACCTTGCGCCAGTGCGTGACACGTCGATCGGCCCGGTCTCGGGACAGTTTCACGATGGAGCGTTCGCTGGCAATCGGCACGATGCGAGATACGCCCAGCTCCGTCGATTTTTGCAGCGTAAGGTCCATTCGGTCCCCGACGGATATGCACTGCGCGAGGGTGATGCCGAGCGGCGATTCGCGCTCCACCGCGCGTTTCGAAACGACGCGTGCCCGGGTGCCGTCGCGGGATGCCAGCGTCAATTCGGCGGCAAACTCGCCGCCCGCTCCGTCGAAGACGACGACCGAATCGCCGCGGCGCAGGCGCAGGACCGCGCAATGCCGGGCCGCCCATCGGGGCAGGTCGATCTCGGCCCCGGGGAGCGGCGTGACGGTGACATGGAATCGGGGTATGCGGGCTGCGAGCGGCTTCATGCTGCCAATTCTAAGAGAGAAAAGTGTGGCTGCAACCTGGGAAGCGAGCGCTCACTGGTCTGGAGTACCGTGTGTAACTCTATGATTCCATACAAACTACGGCTTTTTCTGGCGCTCCACTGTTATAATTGCCACGCAGGAAAGAAGAACTCCGTGGGAAGAACGGCTGACGCAGGAGGCTGGCCGAAAAAACTGCTCTCGTCGCATCCGCCACGAAGCGAACAAGTGACTCGGGGCTGGCGACGATTATTTCCCTACCTCGCCCGCGCCCGTCTCGATGGGCGCATCAAGCGGCGGCATGACGATCTGGAAAGGAAGCGAAATGAAGCTGTGTCGTTTTGGCAGGAATGGATTCGAGAAGCCGGGCGTCATCGATGCGCAGGGCCAATTGCGCGATCTTTCAGGGATCGTAGCCAACACGGACCAGGAAACGATTTCCCCCAAGGGGCTGGCGAGGCTGCGCAAGATCAGGCCGGAGTCGCTGCCACTGGTGCGCGGAAACCCGCGGTTCGGCGTTCCCTACACGGGAATCTCAAAATTCGTGGCAATCGGACTGAACTATGTCGACCACGCGCATGAAGCGGGTCTTCAGATTCCGGCCGAGCCCGTCGTGTTCATGAAAGCGACCACCTGCATCAGCGGTCCGAACGACGACATTCGACAGCCGCGCAACTCCACCAAACTCGATTACGAAGTCGAAATCGCAATCGTGATCGGTACCCGGGCCGAATACGTTCCGGAGGAGAGGGCCTTGGAATACGTGGCCGGCTACACGATCGTCAACGATGTTTCCGAGCGTGCGTTCCAGCTGCAGTCCTCGCAATGGGACAAGGGGAAAGGCTGCGATACCTTCGGCCCGATCGGGCCGTGGCTGGTCACGACCGACGAAATCACCAGTCCGCAAAGTCTCGACATCTGGCTCGATGTCAACGGCGAGCGCAGGCAGTCTTCCAATACGAAGAACATGATCTTCTCGTGCGCCAAGCTCGTTTCCTACGTCAGCAACTACATGACTTTGCTGCCCGGCGACATCATCACCACCGGCACACCCGCCGGGGTCGCGCTGGGTATGAAACCCACCCAGGCGTGGTTGAAGCCGGGCGATGTGGTCACTCTCGGGATCAAGGGACTTGGCGAACAGCGCCAAAAAGTGATCCCGCAGACCGGAAAGTAGCGCCTCTTCGTTGTGGCGCGACCGCTCTCGAAAGGTGCCGGCGGGCGATTATCGGGGGTAACAAGCGACGAACGGGCGGGTCGCGTCCAAATCTGAAGGCCGGATTGGCTCTTGCGCGAATCTGAAAGACGCTCGGGTGCGGGCGCGTCCAGTCGAAACCGGGGGAAAGACCCAGCTTCCCCTTTCTTTTTCGGAGGCAGCGCATGAGGGTGGTCGTCCTCGGAGCGGGGGTCATCGGCACGACCAGTGCGTGGTACCTGGCGAAGGCGGGCCACGAAGTGATGGTCGTCGACCGGCAACCCGAGGCCGGACTCGAGACGAGCTTCGCGAACGGGGGGCAGATTTCGGTCAGCCACTGCGAGCCGTGGGCGAACCCCACCGCGCCGCTCAAGATCCTGCGCTGGCTGGGGCGGCAGGAAGCGCCGCTGCTCTTTCGCCCGCGCGCCGAACTCGGCCAATGGCTATGGGGTCTGCGCTTCCTGCGGGAGTGCCTTCCGGGCCGCACGCGCCGCAACACCGACGCAGCCCTGGCTCTGGCGATGTACAGTCTCGACCAGCTTCGTCAGCTGCGACGCGAAACGCGCATCGCCTACGATTTCCGGGCGTGCGGCATTCTGCACCTGTACGAGGAAAGGCTCGAATTCGAGCGCGCGACGCGGCAGGCTGAACGCCTCAGGGAGCGCGGCTGGGACACGGAAATCAAGACACCGCAGGAATGCATTGCCATCGAGCCGGCGCTCCGGCTTTCAACGGTCCGGTGGGTCGGCGGCGTGTACGCGGCTGCCGACGAGTCGGGCGACGCATTCGCCTTTACCCGGGGCCTGGTGGATCTGTGCCGGACCCAGGGCGTGAGTTTTCGCTTCAACGTCAGCGTCAGGAGGCTGGAGGTCGCGCGCGGAGCAGTCGAGCGCGTGGTGATCGACGACCAGGCGGGTATCGAGGAGTCATTGCGCGCCGATGCCTACGTTGTCGCCCTGGGCAGCTACAGCCCCCTCGTGCTCGATCCGATCGGCATTTCGGTGCCCGTGTACCCCGTGAAAGGCTACTCGATCACCCTGCCGCTCGATCCCGATGACGACGCCCCGCGGACCAGCCTCACCGATCACTCCCGGAAAATCGTGATCTCGCGGTTGGGCGAGCGATTGCGCGTCGCGGGCACCGCCGAGATCAACGGCTATGACACCGAAATGAATACGCGTCGTTGTGCCGCGCTGGTGAAAAGGTGCTTTGAATGGTTCCCCAAAGCGGGGCGTGCGGAGAGCGCGCAGTTCTGGACCGGCTTGCGGCCCGCGACCCCGGGAAACCTGCCGCTCATAGGGCGCACCAGGTATCCCGGCCTCTACCTCAATACGGGGCATGGCACTCTGGGGTGGACGCTTGCCTGCGGCTCGGGTCGGGCGCTCGCCGACATCATCGACGGTCGCCGGCCCGAACCCGATTTCCGATTCCTCGGTTTGGACGCCAAAACAAAGGGGGCGACCCCCTGGATCGCCCCGGTCTGACCCTTCCCGGACCCTTCCGCCTTACTTGGTGCCGCCTGCGGCGCGTTTTTTCGAAGCGACGAGCCGCGGCTTGGGGACGGCGTCGACGGTCAGGTCGCGCACGAAGTTGGGCAGGGCGAACAGCGCCGAATGAGTGGCGCCGTTGTAGTACTGCAGGTGCGTAATGCCACGCGCGCCGATGCGGGCGTCGACCTCCGAAGGGCTCACCGAAGCGGCATCGGTCGAGTCGGAGCAGACGCACATCGACCACAGGCATCCGTAAAGCGGAATGAACATCGTATAGGGACGAGCGATCTTGAACGTCCTGGCCAGCCGCCCGTAGAGCATCCGCACGCGGTCGGGACGGGACCAGGGCGAGCCCATATGCAGGGTCAGCAGGCCCCCGGGGGCGAGGGCACGCTTGCAGTCGCGGAAGAATCCCTCCTCGTACAGCGCCGTGGCCGGGCCGATCGGATCCGGGAGGTCGAGCGCGATGTGATCGAATTTCTCCTTCGTCTCGGCCAGATACTTCAGCCCGTCCTCGATCAGGACCTTCAACCTGGGGTTGTCGAATACGCCGCGGTGGATCGCGGCGAAGTGCTGCTTCGCGATCTCGACGACCTTTTCGTCCAGCTCGACCATGACGACCTGCTCGACGCCGGGGTGCTTCAACGCCTCTTCGGCCGCACCGCCGTCCCCGCCGCCGATCAGAAGCACCCGTTTCGGGGAGGGGTGGGCGGCGAGGGCGGTGTGAATCAGGGTCTCGTGGTAGACGAACTCCTCGCGCTCGGAGGTCATGAAGCAGCCGTCCAGGCGAAAAAGCTTGCCGAACTGCGGGGTCTCGTGGATCTCCAGGTCCTGGAAGCGGGTCTTCGAGGCTTCGATCAGTTTCGAGGAGCGGATAAAGAAACCGTAGTCCCCGTTCAGGGACTCGTACATGAAGCGCTTGTCCCGCGGGACGTCGTGCTGGATGTGTTCTTCGGGACGATAAAGCCCCATCATGTCGGCGACCACCTGGTGCGCCTTGGCGCTATTGTCCTGCGTGTAGTTGCAGACGTAGACGTCGAGGGTGACGCTCTGGAGCTCCGGCCAGGTGTGAATGGCGAGATGCGACTCCGCCAGCACCACCGTGCCCGTGACTCCGCCACCGTCGAACTCGTGGAACAGGTCGCCAAGGATCGTGAGTCCGGCCCTGTTGATGGAGTCGTGACAAAATTGACGCAGCGCGGCTGCGTCAGTCAGATACCGTGCGTCCCCCCGGCAACGGTACAGATTCGCGACAACATGTAATCCGTCCAATTTGCATAAATCCCCACAACAGTTGACAAATGAGATGCAAATTCAGCCTTCGCGCATCTCCCCAATCGCCGCATCGATCAACTTGCGGGCAATGCTGATTCTAGCAGGCAATCTCGGCATATTTTCAGTTTTTCTTGCGTTGAACCACTTCGCATCCGAAATTTCCGCGCCGTCCACCTGAATTTCGCCGCCGTCGTAGTCGGCAAAGAAAGCAATCATGAGCGAATGCGGAAACGGCCAGG
>JBATEB010000014.1:0-4619 GCA_049663805.1 Burkholderiales bacterium | reverse complement strand
ACTTCTATCTGTACTCCGACGCCCTGTTGTTTCAGCGTGTAAACGCCGCCATTTGGGACGCACGTGGCGTCGTCAATGCCATGGTCGTTCCGCTGCTCGCCGTGGCAACCGCCCGCAACCCCAAGTGGTCGCTCGACGTCTCCGTTTCGCGCCGCATCCTGTTCCATTCCACCGCAATGCTCGGCGCAGCCGTGTACCTGCTGGCGATGGCCGCGGCCGGCTACCACATCCGCTACTTCGGCGGCAACTGGGGAGCGGTGCTGCAGGTGACGTTCCTGTTCGGCGCGGTGCTGCTGCTCTTCGTGATACTGTTCTCCGGCACCCTGCGCGCCCGGCTCAAGGTCTTCCTCAGCAAGAACTTCTTCAGCTACCGCTACGATTATCGCGAGGAGTGGCTGCGTTTCACCCGTACCTTGTCAGAGGGCGAACCGGGGGTTCAGTTGTATGAGCGCTCCATCCAGGCGATCGCCGAGCTGGTGGACAGCCCGGGCGGGACCTTGTGGCTTTCCCGGGATGCGGGAACGTTCGAGCAGGTCGCCCATTGGAACATGCCATCCGCCAAAGGCAGAGAGCGGCGCGACAGCCCCCTGTGTCAGTTCCTGGAACGGCGCCAGTGGGTCATCAGTCTCGAAGGTTACGAGGCGCGGCCCGAATCATACGAAGGCCTGGAGATACCCGATTGGCTGCGTTCGATTCCGCGCGCCTGGCTGGTGGTTCCTCTCATACTCCACGAGCGATTGCTGGGCTTTGTCGTGCTGGCCCGATCGAAGGGTAAAATCAATCTCGATTGGGAGGTGAACGACCTCTTGAAGACGACCGGCCGGCAGGCGGCAAGCTACCTGGCCCAGTTGGAAGCGGCCAAGGCACTGCTGGTGGCGCGCCAGTTCGAGTCCTTCAACCGCATGTCGGCTTTCGTCGTGCACGACTTGAAGAACCTGGTGTCGCAGCATTCCCTGCTGCTTTCGAATGCGGATAAACACAAGCACAAGCCCGAGTTCCAGGAAGACATGATCGAGACGGTTGCCCAGTCGGTGGAGAAAATGAAGCGGCTCCTGCTCCAGCTGCGGGGCGGTTTCACTCTGGAGCCCCCGGCACCGGTGGCGCTCGAAGAGCTGGTGCAACAGGTGGTGGCCGCGAAGTCCGGCCTCAAGCCTGCACCACGGCTTGAAGCCGGCGATGGCGCAGCGAGCGTGCTCGCCCATCGTGCGCGCCTTGAACGCGTCATCGGGCACCTGATCCAGAATGCCATTGAAGCCACCCCTCCCGAGGGGCACGTGGTGGTGCGGCTGTCGCGGCAAGACGGTTCCGCGGTCATCGCGATTGCCGACACGGGATGCGGCATGAGCGGGCAGTTCATGCGCGACCGGCTGTTCAAGCCCTTTGAGTCAACCAAGTCGACGGGGATGGGGATCGGCACCTACGAGGCCCAGGAGTACGTGCGCGAGCTCGGCGGCCGGATCGAGGTGGAGACCCGGGAGACTCAGGGCACGCTGTTCCGCGTCGTGCTGCCGCTTCATGCTCCCGAGCGCGCGCCCGAGGCGGGCGTTGCGGTGGAAGGCCACGGGTGAGGAAAGACAAGGCAATCCTGCTGATCGTCGAAGACGACCCCGGCCTGCAAAAACAGATGCGCTGGAGCTTCGATGCCTACGAGACGCTGGTCGCCGGGGATCGCGAAGACGCGCTGGTGCAACTGCGGCGGCACGAGCCGGCAGTCGTGACCCTGGATCTGGGGCTGCCGCCGGATCCGAACGGCGCGTCCGAGGGGCTGGCCACCCTGGAGCAGATCCTGGCGCTGGAGCCCGACACCAAGGTGATCGTGGTGACCGGCAACCAGGACCGCGCCAACGCGGTGAAAGCGGTCGGGATGGGCGCCTACGACTTCTACCAGAAGCCGTTCGATCCGGAGGTGCTGGGGCTGGTGGTGGAGCGGGCGTTCCGTCTGCACGCCCTGCAGCAGGAGAACCGCCGGCTGCAGCAGTCGCAGGACTCCCCGATGCAGGGCATCCTCACGCGAGATCCGGGCATGCTCAAGATGTGCCGCAGCGTGGAGAAGGTGGCGCCCTCGGACGCCACCGTGCTGCTGCTGGGGGAGTCCGGCTCCGGCAAGGAGCTGCTGGCAAGAGCCCTTCACCGTTTAAGCCCACGCTCGGCCAAGCGGTTCGTGGCGATCAATTGCGCGGCGATCCCCGAGAACCTGCTGGAGTCGGAACTCTTCGGCTACGAGAAGGGAGCCTTCACCGGAGCCAACAGGCAAACGCCCGGCAAGATCGAGTCTGCCAACGGCGGCACGTTCTTTCTCGATGAGGTAGGGGATCTGTCACTCGCCCTGCAGGCGAAGATCCTGCGCTTTCTCCAGGAGCGGGTGGTCGAGCACCTCGGCGGGCGCGAAGAGATCCCCGTCGATGTTCGCATCGTGTGCGCGACCCATCAGAATCTGAAAAAGCTGATCGAAGAAGGTCGCTTCCGGGAGGACCTCTACTACCGACTGAGCGAGATCGTCATCGCCATTCCGCCGCTGCGCGACCGGCAGGGGGATGCCGCGCTGCTCGCGCACGCGTTCATGCACCGGTTCAGCCGCGAGGAAGGACGTTCGATCCGGGGCTTCAAAGAGGAGGCTCTCCATGCCATCGAAGCCTACCCATGGCCGGGAAACGTGCGGGAAATGGAAAACTATATCAAGCGGGCGGTCATCATGACCGAGGGATCGCAGATCGGCGCCGACGATCTGGGCCTGTCGGCGCCGGCAGGGGAGCCGGAGCCGGTCAATCTGCGCGAGGTGCGCGACGCGGCCGAGCGCGAGGCGATCGTCAGGGCGTTGAGCCGGACCGACGGGAACATCCAGGCCGCTGCGGAACTGCTCGGGGTAAGCCGTCCCACCCTGTACGACCTGGTCGACCGCCACGGTCTCAAGCGGTCGGGTTCCGTAAAGGCGGACGAGGACTGAGGCGATGGCAAAGGAGGAGCGCATGATTCGATCGAAAGCCTGCTGCAGACATGGCGCGCTGGTCGCGGCGCTGCTCATCGCCGTGCTGTCCGCGGGAGGCTGTGGGGACAAGGCCGGGGATGCCGGCCGGCTGATTGCGGACGCCAGGCAGGAGCGCGACAAAGGCAACAGCAATGCCGCGATTATCCACCTCAAGAACCTGCTGCAAAAGTCTCCCGAGCACGCGGAGGCGCGCTACCTGCTGGGCGCGACCTACAACGATACGGGCGATTTTGCCTCGGCGGAAAAGGAGCTGCGCAGGGCGCTCGAACTGCAGTACGACCCGGCCAAGGTGATCCCCCCGCTCGGCAAGTCGTTGCTGATGACAGGGCAGTTCCAGAAGGTGCTCGACCAGGTGCGACTGGAAGGCGACGCCGCAAACCAGGTGCAGGCCGAAGTGTTGACGCTGCGCGCGCTGGCATCGATCGGGCTCGGCCACGACCGTGAAGGGCGCGAGTTGCTCGTCCAGGCGCTCGCCCGGCAGCCTGAATTCGCTGACGCGCTGCTCGGGCAGGCGCGGCTTGCAGCGGGCGAGAAAAAGCTGGACGAAGCCGCCCGCCTGATCGAGCGGGCGCTCGCCGGCGCACCGCAAAGCGCCGACGCCTGGCTCATGAAGGGCGAACTGAACCGGATCAAGGCCGATCGTAAGGGCGCGATCGCGGCGTACCAGAAGGTCCTCGATCTCAACCCGCGCAACGTTTCCGCTCGCGTGAACATCGCTTCGCTGCAGATCGACGGCGGCAACTTCGATGAGGCACGCAAGCAGATCGCGCAGATGCGCAAGACCGATCCCAACAGCCCGATGACTCATTACATGGAGGGGCTGCTCGAGTTCCGCCGGCACAACTACCCCGCCGCCCGCGAGGCGGTGCTGCAAGTGCTCAAGGGGGCGCCGGACCACGTGCCGAGCCTGCTGCTCGCGGGTGCGGTCGAGTTTGCGCTGGGTTCGCACGGCCAGGCGCAATCGTATCTGGGGCGTGTGATCGATCGCGCGCCCGAGAACCTCTACGCGCGCAGGTTGCTGGTCGCGTCGCTGGCGAAAAGCGGCCAGGCGCAACGCGCTCTGGAAATGCTCCAGCCGGGACTGAAGCAGTACCCGGAAGACGGCACGCTGATGGGGCTCGCCGGCGAGGTGTACCTGCAGAGCAACGAGGTCGCCAAGGCGGCGCAGTTCTTCGAAAAAGCGGCAAAGCTCGACCCGAAAAGCGCGGGGGCCCGCGCCGGGCTGGGGCTGAGCCGTCTCGCCTTGGGTGAAACGGATCACGCGTTGGCCGACCTGGAGTCCGCTTCGCAGCTCGATCCCGACAAGTACCAGGCGGACATTCTGCTGGTCACGTCGCACCTGCGGCGGGCGAACTACGACCAGGCGCTGAAGGCGATGCAGGCGCTCGAGAAGAAGCAGCCGAACAATCCGCTTACCTATAACCTGAAAGCGATGATCTATCTGGGCAAGAAGGACACCACAGCCGCGCGCAAGCATCTCGAACACGCGCTCGAGCTGCAGCCGGCCTACATTCCCGCGGCGGCGAACCTCGCGCAACTCGACCTGCAGGAGAAGAATCCCAAGGCTGCGCGCCGCCGGATCGAGGCGATTCTCGAGAAGGACCAGGACAACGTGCAGGCGCTGCTCACGCTC
>JBATEB010000013.1:0-3042 GCA_049663805.1 Burkholderiales bacterium | reverse complement strand
GTTGGTTTCCCGCAGGCCCTGGGCGAGCCCGAGCACGCGCGCCGCGTCGACGAAGATGCGCGCGCCGTTCGCCTTGAGGTTGAGCGTATGCGGCGCCCCGGGCGCGTCCATCGGCGCGAACGCGCCGAAGCGTCCCAGCGGCGGCTGCGCCTGCGTCGCCACGCCCGCCAGCAGCCGCAGGAAAGCGGCGTGCCCGCGCACGTGCTGCACGATCCAGTCGCGCAGCGCGGCGGCGAGCGCAGCGTCGCCGTACACCGGGCGCAGGTCGAAGCAGATCGAGGCGTCGAGCAGCGCCTGCGGCACCGCAGCGCCGAGCCAGCCTCCCATCTTCGCGCACCACTGCTCGATCGTCAGGCACAGCGCGGGGTTGGAAGCCATGATGTTTCCCTCGCACAGCGGGAAGCCGCAGGCATCGAGCGCCTCGTTGACTTCGCGCGCGAACGGCACCAGCTTCGCGCGCGCCTGCCCGGGCGATGTGCCCTCGTGCGTGGCGAACACCAGGCCGTTGTCCTGGTCGGTGCTGAAGGTCTGCTCGAAGCGGCCTTCGCTGCCGAAGGCGATCCACGCCCAGCGTATGCGGTCGAGCTCGTGCCGGCGGCGCACGATCTCGATCACGCGCCGCGTCAGCCGGTCGTTCAGCACCGAAATGAACAGCGTCAGCGGCTCGGCCGCCGTGCCCTGCCCGACCAGCAACGCGGCGAGGCGGCGCACCTGGAGAGCGAGTCCCGCCAGCGCCCCAACATCGTCCGCCAGACGGATTTCCATCGTCAGCTCGCCGAGTCCGAGCCGCTGCAGCGCGAACAAATCGCGTTCCGAGACCACGCCGAGCAGGCGGCCGTCGTCCGTGACCAGGACATGCCGTATGCGGTGCTCGGTCATCGCGAGCGCCGCCTCGTAGGCGAACGCGTGCGGCGGCAACGACACCAGGTCGCGGCTCATCAGCTCGCCGATCGGCCGCTCGGAACCGCCCGCCGCCACCACGCCGACGAGGTCCTGGGTCGTGAGAATGCCGCAGGGCCGCTGCCGGGCGTCGACGATCACCACCGAGTCCACGTCCTGCGCGCGCATGATGCGCGCCGCCTGAGCGACGCTGTGCCGTTCCTCGCAGGTCACGGGCACGCGCCTCACCAGGGCGCGGAGCGGCTGCGCAAAGGCCTGCCGCTCGCCCGCCATGCGCTGCGTCAGGCCGTCGCGTTCCTCAGCCATGCGGCCGATTCCGCACTTCAGTAGCGCAGCCGGGCATAATAGGTCTCGCGTGACGCATCGAGCGCCTGTCCGAGGGTGGCGATGCCGAGTTCCCGCAGTTGTCCCAGCAATCGCAGAAAAACCTCCCCCGCGAGCAGCGCGTCGCCCAGCGCCGTATGGCGCCCGATGACCGGCACGCCCAGGCGTTCGGCGATGGCCTCGAGCCGGTGATCGTTGAGGGCGGGATGCGCCACCGCCGACAACAGCAACGTATCGAGAACCGGCTGCTCGAAACGCACCCCCGCGGCTTTCTCCTTCAGCTCGAGGAAGCGCATGTCGAACGCGGCGTTGTGCGCGACCAGCACGGTGTCCTCGCAAAACTTGTGAAACGCCGGCAGTGCCTCCCCGATCGTCGGCTGACCCGCGAGCGCGCCCTGGTCGATGCCGTGGAACCTGGCGGAAGCCGGGCTGATCGGCCGCCGGGGATCGACCATCTGTTCGAAAACCTCGCCCTTGAGCAGGCGCCCGTTGACGACGCGCACCGCTCCGATGCTGATGATCTCGTCGCCCGCGGAAGGCTCGAGCCCGGTCGTTTCGGTGTCGAATACAGTGTAAGCCAGCTCGCTCAGCGCGCGCCCCCGCAAATCCAGGGACGCGCCGCTTTGCGCGAACAGGTCGAAATCGTAGAACTCGGGGCGGCTCTCGATGGCGATCGCCGGCCGCGCGGCAGCGCCGACCTTCTCGCCGACCGGAAGCAGGAAGCGGAAGCACGCGTCGCGCTCCCCGGCGGGTCCGTCCCGTTGCAGCCACACCTCGCCGCCGTGACGCTCGAGCACGTCGCGCAGGGTGAGGGGCGATTCCTGCGCGCCGACGCGCATCGGCTCGCCCTCCCACAGTGCCAGCGCATCGTGCGCGACGATCGCGCCGCGCCAGGCGAGGTCGAGCTCCGCGAAGCGCCCGCGGCCGCGCGCGGACAGCCGGATGCCGCGTACCCGGTAGTCGGACTTGAGCCGCTCGGCGAGGAAGCCGAGCGCCTGCACGAAGGCGAAGCTGTCCACCGACAGCCACAGCGCTTCGTCCACGGCGTCGCACCACACTTCCACGCCGACCAGCGACCGCAGGCGCCCTTCGGCGACGCGCAGCAGGTCCACCGCCCGCATGTCCTCCAGCGCGAGGCTCGCCTTGAGCGCATCGCCGTAGGCCTGCAACGCTCCCTGGATCGATTGCGAGAGCGCGAGCGATTCCGCGGCTATGATTTCCACGAACCGCCGCTGGCGATCGGCTTCCATGTCCGGGTAATGCGCGAGGTTCTCGGCCGCCGCCCGGATGTTGGCGACCGGCGCGCGTGCGCGCACCGCGATCGACTGCAGCACCGAAAGCCGCTGCGCCTCGCTCTCGATCAGCCCGGTCACGTCGCTCAGCGTGAACACGATCCCGCCAAGGTCGCCGGCGCCACGCAGATAGGGCGTCGCCTCGAACTTCACCACCCTGCCCGCGGCCGCCGGCGCCACGAAGCGCGTTCGCGGCGCCGCGATGCCGCCGCGGCGCGCATGCTCGAGCTTTTCGATCGCGTGCACCACCTGATCCCGGTCGATCAGCGAGAAGACCGACCGGCCCAGCCCGACCGGCGTCGTCGCGGCCGCGGTCTCCGCGCCGGTAAACAGTGCGCGCGCCTGCTCGTTGTAGAGGAGGATGCGCCCCTCGGCGTTGCACACCAGCACGCCCTCGACGAGCTCCGACATCAGCGCCGCGAGGCGGTTGCGCTCTTCCTCGAGGCGCGCCAGCGATTCGCGCACGCGCGCATCGGATTCGCCGCGCAGCCGGCGCTTTTCCGCCGCCAGCCGGTCGATCTCGATC
>JBATEB010000012.1:0-8321 GCA_049663805.1 Burkholderiales bacterium | reverse complement strand
CGGACCGCGGGTCATCGAACAAACCGTCAGGGAGAAGCTCCCGGAGGGCTTTCAGCGCGCCGAATTCCTTCTCGAGAAGGGTGCGATTGACATGATCGTCGATCGGCGCCAGATGCGCGAGAAACTGGCAAACCTCCTTACTCTCCTGCAGCGTCAGGCTCTCGCGGCAAGCTGAACATCCTGCTCATATGGCTGGCCGGAGCCTCGCCGAGTGGCTCGAATACATCGAGCGTATCCACCCGAAGGCCATCCTGCTCGGCCTGGAGAGGGCGGCGAAAGTCCGGGAGACTCTCGCCAGGTCGACCTCGGCGGTGATCTTCACCGTGGCCGGCACCAACGGGAAGGGCTCGACGTGTGCGATGCTCGAGGCAATCCTGATCGCCGCGGGCTACAAAGTCGGGCTCTATACGTCCCCACACCTCCTCCGTTACAACGAACGCGTTCGTGTAAAGGGGATGCCGGTCCCGGATTCCCGCCTGTGCGCCGCTTTCGAGGCGGTGGAAGCCGCCCGGGGCGATGTCCCGCTCACCTACTTTGAATTCGGCACTCTTGCCGCCTGGGAGATATTCTCGAGCGAGCCGCTCGACGCGGTGATACTGGAAGTGGGACTTGGCGGGCGACTGGACGCGGTCAATGCATTCGACTGCGACTGCGCGCTGCTCACATCGGTTGCGATCGATCACGTGGACTACCTCGGGGGCACCCGCGAGAGCATCGGGGCCGAGAAAGCCGGCATTTTCAGGAGAGGAAAACCCGCCATCGTCGGCGATCCCGACCCACCCTCCAGCGTGACCGACCACGCCCAAGCAATCGGCGCCGAGCTTCGGTTGCTCGGTCGCGATTTCGGGTTCCGGCGAGAGGAACAGCAATGGATGTTTTGGGGAGAGGACGGACGCCGCGCCGCGCTGGCGTATCCGGCGCTGAGAGGCGAGCGCCAGCTGGTGAACGCCAGCGCCGCGCTTGCCGCGCTCGAGGCGCTGCGGGCGCGCCTTCCCGTCGGAATGCAGGACATTCGCAACGGGCTGGCCCTTGTTCAGCTTCCAGGGAGATTCCAGGTGCTTCCGGGACGTCCGGTGGTCGTCCTGGATGTCGCGCACAACCCCCAGGCCGCCGGCGTCCTCGCGGAAAACCTCCAGCAGATGGGCTTTTATCCGGAGACCTTCGCCGTGTTCGGGATGTTGCAGGACAAGGATATCGCCGGGGTCTGCCGGGCGCTCGGGGCGCAGATCTCCACCTGGCTTGCCGCGGAACTCCCGGTGCCGCGAGGCGCGCGGGCGGAGATCTTGTCCGCGGGACTGGCCGGCGGGGGAGTGGCACGAGGCAAGGTGTTTCATTTCGACACGCCGCGCGAAGCCTACGCCTCGGCGAGGAATCGCGCGAGCGAAAATGATAGAATTGTCGCCTTCGGCTCGTTCCACACCGTGGCTGAAATCATGCGTGAAATCGAGGCGGAACGGGCTGAGTAATGCAGACATCGCCGTCAAGCCGGTTGCAAGCGGTGAGCCTTGAAGGCTGACCGCCATGGCGCGGATTCACATTCTTTGGGGATCGTTTGGCAGATAGTCCGGATGCCATCCTGCTCAGGCGCCGCGCGCGCCGACGTCTCGTCGGCGCGGTCGCCCTGGTGGTCCTTGTCGTGGTGATCGTGCCGGTGATCCTGGATCAACAGCCGCGGACCGTTACGCAACCGCTCACCGTTCGGATTCCCGGCCAGGACGGCGGGCCGTTCAATACCCCGGTTCTCCCATCCCTTTCGTCGCCTCGATCTGCGCCGAAGAAGGGCGAGGCGCCGCGGGCGGCGGACAAGAGTCCGCAGGACCCTGCGGCCGCCGGAGCACCGAAGTCTCGCGCTCCGGAGGGGAAGGCCGCGCGAGAAGGGAACAAGCGCGCAAGAGCGGACGAGGCCGAGGCCCGGCGCGCGAAGGCGCCTCCGGAGGAGGATGCTTATTTTGTCCCGTTGGGAGCCTTTATCCACTCCGACAACGCGAAGGAGGTGCGGAACAAGGCAAGCTCTGTGGGTATAAGAAGCTATATTGAAACCATCAAAGTTGCGCAAGGGAAGCAGACACGCGTGCGTGCCGGACCCTTTTCGAGCCGGGACGCCGCGGAGAAGGCCCGGCAGAAGCTGATAGCGCTCGGCATCGATGTCGGGCAGGTCGCGCAGAAATGACCTGGTTCGACTTCGGGATCGTGATCGTCGTCGTCGTGTCTGTCGTGGTAAGCCTGTTCCACGGTTTGGTGCGGGAGATGGTATCGCTGGCGTCCTGGGTCGGGGGTTTCGTCCTGGCGATGATGCTGGGCGGTCGCGTTTCCGCTTATTTGCCGAAAAGCTTCGACCCGTTGCTGAGCGCGCTGGTCGGTTTCCTGTTGGTGTTCGTCGTCGTTCTCGTCGTTGCCTGGATCGCTCAACTCGTGCTGAGTTCCGCGGTCCGGAAGGCGGGATTGGGTCCGACCGACCGGGCGCTCGGCGTGGTCTTCGGGTTCGTTCGGGGACTCGTTATCGTGCTCGTTGTCGTTGTATTCGCGGGATTGACCCCGCTTCCGCGCGAAGTTTTCTGGAAAGAGGCGATTCTTTCCGGGCCGTTCGAAACGGCGGCGCTGGCGCTGCGACCTTACCTGCCTGCCGGTCTGGGCGACCGGATCAAGTACCGCTGACCTATCGGGGACCCACGCAAAAATGTGCGGCATTCTAGGAGTCGTCGGCCGGACCTCCGTCAATCAGCTCCTTTACGACGGACTGCTGCTGCTCCAGCACCGAGGCCAGGACGCGGCCGGCATCGTCACCGCCGAGCATAAGACGTTTCATATGCACAAGGGGCCGGGGATGGTGCGCGATGTGTTCCGCACGCGCAACATGCGTTCCCTGTCCGGCAGTACGGGCATTGCGCACTGCCGTTATCCCACGGCCGGTTCCGCATTCAACGCCGGCGAGGCTCAGCCTTTTTACGTGAATTCTCCGTTCGGCATCGTTCTGGGTCACAACGGCAACTTGACCAATGCGGAGGCCCTCAAGCAGGAGATGTTTCGTCAGGACCTGCGTCATATCAATACGAGCTCCGACTCGGAGGTATTGCTCAATGTCCTCGCCCACGAGCTCGAGCTCGCGGCAAAGGGCCAGAAGCTCGATCCCGAAACGATCTTCACCGCGGTAGCGAACGTGTATCGGCGCTGCCGCGGTGCCTATGCCGTCGTGGCCCTGATTGCCGGCTATGGGCTTCTCGCCTTCCGCGACCCGTTTGGGATTCGTCCGCTCGTCTTTGGGCGTAACAACACCGACGAGGGACCCGAGTATCTGGTGGCTTCGGAAAGTGTTGCGCTCACGCCGTTCGGGTTCGAGGTGGTTCGCGACGTGTTCCCCGGAGAAGCCATTTTTGTCGATGAAGGCGGGACTTTCCACAGCCGGCAGTGCGCGGCCAAACCGGTGCTCGCACCGTGTATCTTCGAATACGTGTACCTCGCCCGGCCCGACTCTGTCATCGACGGGGCCTCGGTCTATGAGAGCAGGCTGCACATGGGCCGAAAACTAGCGGAAAAAATCCGGCGCACAAAACCGCAGCTGGAAGTTGACGTGGTCATCCCGGTTCCGGATACGAGCCGGCCGAGCGCTCTCGAGCTCGCCCGCGGCCTGAACGTCACGTACCGAGAGGGTTTCATCCGAAACAGGTACATCGGCCGGACTTTCATCATGCCCGGCCAGGCTGTCCGAAAGAAGTCGGTGCGGCAGAAGCTCAGCGTCGTCGGCCTGGAATTCAAGGACAAGAATGTCCTGATCGTCGACGACTCGATCGTGCGGGGAACGACGAGTCGCGAAATCGTGCAGATGGCGAGAGAAGCCGGCGCCAAGAGGGTGTTTTTCGCGTCAGCGGCGCCGCCCGTTCGGTTCCCGAACGTCTACGGAATAGATATGCCCACTCGAACCGAGCTGATCGCCACAGGGCGGAGCGACGAGCAAATTGCCCATGAGATCGGCGCCGATGCCGTCGTTTACCAGGATCTGGATGCCCTCAAGGCCGCGGTTCGGGCCGTCAACCCGAAGCTCGATCAGTTCGAAACCTCATGCTTTGACGGGGTCTACATTACCGGTGACATTACGACCGAGTACCTTGCTTCAGTGGAGCGCCAGCGCGATGCCGGCCGGCAGGACAGCGAAGAGGAATCCGATAATAACCAGCTCGACCTCAACGCGGCCTAGGGAAGGGGCATCCCCGGGGGCGGAGGGACGTTCGGTCTGCCGATTTGACAAACCTCGATCCGGAATAGTAAGGTTTCGCAACTGCGCCGATTTGATGGACAGCTTGCGGGCGCCTAATAAATACGGCTAAAGCGTGGCCAAAACCCGTCTTAGCGAAAGCTGGACGGGTTTCTTGTTTTCAGGACGGGAACATGCAGGACTACGACATCGAAACGCTGGCGGTCCGCGCCGGGATCACGCGCAGTCAGTTCAACGAGCACTCCGAGGCGCTTTACCTGACGTCCAGCTTCGTCTTCAAGAATGCCGCCGAGGCGGCCGCCCGCTTCCAGGGCAACCAGCCTGGAAACGTCTATTCGCGATTCACCAACCCTACCGTCACGGCTTTCCAGGAGCGCCTGGCGGCATTGGAGGGGGCGCAGGCGTGCGTCGCCACGGCTTCGGGCATGGCCGCCATTCTCGCGACCGCAATGGCGCTTCTCAAATCGGGGGATCACATCGTGTCCTCCTCGGGAGTTTTTGGCGCCACGGTCCAGTTATTCAGCGGCATTCTGTCCAAATTCGGCATCGATACCGCGTATGTCGACTCGACTGATCCCGGCGCGTGGAAGGCGACGCTGCGACCCAATACACGGCTCCTCTATCTGGAGACTCCCTCCAATCCGATGACTGAAGTTTTCGACATCGAGGCGCTGTCACGCCTGTCCAGGGGCGCGGGGGCGCTTCTGGTGGTGGACAACTGTTTCTGCACTCCGGCCCTGCAGCGCCCGCTCGAGATGGGTGCCGACCTGGTCATTCACTCGGCCACCAAGTACCTGGACGGTCAGGGCAGGGTCCTGGGCGGCGCGGTTCTAGGCAGGCGCGAACTGGTGATGGACGGGGTCTATGGCTTTTTGCGGACCGCCGGTCCCAGCCTGTCGCCGTTCAACGCCTGGGTGCTGCTGAAGGGTCTGGAAACGCTGAAGATCAGGATGGAGGCGCAATCGCAGGGTGCGCTCGAATTGGCACGATGGCTCGAAGGACACTCGCGGATTCAGAAAGTGCACTACCCGGGCCTGCCGTCACACCCGCAATACGCGTTGGCCGCCAAGCAACAGCGTAGCGGGGGCGCGATCGTTTCTTTCGAGGTGAAGGGCGGCCGTGAGGCAGCCTGGCGCGTGATCGACTCGACTCGCATGGTATCGATCACGGCCAATCTCGGTGATACCAAAACCACCATTACGCATCCAGCCACCACCACTCACGGCCGCATTTCGGCAGAGGCAAGGGCCCGAGCCGGAATCACCGAAAGCCTGGTGCGGGTTGCGGTCGGACTCGAGTCGGTCAAGGACATCCGCGCGGACCTGGAACGCGGACTGGGGTCATAGCCGGTCAGCCCACCTGAATCGGCGAGCAGCCGTGTTCGTCGCAGCGCAGGTAGCTTCCGACACGATACCAATCGGCCAACACCCAGCGTTCGCAGGTCTTGCCGTCCAAGTGATGCTCGTGTCGTGCGGGCCGATGTGTATGCCCGTGAATGAGACGCGGATAGCGATGCTCCCGAAGCGCGGCTGCGACAGCCTGCGCGCTGACGTCCATGAGTTCCGGGGTCTTGCGCCTTTTCTCCGATTCGCTCCTACGGCGCAAAGCTTCGATCTGGAGCTTGCGCTGTGCCAGCGGCAGCGAGAGAAAGTTCCTCTTCCAGACCGGGCTGCGTACCTCGGCGCGAAATGCCTGGTAGTCGCGGTCGTCCGTGCAGAGCGTATCGCCGTGCATCAGCAGCGTTCTGGTTCCGCAAAGATCGACCGGGCAAGGATCGTCTATGAGTCGAGCGTTGCAGGCCTGGGCGAATCTCTCGCCCAGCAGGAAATCCCTGTTACCGTGCATGATTTGCAGCGCATGGCCGGCACCGGTGTATTCGACGAGCCCGGCGACGATCGACGCATTGAACCCGTCGTCGAGATCGTCGTCACCTGCCCAATATTCGAAAAGGTCGCCGAGAACGTACATCGATTCCGTGCCGCGGGCCGGACCGCGGAGAAACTCGAGGAAGATACGGGTGATTTCCGGTCGCGTCGCGCACAGATGCAGATCGGAGATGAGCAGGACCGCCATCTGGGACGCAGGAGGAGTCAGCGGGGCTCGAAATCCCTCAATCCCCGACTATTTCCGTTCGCTCGATGACAACGTCCTCCACCGGGACATCCGCGTGGAATCCGCGCTTGGCTGTCTTCACGCGCTTTATCTTGTCGACGACATCCTGGCCCTCGACGACCTTTCCAAAGACGCAGTAGCCCCAACCCTGGGAGTTGGGCGCGGAGTGGTTGAGGAAAGCGTTGTCCTTGACGTTGATGAAGAATTGGCTGGACGCCGAATGGGGTTCCGACGTTCTTGCCATGGCGATGGTATAGGGCTCGTTCTTGAGTCCGTTGCCGGCTTCGTTCTTGATGGGGGGCAGGCCGGATTTTTCGCGCATTCCGGGTTCGAAACCTCCGCCCTGGATCATGAATCCGTCGATAACTCGATGAAACAATGTATTGCCATAAAAGCCGGACTTGACGTATTCAAGAAAATTCCGGGCAGTTTCTGGGGCACGGCCCATGTCGAGTTCGAGTGCGATCACTCCGAAATTGGTGTGCAGCCTGACCATTTGGGATTCTTTACTTGCCCGCAGGCTTCAGTTTAACAGACTCGATGGTCACGACAGATGCTGGGACGTTCTGGAAAGCACCGCGGGTCGTCGTCGGCACTCTGGAAATCCGGAGAACGACGTCCATCCCATCGACTACGCGTCCGAAAACCGCATAGCCGTATCCTTGAGGAGACCGGTCGCGAAAGTTCAGGAAGCCGTTGTCCTTCACGTTGATGAAAAACTGCGCGGTGGCCGAGTCGGGATCGGGAGTGCGCGCCATGGCGATGGTCCCGATTTCATTCCTCAGCCCCTTCTTGAGGGCAACCTCGGCTTCGTTCGCGATGGGGCCGCTCGTGGCCTTTTGGCGCATCGCCGAGTCGAATCCGCCGCCCTGAATCATGAACCCGTCGATCACCCGGTGAAAGATCGTTCCGTCGTAGAAAGATCTCTTCGCATACTGGAGAAAGTTCTCGACCGTCCTGGGTGCCTTGTCCGGGTATAGTTCGATCGCGAAGCGCCCCAGGTTGGTTCTGACTTCGACGATCGGGTCTGCGGCCCGGACCCCGCCTGCAGCAAAGACGAGAATCAGCAGAGTAAGGCGAATCATGGCGGTCGACCGGGTGATGCGGGTCATTGTGGTATACTTTTTTCGCTTGATCGAGACCTCCGCATTCTAACAAGAAGCTCCTGAAGTCCACAAGAATCAGCCCCTTGCGGGAGTGTTATTGATCGTCGCGTCGTTTGCCATGCCGTCGCGCCCGCGCTCCGCATGAATACGAGGGCGGCGTCGCGCAAGCCAGTTCGTAGAACTCATTGTGCAACCGGTTCCAAGGCTACGTCGCTCTGAATTCCATGCTGAGAATCTACAATAGCCTTACCCGCTCCGAAGAAACGTTCGCCCCCCTCGACCCGCCCCGGGTAAGGATGTACGTCTGCGGGATCACGGTATACGACTACTGCCATCTCGGGCACGCGCGCATGATGATCGTGTTCGATGTGGTTCAGCGCTGGCTGCGTGCAAGGGGATTCGAGCTGACCTATGTGCGCAACATTACCGATATCGACGACAAGATCATTCGCCGCGCGGCGGAGGCCGGAGAATCTGTCGCCGCGCTGACCGATCGGTTCATTCGTTTCATGGATGAGGACGCGTCCGCGCTCGGGGTGCAAAAGCCCGACTATGAGCCACGCGCGACCGCCCATGTAACCGAAATGCTCGAAATGATCGGCAGACTGGAGAAGCGCGGATTCGCCTACACGGCGGCGAGTGGCGATGTCAATTTTTCGGTGAGGAAATTCCCCCGCTATGGAAAGCTCTCGGGGAAGTCGCTTGAGGATCTTCGTGCCGGAGAGCGGGTCGAGGTGGATGCGACCAAGCGCGATCCGCTGGATTTCGTTCTCTGGAAGCGCGCCAAGGAGGGCGAACCGTTCTGGAAATCCCCTTGGGGAAACGGGCGCCCGGGCTGGCACATCGAGTGTTCCGCCATGAGCACGAAACTGCTTGGGGCGCATTTCGACATC
>JBATEB010000011.1:0-1733 GCA_049663805.1 Burkholderiales bacterium | reverse complement strand
GAGCGCGGTCGGTTATCGTTGCCGGAGCATTCTTATCGACCGCTCCCCTGTGCATCGTCTGCTTTCCAATACCGCGGCCCTGGCCGCCCGATTTCTGGAGAAGGGATTCGTGCAGGGAAATCTTCTGCCTTACGGCTATTCCGAGACGGCCATTTATCGAAAATGACTTTCCGGGAAGCGAACCCGGAGCTCGGGAAACAGCGCCCGCCGGCTTCAGCCCGCTCGGCGACGGCCTGTCGGAGCTTGTCGCCCGAGGTGAACCGCCCGACGGCCCCGAGGCGAGCTGCCTGCCCTATAATGCGCGTTTCCCGAGCGAACCCCTCATGGAAGCCGAACGCATCAATCAGATCGCCTCGACGCTCACCGACCTGAATACGCGGTCGGAGGAGCTGCGGAGGTATCTTTGACTACGAGGGCAAGCAGAAGCGCCTCGCGGAAGTCGAAACGCTCCTGACCGATCCCGGGGTCTGGAGCGACCCCAAGCGCGCGCAGGAACTCGGCCGGGAAAAAAAGTCGCTCGAGGGCACGGTCGGCGGCCTCACCGCCATCGGCTCGAGCCTGCGCGACGCGCGCGACCTGTTCGAACTCGCGCGCACCGAGAACGACGACGCGACGCTGGGTGGCGTCGCCGCCGACGTCTCCCGACTTGAAAAGGAGATCGGCGACCTGGAGTTCCGGCGCATGTTCTCCGATCCGCTCGACCCGAACAACTGCTTCATGGACATCCAGTCCGGCTCCGGCGGCACCGAGGCACAGGACTGGGCGCAGATGCTCGAGCGCATGTACGCCAGATACTGCGACCGCAGGAACTACCGGATGGAAGTGCTCGAAGAATCCCCGGGCGAAGTCGCGGGCATCAAGAGCGCTTCGCTCAAGATCAGCGGCGGCTACGCCTACGGCCACCTGCGCACCGAGTCGGGCGTGCATCGCCTGGTGCGCAAGTCCCCGTTCGACTCGAACGCGCGCCGGCACACTTCCTTCGCGAGCGTCTTCGTCTATCCCGAGGTCGACGAGAACATCGAGGTCGAGGTGAATCCGGCGGAGCTGCGCATCGACACCTACCGCGCTTCCGGCGCCGGCGGCCAGCACGTCAACAAGACCGATTCGGCGGTGCGCATCACCCATCTGCCGACGGGCATCGTGGTACAGTGCCAGAATGACCGCTCGCAGCACCGCAACCGCGCGGAGGCCATGGCGATGCTGAAGTCGCGGCTGTACGAGCTGGAGCTGCGCAAGCGCCAGGCCGACCGCGACAAGCTCGCCTCCACCAAGACCGACATCGAGTGGGGACACCAGATTCGCAGCTACGTGCTCGACCAGTCCCGGATCAAGGACCTGCGCACCGGCGTCGAGATCGGCAATACCCAGAAAGTGCTCGACGGCGACCTCGACGAATTCATTTCCGCGAGCCTGAAGAAGGGCGTTTAGGGCAAGACCACAATACAAAAGCAGATTCTTCGCTTCGCTCAGAATGACAACACGCTATGGGTGACGACGGAAACAAGGGCAAAGGAGGCCCTCCCGGAAAAGGGCTGCCGGAGGACGAAAACCAGATCATCGCGGAGCGGCGCGCCAAGCTCGCCGAGCTGAGGAAGGGCGGCGCGGCGTTTCCCAACGACTTCCGCCGCGAACACCTGGCCGCGGAACTGCATCACGCCTGGGGTGAGAAAGCGAACGAGGAGATCGAACCCAGGGCGGTCGAGGTGACCGTCGCCGGCCGCATGATGCTCAAG
>JBATEB010000010.1:0-6789 GCA_049663805.1 Burkholderiales bacterium | reverse complement strand
GATGTAGAGCACGATGCCGATGGTGGCGATCCAGAAGTGCAGGTTGATCGCGCGCACGCTGTGCATCTCGGTGCGGCCGAAAAGGCGCGGGATCAGGTAGTACATCGAGCCCATCGAGATCAGCCCGACCCAGCCGAGCGCGCCGCTGTGCACGTGGCCGATGGTCCAGTCGGTGTAGTGCGACAGCGCGTTCACCGTCTTGATCGACATCATCGGCCCCTCGAAGGTCGACATGCCGTAGAAGGAAAGCGAGACGATCAGGAACTTGAGGATCGGGTCGTCGCGCAGCTTGTGCCAGGCCCCCGAGAGGGTCATGATGCCGTTGATCATCCCGCCCCACGAGGGCGCGAGCAGGATCAGCGAGAACACCATGCCGAGCGACTGGGTCCAGTCGGGGAGCGCGGTGTAGTGCAGGTGATGCGGCCCCGCCCACATGTAGGTGAAGATCAGGGCCCAGAAGTGCACCACCGACAGACGGTACGAATAGATCGGGCGCCCCGCCTGCTTGGGGATGAAGTAGTACATCATTCCGAGGAACCCGGCGGTGAGGAAGAATCCGACCGCGTTGTGCCCGTACCACCACTGCACCATCGCGTCCTGCACGCCGGCGTAGGCCGAATAGGATTTCCAGAACGTGACCGGCACTGCGGCGGAGTTCACCACGTGCAGCAGCGCGACGGTGAGGATGTAGGCGCCGAAGAACCAGTTGGCGACGTAGATGTGGGGGGTCTTGCGCCTGGCGATGGTGCCGAAGAACACGATCGCGTAAGACACCCACACCAGGGTGATGAGGATGTCGATCGGCCACTCGAGCTCGGCGTACTCCTTCCCCGAGGTCAGGCCCAGGGGAAGCGTGATCGCGGCGAGCACGATCACCGCCTGCCAGCCCCAGAAGGTGAACGCCGCGAGGCCGCCCGAGAAAAGCCGGGCGTGGCAGGTACGCTGGACCACGTAGTAGGAAGTCGCGAACAGCGCCGACCCGCCGAAGGCGAAGATCACCGCGTTGGTATGCAGGGGCCGCAGCCGGCCGTAGGTCAGCCACGGCGTCTCGAAATTGAGCTCGGGCCAGATGAGCTGCGCGGCGATCAGCACGCCCGCCAGCATGCCGACCAGCCCCCAGACCACCGTCATCACGGCGAACTGGCGCACCACCTTGTAGTTATACGTTCCCGGTTCCGGCATCCGTCGCTCCCCGCGGTTCGGCCGCCCCCCTGCTCGCCAACGGTCCATCGTAGCGGCCGCTCTTCGGCCGCATTTGATCCACGTCAAACCCGCCCTCCGGTTCGGAGGGCAGATCGTCGTCGGCGAGGATCTTCAGGCCCGGCGTGTCGAGATCGTCGAACTGCCCGCTCGCGAGGGCGAGCCAGAACACCGCGCCGGTCGCGAGGACCAGCACCACGCTCAAGGGAACCAGCAGGTAGAGGATCTCCACGTTCAGGCCGGCGACAGGGTGCGCTCCGGGGCCGCCGCGCTCCGGCGCCGCCGCCACCGACCGTCCTGCAGCCGCAGCGCGTTGAGCACCACCAGGAGCGAGCTCGCCGACATGCCGATCGCCGCGGCCCAGGGCGAGAGGAAACCGGAAACGGCGAGCGGCAGCACCAGCACGTTGTAGGCGAAGGCCCAGGCGAGGTTCTGGCGCACCACGCGCAGCGTTCGGCGCGCGTAGCCGACCGCGCGCGGCAGCTCGCGCAGATCCTCCGAGAGCAGCACGGCATCGGCCCGCGTCTGCGCGATGCGGGTTCCGTTTCCCATGGCGACGGAGATGTCGGCCTGCGCCAGCACGGGCGCGTCGTTGATCCCGTCGCCCACCATCGCCACCACGCGTCCCCGCCGCTGCAGATCGGCGGCGTAACGGCGCTTCCCGTCCGGACCGGCCTGGGCGCGCACGATGTCGATTCCGGCGCGGCGCGCGAGATCGCGCGTGGGGCGCTCCCCGTCGCCGCTCAGCAGGTGCACTCGCAAGCCGAGAGCCTGCAGCGCCGCCACCGCTTCCGCCGCCTCGGGACGCAGCTCGTCGCCGAACCGGAAGGCGGCGAGCACCCCCGATGGGTCGCCCAGCCAGACCGAGCCGTCCTCCCCGCCCTGCACGGCGGCGACCGATCCGGGCGCCAGCCCCGCGGCGAACCCGGGCGTGCCGATGCGGCAAAGACGCCCGTCGACCCGCGCTTCGATGCCCGCACCCGGGACATTGCGGATCGCGGCGATCGGCAGCGCGGGAGAGCGCGCGCCGGCCGCCGCGAGCGCTTTCGCGATCGGGTGCTCGGAGGCGGATTCGATCGCCGCGGCGAGCGCGAGGCAGTCCTCCGCGGAGACGCGCGCGAGCGGTGTGATCCCGGCGAGCCGCAGCTCGCCCGGGGTCAGCGTCCCGGTCTTGTCGAGGACGACATCGGTCGCGCGCGCGAGCGCTTCCACCGCCTGATGGCGGGCGACGACGAAGCCGCGCGCGGCGAGCTCGGCGATGGCGACGGTCAGCGCCACCGGCGTCGCGAGCGAAAGCGCGCACGGGCAGGTGGCCACCAGCACCGCGACCACCACCGGCAGCGCGCGCTCCGGCGCGCTCGCCGCCCAGTAGATTCCGGCGAGCGCCGCGAGGACCAGCACGAACAGGATGAACCACGCCGCGGTCCGGTCGGCAAGCTCGATCAGCCGGGGTTTTTCGGCCGCGGCGCGCTCGATCAACCGCAGCACCGACGACAGCACCGTGTCCGCTCCGGTTTTCTCGACCTTCACCACCAGCGGATTCGACAGGTTGACCGCGCCCGCGATCACCGCGTCGCCGGCGCGCTTCGCCTTCGGCTTCGCCTCGCCCGAGAGCAGCGCCTCGCTCACCGCCCCGGCCCCTTCCTGCACCGCGCCGTCGGCGGGAAAGGTCTCCCCGGGCCTGACCAGCACGCGGTCGCCGGCCCGGAGCGCGGCCGCCGCGACGCGCTCGGTTTCCAGGGAACGCGGGAATTCGCGCAGGCGATGCGCGAATTCCGGGACGAGCCGGCCCAGGTGCTGCAGCGAGCGCGCCGCGCGTCCCCGCGCGACGAGGCTGAGGTAGCGCCCGAGCAGCAGCAGGAACACGAACATCGCCACCGAGTCGAAGTAGACCTCTCCTGCCCCGGCGAGCGTCGCGAAGACGCTGGCGCCGAAGGCGACGCCGATGCCGAGCGCGACCGGGACGTCCATGCCCAGGCGCGAGACGCGCAGGTCGCGCCAGGCGCCCCCGAAGAAGGGCGCCGCCGAATAGCCCACCACCGGCAGCGTGAGCGCGAGGCTCGCCCAGCGCAAGAGCTGCCCGATGTCGGCGCTCATCTCGCCTTCGCCGGCGATATACGCCGGCAGCGCGTACATCATCACCTGCATCATGCCGAGCCCGGCGACGAACAGCCGCCCCAGCGCGTCGCGCCGTCCGCCGCGGTCCAGGGCGTCGACCCGCGCCGGGTCGTGGGGATGCGCGCGGTAGCCGATCTTGCGGACCGCCGCGAGAATGTCGCTCAGCCGGATGCGGGAAGGATCCCAGCGCACGCTCGCCCGGTGCGTCGCGTAATTGACTTCGGCCCCGAGCACTCCCGGCAGGCACGATAAGGCCTGCTCGTTGCGCAAGGCGCAGGCCGCGCACCGCAGCCCTTCGAGGAGCAGCACCGCTTCCCTGCCGTCCGGGCCGCCGCGCACGAAGGCGCGCTGGACTTCCGGATCGTCGTAGAGCGCGAGGTCCTCCTCCGCCGGGCGCGTCCCCGGCGCTCCGCCGCTGTCGTTCCGGCGCAGGCGAGCGTCAGCCGCCGGCCCCGGGCCGGCGGCCGCGGAGGCGATTGCCTCGCCCGCGGTGCAGCAGGATTTTCTTTCCTCCATGGGTCCGGGAAATGCTGACGCGATCCGCGCCCCGGACATTGACCTGGATCAAACCGCGGGTGCGCGGCCCCTGGCCGCGGCCGCCGATACCCGCGATCAGTGGTCCTCGATCCTCGGCACGCCTCCCTCGGCGGGTTCGCCCGTCTCCGGATCGATCCAGTCGGAAATGCCGATTTCGTTTTCGGCCTCCTCCAGGGTCTCTCCGGGCCCGAGCTCCGCCTCGTCGCGTGCCTGCATGTCATGCACGGCTTCCATCAAGGTGGTGAAAGGGCCGACCTCCCTGCCGTCCCGCGATTGCCAGTAGAAACCGTCGGGGCGTTCGATCAACCTGCTCTGATCGAAATCGGGAGGCGTCTGCGGAATGACTTGAGCCATGTCATGTCCCTGGTGAACGTGCGTCGCGGTCAACGCCGATGAGTTGCGCTGCGTCCTGCCCTCACATTTCCATTTCACCCATCGAGGGGCGACCGGCTGCCGGCTTCTCCGGAATCTGCGCGATCAGGCAATCGGTCGTGAGGATCAGCCCCGCGATCGACGCCGCGTTCTGCAGCGCGGTGCGCGTCACTTTGCAGGGATCGAGCACGCCCATCTGCACCATGTCGCCGTACGCGCCGGTGAGGGCATTGTAGCCGAAGTTACCCTCGCCCTCCTGCACGCGATTCACCACGATCGAGGGCTCTTCGCCGGCGTTGGCGGCGATCTGGCGCAGCGGCTCCTCGAGCGCGTGCAGCACGATCCTGATGCCGGCGTCCTGATCCGGGTTGTCCCCTCGCAGGTCTCCCAGCTTCGAGCGGGCGCGCAAGGGGGCGACGCCGCCGCCGGGGAGGATGCCCTCCTCCACCGCCGCGCGCGTCGCGTGCAGGGCGTCCTCGACGCGGGCCTTGCGCTCCTTCATCTCGGTCTCGGTGGCCGCGCCCACCTTGATCACCGCGACGCCGCCGGCCAGCTTCGCCACGCGCTCCTGCAGCTTTTCCTTGTCGTAGTCGCTGGTCGCTTCCTTGACCTGCTCGCGCAGGTCGGCGGCACGGGCCGCGATTTTCTTCGGATCGCCGGCGCCGCCGATGATGATGCTGTCGTCCTTGTCGATTTCGACCCGCTTCGCGCGCCCAAGCTGCTCGAGCGTCGCCTTGTCCAGCTTCAGTCCCACCTCGTCGGCGACGACCTGACCGCCGGTCAGCACGGCGATGTCTTCGAGCATCGCCTTGCGGCGGTCGCCGAAGCCGGGTGCCTTCACCGCGCAGGCCTTGAGCACGCCGCGCAGCATGTTGACGACGAGCGTCGCGAGCGCCTCGCCCTCGATATCCTCGGCGATCACGAGCAGCGGCTTGGCGGTCTTGGCGACCTGCTCCAGGATCGGAAGCAGGTTCTGGATCGAGGAGATCTTCTGATCGTGAATGAGGATATAGACGTCCTCCAGGACGCAACGCTGTTTCTCCGTGTTGACGAAGTAGGGAGAAAGAAAGCCGCGGTCGAACTTCATGCCCTCGACCACCTCCAGCTCGCTCGCGAGGCCCGAGCCGTCTTCGACCGTGATCACCCCCTCCTTGCCGACCTTCTCCATCGCATTGGCGACGATCTCGCCTATCGCCGGATCCGAGTTCGCGGAGATTGCGGCGACCTGGGCAATTTCGGTCCGCGTGCCGCAGGGCTTCGCCAAATTCTTCAGCTGCTCGACGACCGCGGTGACGCCCGCATCGACGCCGCGCTTCAGGTCCATGGGATTCATCCCCGCGGCGACGTACTTCAATCCCTCGATCACGATTCCGGCGGCGAACAAGGTCGCCGTGGTGGTACCGTCGCCGGCGACATCCGACGTCTTGCTCGCGACCTCCTTCACCATCTGCGCGCCCATGTTCTCGAAACGGTCTTCGAGCTCGATCTCCCTCGCCACGACGACGCCCGAATTGATGATCATCGGCGGGCCGAAGGATTTTTCCAGCACCACGGTGCGCGCCTTGGGTCCGAGGGTGATGCGCACCGCGTTCGTGAGCGTGGCGATCCCGGCCAACAGCTTGGCGTGGGCGGCTTCGTGGAAAATGAGTTGTTTCGCGGCCATGTGCGATCGTCCACGGATTCATGCCAAACTTAGCAGCCGGGTCCCCGGCGGAGTTGAGATGGATCAAGACCGCAGCGACATCGACGCTGCGCGCGGCGACAAAAAAACCCGCCACCCGGGAAGGATGGCGGGTGTGGCGGAGACCCCGGGCCGGGCTTTTGCGGCTCGGCCGGTCTGAGGCTGTCTCCATCCCTCGCGGCGCCTAGCGGCACGGCGAATTCGGACCTGATTTCAGGCCCCTCATCTTTGCGCCCTCGATCTTACGCTCGGAGAAATCTCGGACGCTTGAAAAAAGCCTACCCCTCTTCGAGCCGTGGAGCTTGATCCAGGTCAACAATTTGTTTCCCGTCCCCGAATATTCATTTGACCTCGCTCAAGGACGGGCTTTCCATCGCGTGCAAGATATCGGGAGAAGGCAGTAATCTCATGTATTCCCGTGCGATATTCGGGCGCGATCCGACGGGCGGCAGGCTTTTCCGGGACCGCGCCGATGCGGCGAGGCAGCTCGCCGCGGCACTCCCCGCGTATCGCGGCAGGCATCCCCTGGTGCTCGCCATCCCGCGGGGAGCCGTGCCGATGGGCCGGATCCTCGCCGACGAGCTGGGCGGCGAGCTGGACGTCGTGCTCGTGCGCAAGCTGCGGGCGCCGCACAGCCCGGAGTTCGCCGTCGGCGCGATCGAAGAGAGCGGCTGGGCCCACATCGCGGATCACGCGCCATCAGCCGGCGCCGACGATGCCTACCTCCGGGGGGAAAAGGAGACGCAGCTCGACGTGCTGCGCTCGCGCAGAAAAATGTACACGCCGGCGCGCACGCCGCTCGATCCCGCGGGACGCAATGTCATCGTCGTCGACGACGGCCTCGCCACCGGCGAGACCATGATCGCGGCGCTGCACGCGGT
>JBATEB010000009.1:0-35674 GCA_049663805.1 Burkholderiales bacterium | reverse complement strand
GGTAAACACCCTGCAGGCCTCGAACTTGAAGCGCGGCAGCTCGTAGGTGACCGGGGTGAGCACGCCCGTGTAGAAGGTGCTCGCCGGCCCGTGCGAGCCGTAGGCGCCGCCATCCAGCAGCGTCTGCAGGTGCATCGCGGTGAGCCTGCCGTCCTTCGACACGCCGGTGCGGAACTTCATCAGCACCGGGTGCCGGCCGCGGTGCTGGTAGAAGACTTCCTCGCGCGTGAGGCAGATCTTCACCGGCCGGCCGAGCGCGAGCGCCGCCTTCGAGACCACCATCTCGTGGTTGGCGGGATCGCACTTGCCGCCGAAACCGCCGCCGTTGGGCGTGGCGATCACGCGGATCTGCGAGCCCGGCATCTGCAGCACGCGCGCGAGCTGCCGGTGCAGGTAATGGGGATTCTGCGTGCTGGTGGAAAGGGTCAACTTGCCGTCGCCCTCGACCGCCGCGAGGGAAGCCTGCTGCTCCATCGGCAGGTGGGTGTTGCCCTGGAAGAAGAACAGGTCCTCGAAAACGTGGTCGCTCTTCGCCAGCGCTTCCTCGACGTCGCCGAATTCGTAGGACTGGTTGCGGTGGATGTTGCCCGATTCGCCGTAGTCGTGGATGCGCGTCTCGGGATGCGCGAGCGCTTCCTCGGGATCGGAGATCGTGGGGAGCTTGCGGTATTTCACCTCGATCAGCTCGATCGCCTCGAGCGCGGTGGCTTCGTCCTTCGCGATCACCGCCGCCACCGGGTCGCCGACGTAGCGAACGCGCTCGGGCGCGAGCGCGTATTCGTCCAGCGACACCGGCATGATGCCGAAGGGAATGGGGAAGTCCTTGCCGGTGAGCACGAGGTGCACGCCGGGATATTCCTTCGCGCGCGAAACGTCGATCGACTCGATGATCGCGTGCGGCAGCGAAGAGCGCAGGAGCTTGCAATGCAGCATGCGCGGCAGCGCGAGGTCGTCGGCGAAGCGCGCCTGCCCCGTCGTCTTGCCGCGGCCGTCGACCCGCCGGCGCACCTGGCCGATGACTTCGAGACGCTTCTTTGCCGCGCTCATGGGCTGCCCTCCCTCAATTCGGCCGCGGCGCTCTCGATCGCCTCGACAATCTGGTTGTAGCCCGTGCAGCGGCAGATATTCCCCGCGATCGCCTCCTTGATCCGCTCGCGCGAGGGATTCGGCTCATGGTCGAGAAGCGCCTTGGCGGTCATCAGCATGCCAGAGGTGCAGTAGCCGCACTGCGAACCGCCGCAGTCGGCGAACGCCGCCTGCAGCGGATGCAGCTTCGTTCCGTTCGCGAGGCCTTCGACCGTCTCGACCGAACGCCCTTGGCACTCGAGCGCGAGCACCAGGCAGGAGAGCACCGGCTCTCCGTCGAGCAGCACCGCGCAGGCGCCGCATTCGCCGAGCTCGCAGCCGTGCTTGGTGCCGGTGAGATTCAGGTCCTCGCGCAGCACTTCGAGCAGCGTCTTGTACGGCGCGAACGACACCTGCTGCTCCTCGCCGTTGACGCGCAGGCTGAGGGGGACGTTCCTGGGAGCGGGCGTATTCACTTGAGCGGGGTCGTGCGCAGCAGTCCGCGTACCAGGTAGTCGGCGAGCGCCTCGGCGACCTCGGCGACCGATTGCGCGCCGTCGTGCCGGTACCAGCGCGCGGTCCAGTTGACCGCGCCGAGCATGGCGCGTGTCAAAAGCGACGCGTCGCCCCTGGCGAACTCGCCGCGCTTCATTCCGGCGGCAATCAGCTCGCGCACGGCGTGCTCGTAGGCGTCGCGCTTGGCGATGATGCCTGAGCGCATGCGCTCAGGCAGCCCTTCGACCTCGAGGTGCGCGGTGGTCCCTTCGAGATCGTCGAGCATGCAATGCACGTGCGCGCCCATCAGCGCGCGCAGCCGGACCGCGTACGCCCCGGGTGCAGCGCTCGCCCGCGCGGCTTCGGCGAGCAGCCGGTCGACCGTGCGCTCCTGGCAGTAGAGCAGGATCTCGTCCTTGCCGGTGAAGTAGTAATAGAGATTGCCCGGAGACAGGTCGGCCTCCTGCGCGATCTCGCGCATCCCCGTGGCCGAGAGACCGAGGCGGCGGAACGCGCGCGCCGCCGCGCGCAGGATCTCCAGCCGCCGCGCCTCGCTCTTGCGCTGGGCGCGGTCGGGGGGGGCCTCGTTTGAATTCCGATTCAAAACTTGAACCATTGTTCTAATTCTAGGCTGAAACGGGCGGCGAGGCAATGCGCTCGTGTCCAAAATTGCGCGCCCGGAAACGACATCGCCTCATTTCGGCGGCGCCACCGAACCGGCGTAGAACACTTCGCACTTCCCGCCGGGCAAGAGATCCCACCCCTTCTTGAGCAACCCGAGCGCCGGTCCGGCGAGGGACCTGAGGATATTCGGATTCTGCACTTCCGGTTTCTCGAAGGTGCCGCGTATTTTTTGCCGCACCTTGGGGCAGCCCCTGGCGTCAATCAGCGCCATGGTCACGTCATCGAACCGTTCGTTGACGAAATCGAGCCCCCCCTGGAGGGCGACCCGATTCTCGCTCGTCGCCATCGCCACGTCCTGCGCCTGCGCTACGCCGCGCTCGACCTTCCAGTCGGAAACGAGCGTCCGGATCTCGCTGCGCCCCCCCGACTCCTGAAAGATCTTCGCGAAGTTGTACCCCTTGGTGACCACCAGGGCGAGGGGCCCGGCAACAAAGAAGGCGCCCACGTCCACGAGATTGAAGCTCTGACTGGACTCAAAACGGGCGAACTCCCGATCGAGATCGCTGCCGTTGAGCACCAGGTTCTCGCCGCGCAGCGAGATCTGACCCTCCGCGGTCCGCGTCATCTGGTTCACGGTCTTTCCCTGCATCGACAGGTTCGCGGAGAAATCCATCCGTCCTTCCGCGACCTTCCGCGGCGACAGGGTTTTGAAGAACTCCTCGATGGAGAACCGCGGCAGGGAGTAACGCACATGGTAAAGGGGGACGGCGCCTGAAAAATCCGCCTGGAGGCTCCCCGATGCCGGCGCACCGAAGACTCTCATCGTGACCGGCTTGAGATCGAAGACCCCGTTCTTCCCCTCGGCCGAGAACTTCAAATCGGACGCCGTGAACTCCTTTGCCCGAATCTCCTTGCAGGCGAGTACCGCCGTCAAGGAAAGGTTCTTAATGAAGTCCGACCGCTTCCCGCTCGAAAGCCGCAGGCGGTGCGCGTCAGCGCTGCAATCGCCGGCTTCGAATCCTTCCCCGGATCGTTTGTCCGCGTAGAGGAGCGTCCCGTCCGAAAGGGAAACGGTCGCCAGATCCAGGGCGGGCAGCGTTCCTCCGGCCGCCCCCGGTTTCTCGAAATTGAATCTGCCGTCGCGGTCCCGCTCGATGGAAATCCTGGGGTGCTTCAGCGCGATCTTGCCGAAGCGGATTTCCTTCTGGAGCAGAGGGAGGAGATCGATCCCAAGCTCGGCCTCCTTTGCGGAGGCGAGGTCCGTCCCCCGGTGACCCAGGTGCACGTCCCCCAGCGTGAGGAGCAAGCCCGGGAAGAAGCCGATCCCCAGCCGGCCTCCGACTCTGACTTCCATCCCCAGAGCACCCGACGCGGCCGCTTCCAGCCGGGGCTTGTAGGCATTGGCGTCCACGAAAAGAAGCACGGCCACCGCGGCGAAGACAAGCAAGCCAACGAACCCGCCGATGGCGAGGAGGATGATCTTGAGCGATTTTGACATTGAACCGTTCCAGGATTGTTACCCGCGTCGGTCTTGAATGACGCGAATCGGAATCACCACGACCGCGATGACCAGGAGGATATGAACGAGTCCGCCCATGTTTCGCCACGCTTTGCTCGGTCATTGCGGGCACCGGAGAAAAGTATGCTCGCTCGCAGGCCTTCTTGCTTGTGCTGTGTCAATGAAACCGAGCACTGGAGACCCCGTGCCCGACCAATCCGCAAGGAATGCGGCCAGGCCGATCGCGGAACTAGCCGCCGGCGGGCCGGGCGCCATGGTCCTTGACAGGGGCCCGCGAAAGGCGTCAACTGAAAGCGCTTCGGTGATTCGGCTTAACGTGGGTTCTCAACCAAAAAACTGATGATCCGGTTGCTGCACCGGTGTTTCGCTGTTGTGCGCGCCCCGTGTTGCGGGTGTACCTGAGGCGAACGGGCGGCGACCACCTTCGACATCCTGTTTGAGGATTATCCCAAGCTGGAAAACCGGAGCAGGCAGCAAAGGGCGTGACGCGAGTCGCGCCACCTGGACCCCCGCGGGGATGCCCGGGCGTAATGTGAAAGGAGAGCTACCTTATCGATGAAATCTACCAACAGCGCCCTATGAAGCCGGTAACAACAGACCGGCGTGTGTCACGGTGACGTGACAAAGTGATGCCACGGCAAGTGGCAAACTCGTGAAGCCCTGCGATTTGATCGCGGGGCTTCGCGTTTGTGGCGGGCCTCAGGCGGTCAAGCTCGTTTCCTTCCGGCACAGCGAAATCCAGTCGGTCGCCCAGGCGACGGCGAGCTCCTCGGGCAGGGTCCCGGCGCTCGCATCGTGCAGCATGATCTCGCCGATGCGGCGCGCGCCGAGCTCGGCGAGGAGCGCGTCGAAGCGCCGGCCGCCGTTGCAGAAAGTCTCGGCGTAAGTGCGGTCCCCGAGCGCGATCACCCCGTAGCTGACCTTCGAGAGGCCGGGCCGCACCGACTGCAGCGACTCGTAGAGCTGCTTCGCGTTGTCCGGTACGTCGCCCTGGCCGTAGGTCGAGGTGCAGATCAAAAACAGCCCGCCCCCGGCGAACACGCCGGCATCGAGGCCATCCATGGGCTCGGTGCGCACGCGCGTGTCGCCGTCGTCGAGCGTCAGCTCGAGCTCCTGTGCGACCAGCTGCGCGGTGCCGGTCATGGTGCCGACGAGGATGGTGAGCTGCAGGGCTTGCATTCGGAGCTATTATGCACGATACTGCACTACTTTTGCACAAGGAGCATTATAGTTCAGTGGCCACAAACCTCGCTCAACCACTCAAGATTCCGTCACATGTGATTGATGTAACGGATAATATAGAGGACTCTTACCTCGCAAGACTGGGCGAGCGGGTGCGCGACGCCCGCGCCCGGCGCGGAATGAGCCGCAAGATCCTCGCCCGCGATTCGAGGGTGTCGGAGCGCTACCTCGCGCAGCTCGAGGCCGGCCGGGGCAACATCTCCATCCTGCTGCTGCGCCAGATCGCCCAGGCGCTCAGCCTGCCTGCGGCGGAGCTGATCCGCGAGGATTCGGGCGGCGAGCTCGAGCTCTCACTGATCACGCAATTCCTGAAGCGTCTGCCACCGCAGAAACTCCCGGAGGTGCGCAGCCTGCTCGCCCGCGAGTTCAGCAGCGCACGCGACGAGCGGATCAAGCGCGTCGCGCTGATCGGCCTGCGCGGCGCGGGAAAATCGACGCTCGGCGCCCGGCTTGCGCGCGCGCTCGGCGTGCCCTTCGTCGAGCTCGACCGCGAGGTCGAGCGCGAGGCGGGAACGAGCCTGTCGGAAATCTTCCTGCTGTACGGGCAGGCCGGCTATCGCCGCTACGAGCGGCGTTGCCTCGAGAAGGTCCTGGAGCAGCACGAGCGCGCGGTGATTGCGACCGGCGGCAGCGTCGTCTCCGAGCCCGGGACCTTCGAGCTCCTGCTTTCGGCCTGCTTCACCGTGTGGCTGAAGGCCGAGCCCGAGGATCACATGGCGCGCGTCATCGCGCAGGGCGATACCCGGCCGATGGCCGGCAACGATCAGGCGATGGAGGACCTGCGCCGCATCCTCGAGGGCCGCGGCGCGCTCTACGGGCAGGCCGACGTCACGCTGGATACTTCCCGGCAATCCACGGAAAAGAGCCTCGCGGCGCTGCGCAAGGCGATCGCAGGCGAACCCCGATGACACGCACGGCGGACCCTCGCCCGAACGCCGCGCAGGACAGGAGATACGCATGAGCGCCGTTCTCGAACCCTCCCCCGTTCCGGTGACCTACGACACGCACCCGGACCGCTACGCCCACTGGCGGATTTCTTTCGAGGGGCCGGTGGCCACGCTCGCGATGGACATCGACGAGGACAAGGCCCTCAAGCCCGGTTACAAGCTCAAGCTCAACTCCTACGACCTCGGCGTCGACATCGAGCTCGCGGACGCGCTCAACCGGATCCGCTTCGAGCATCCCGAGGTGAAGTGCGTGGTCGTCACCAGCGCCCGCGAGCGCCTGTTCTGCTCCGGCGCCAACATCTACATGCTCGGGTCATCGACCCACGCGTGGAAGGTGAATTTCTGCAAGTTCACCAACGAGACCCGCAACGGCATCGAGGACTCGAGCCGGCACGACGGGCTGAAATTCCTCGCTGCGCTCAACGGCACGGTGGCGGGCGGCGGCTACGAGCTGGCGCTCGCCTGCGACGAGATCCTGATGATCGACGACCGCTCCTCCACGGTGAGTCTGCCCGAGCTGCCGCTCCTCGGCGTGCTGCCCGGGACGGGCGGCCTGACGCGGGTGACCGACAAGCGGCGCGTGCGACGCGATCTCGCCGACGTGTTCTGCACCACCAGCGAAGGCGTGCGCGCCGATCGCGCCAGGCAATGGAAGCTCGTCGACCATATCGCCAAGCCCCAAGGATTCAAGGACGCTGTCCGGGAGCGCGCCGCCGCGCTCGCCGCGCAGAGCACCCGCGCCGGCGGCAAGGGCGTGACCCTCGGCCCGCTCACGCGTTCGATCGACGCCAACGGCTATCACTACGACAACGTGGACGTGGTCATCGACCGGGCGCTGCGCACCGCGACGCTCACCGTCTTCGCGCCCCGGAAAACGCCCCCGGCGGGCATAGCCGCGATCCAGGCCGCCGGCGACAAGTGGTGGCCGCTCGCGCTCGCGCGCGATCTCGACGACGCCATTCTGATGCTGCGGACCAACGATCTCGCCATCGGCACCTGGATCTTCAAGACCCGGGGCGAAATGGGTCTCATGCTGGCGATGGACGAGACCCTGAAGAGCAACGAATCCGAGTGGCTGGTGCGGCAAACGGTCGGCTACCTGCGCCGCACGCTCGCGCGCCTGGAAACCTCCTCGCGGACCCTGTTCGCCCTCATCGACCAGGGCTCGTGCTTCGCCGGGACCTTGCTCGAGCTCGCGCTCGCCGCCGACCGCAGCTACATGCTGCAACTGGAGGACGAATCCACCGCGCCGGCAATCGCCCTGTCGGCGATGAACTTCGGCGCCTATCCCACGGTGGCCCGGGAGGCGCGGATCGCCGCGCATTTCTCGGGCGATGAGAAACCGGTCGCATCGGCACGCGCCCGCCTCGGCGAGAAGCTCGATGCCAAAACCGCGGCGGAACTCGGCCTCGTCACCTTCACGCCGGATGACCTCGACTGGGACGACGAAGTGCGCATCGCCATCGAGGAGCGCGCCAGCCTCTCGCCCGATGCGCTGAGCGGGATGGAAGCGAACCTGCGTTTTTCCGGAAAGGAAACGATGGAAACCCGCATTTTCGGAAGACTCTCCGCCTGGCAGAACTGGATTTTCAGCCGGCCGAACGCGGTCGGCGAACACGGCGCGCTGAAGGTATACGGATCGGGCGCGAAAGCCAGATTCAACTGGGACAGGGTCTGACCCCCTCTCTCCAAACGCAAGGAACCGGACATGAGCATCAACTACAGCGAAAAGATCCCGAACAACGTCGACCTCGCCAACGACCGCACGCTGCAGCGCGCGCTCGAACACTGGCAGCCGCGCTTTCTCGACTGGTGGCGCGAGATGGGACCGAACGACTTCGCCGCGGCGGACGTCTACCTGCGCACGGCGGTCGGCGTCGACGCCCAAGGCTGGGCCAACTACGGCGCGGTCAAGATGCCCGACTACCGTTGGGGGATCTTCCTCGCCGAACCGATCCCTGACCGCACCATCGGTTTCGGCGACTCCCTGGGCCAGCCGGTGTGGCAGCAGGTACCCGGCGAGTACCGTTCCCAGTTCCGCCGCCTGATCGTCACCCAGGGCGACACCGAGCCGGCTTCGGTCGAGCAGCAGCATCTGCTGGGGCACACCTGCCCTTCCCTCTACGACCTGAGAAATCTCTTCCAGGTCAACGTCGAGGAAGGCAGGCACCTGTGGGCGATGGTCTACCTGCTGCACGCCTACTTCGGCCGCGACGGGCGCGAGGAGGCCGAGGAGCTGCTCGCGCGCCATTCGGGCGATCCCGACAAGCCGCGCATCCTCGGCACCTTCAACGAACCGATCGAGGACTGGCTGTCGTTCTTCTGCTTCACCTACTTCACCGACCGCGACGGCAAGTTCCAGCTGAAGAGCCTCGCCGAGTCCTCCTTCGACCCGCTTGCGCGCACCTGCCGCTTCATGCTCACCGAGGAGGCGCACCACATGTTCGTCGGCGACACCGGCATCGGGCGCGTCGTGAGACGGGCGCTCGAGGTGATGAAGGAAACCGGCAGCGACGATCCGACGAGCGTGAGGAATCAGGGCGCGATCGACCTGCCGCTCATCCAGCGCTACATCAATTTCTGGTTCAGCTCGTCGCTCGATCTCTTCGGCTCGGAAGTCTCCTCGAACGCCGCCGGCAGCTTCGCCAGCGGCATCAAGGGGCGGCCGGACGAGACGACCCAGTACGAGGACCACGTCTGCGCCGAGGCGAGCTTCGAGCTCGCCATGCCCGACGGCAAGGGCGGGATCCGGCAGGAATCGGCTGCGATGCGCAACGTCATGAACGAGATCGTGCGCAACGCCTACATCCGCGACTGCGAGATCGGAGTCAAGCGCTGGAACATGCAGATCAAGCGGGCCGGCGCCGATTTCGAGCTGAAACTGCCCAGCTCGCGCTTCCGCCGCGCCATCGGCGCGTGGGCCAACGTGCCCACCGACCTCGAGGGCAACCCGATCTCCCGCGAGGAGTTCGACCGGAAGTTGCCTAGCTGGATTCCGGGCGCCGCGGACAAGGCCTACGTGAAGAGCCTGATGCAGCGTGTGACCGCCCCGGGAAAGATGGCGGCCTGGATCGCGCCGCCCGACCGCGGAATCAACAATCTTCCGGTGGACTACCAGTACGTCCGGCTGGGCTGACTCCAGCCGGGGGCGCGGGCCGCGAGGGCTACTTCCCTTCGAGACGCAGCAGAGCGCGCGTGATTTCGAGGACCACCTTCTTGTGTGACTCGCTCAGCGAGTCGAATTTCTTCCCGAGCCAGGCCGAATCCACCGCGTATGTCGCCGCGTCCTGCCGGGCCGCGGAGTGCACGCGCCCCGCCTCGCCGTAGCGCAGCCACTCCGGCGACACCTCCAGCCAACGCGCCAGCGTGCGCACCTTGTCCTGCGTGGGCAGCGCCTTGCCGCAGAGCCATTTGCGCGTCGTCTGCGCCGTCACGGGCTCGCCATGGTGCCGCAAATTGAACTCCCTGGCGAAGCGCGTCGGCCCCTCCTCCGCGCGCGCCTTGCGCATCGCCTCTTTGAGGCGTTTGCTGAAGTCCTCCTTTTCACCCGCGGCCGTCATGCCGGGAAAGCTATCACCAAGCACGTCCGGCAACGGCTACTATTGGTTGTGTTTTACAGGAACCAATAGTAACATCCAGTCCGTCCTATTTGAAGGGAAGACCGGCTCGACCGCCGGTGGCGCCAACCCCGTGACCTGGCGAAGACACGACCTTTCGCAAATCATCGAGGAGATTCCGGTCGGCGTCGCCGTAACACTCCCTTTGGGGTCGGTCGAGTACGCCAACCCTCATCTGCACTGCATGCTCGGGCAGGACGCCGCGCAGATCTCGGGGGCCGATCTCGCCTGGTTCCGGTGTTCGGGCAGCGTGTCTCGGCACCAGCAGATGAAGCGCGTGCTCCTCGGGGGCGAGTCCTGGCAGGAGGAGACGCAGTTCCGCACCGGAAGCGGCGACACGCTTCACGTGTTGGAATCAGCCTATCCCTTGCGCGATGCCGCGGGCCGCGTGACGCACTTCATCCATTTCCTGCAGGATCTGAGCTTCCTGAAGCTTTCCGAGTCGCTGAGAAACCTCGCGTTCTACGACAGCCTGACGGGCCTGCCCAACCGCAACCTGCTCCACGACCGGCTCTCGCTCGCGATGGCTACGGCGGGCCGCACGCGCGACGGCTTTGCGCTGCTGTACATCGATATCGATCACTTCAAGCTGGTGAACGACTCCTTCGGGCACGACGCGGGAGACGAGCTGTTGCGCCAGATCGCGGCGCGCATGCAGGCTTCGCTGCGCCAGACCGACACCCTCGCGCGCATGGGCGGAGACGAGTTCGTGGCCATACTGGAGCAGATCCTCGACCCCGGGCTCGCGGGGAAAATGGCGGAGAAGCTCCTTGCAAGCTGCCGCGGCGACTACGAATTGCGCGGCAACCGGGTGCACGTCACTATGAGCGTCGGATTGAGTCTCTATCCGCGCGACGGACAAGAGGCCGACATCCTGCTGAAACGCGCCGACCTTGCGATGTACCGGGCCAAGGCGACCGGCAAGAACCGCTATCAGCTCCTCGATCCCTCCCGGCTGAAGCGGTACGGCTAGGGAACGACCTCGCCGATCAGGTCCGGCTCGCTGAAGCGGAGCCGCGCGCGCAGCTCGCGGGTAATATGAACCGCACCGTCCATGTCGACCAGCATCGCGCAAAAAACGCCCATGCGGGCCGCCGCCTCCCTCCAGCCGCCGGGTCCCGCGATGTAGATCGGCTTGGAGGCTGCGTCCGAAAGGGCGCCCGCCCCCAGCTGGCGCTTCACGAGCACGGTCACCGACTGGACGCCCGGAACCGGATAACCGCTGCGCGGATCGATGATGTGCGCGTAGCGCCTGCCGTCGATCTCGTAGTAGCGCCGGTAGTCCCCGGAGGTACCGACCGCCTCGCCGTCGTTCAGCTCGAGCGTGGCACGGAGTCCCGCGCCCCGCGGAGAATCCAGGCCGACGCGCCACGCCCGCCCGCCGCGGCGGCCGAGCGCCATCGCGTTGCCGCCGACGTCGATGAGTGCGCTCGCGACGCCGCTTGCGCGAAGCAGATCCGCCGCGCGGTCGAGCGCGTAGCCCTTGGCGTAGCCGCCGAAGTCGAGCTGCACCGCCGGATTGGAGCTCGTCACCCTATCGCCTTGCACGCTCAAGTCACTCATGCGTGGACGCGCGGAGACGATTCGCGCGATGTCTTTCGTGTCCGGAACGGGCCCCCCGGGTCTGTCGCGGTGAAAGCTCCACAGGCCTACAAGCTTTCCGATGGCCGGATTGAAGAGCTCGTCCGATCGCACGGCGAGCCGCTGCGAATCGCGGATGAGCGCCACGATCTCCGTCGTGGTGCGGATGTTTCTTTCTCCGCGCGCGATCGCCTGGTTGAGCGCGAGCAATTCGCCCGGCTGCCACGCGTGCAGATCGCGATGCATGCGGTCGAACTCGCGAAAGACCCGCCCGACCGCGACTTGCGCGCGCGCGGGGTCGTAGTCGACGACGGTAATCTGCGCCAGCGTGCCGAAGACGTAGGTGCTCGCGCGGTATTCGCCTGCATCGGCTCGTGTCAGGGGCAGCGCGATGAGCGCCGCAAGGAACAGGCGGCGCAGCGGCATTCTCAATGCCGCTCCCGCCGATGCCGCGGCTTGAGAAAGAGCCAGGCGCCGCTCAGAGAGAGAACGGCGAGCAGCACCGCCAGAAGATCCACCACGAGCTGTCCGTAGCGGCCGGCGAATCTCCCGCTGTGCAGATCGAGAAGCAGTTTCTGCACCGGAATCCCCGGTACGAGCACTTCTTCGTAGACCAGGCGCTCGGCGGCCGAAATCTCGGCCGGCGTTGACCAGACGACCCTTTGCCGCGGCGCCGGTTGCCAGGAAAGCCCGTCGGGGCCCGCAAAGATCCCGGACGCCGTGCGCAGCACGAATTCTCGCGCGCTCGTTCCGATCGCCCGCACAGGCGCCCCGGGCAGCGCGCCGCGCTCCAGCCGGTCGATCAGCTCGCCGTCTTCGCGGTAGACGTAAAGCGCCGCGTCACTCGCGATCACTACCGTGTCGGTAAGTTCGACCAGGCCGACCGGCTGCGGGAATTTTTCGCCGGACAGTCGTCCGTCGAAAAGCCACCGGCCATTCGCCGCGACGAGATCGTGGTGCTCGGAGCGGAACACCTGGCGCGGCGGTTCGGCCTTGAGCCCGTACCAGCGCGCAAGCCAGGCGGCGTGCACATATTTTGCGTCGAGACCGAGGTCGCCTCCGTGGTTGAGCACGAAGCCCGTCACCGCGAGGACGAGGAAGAACAATACCGCTGCGAAACCGATGCGCGCGTGCCAGCGCCGCAGGAACCGCAGCAGGATGAGTCTCGGCGACATTTATTGCTCGCGGCTCTTGCGGTCGAAGTAGAGCGCGAGTCTCGCCATGCGCTCCACCGCGCCGACCGAGAGCGTCGCCCCGACGATGCCGTCGATGTCGCGATCGAGCCGATTGCCAGGCGCAAGCCTCGCGTCTTGGAATTGCTTCAGAAACGAAGATCGTCGTACTTCCCCGCCCCGGCTCTCACGATACACGAGCACGCGCACGTGATCGATGCGCGCGTCGGCGACGACGAAACCCGCGGTGATCAGTTCGTCTTTGCCCACCTCCTCGAGGATCCACACGCTCTTACGGCCGTCGCTCCAATGGCGTTGCCGCAATTGCGCGGGAGGATGGCCGAGAATCGCGCTTGCCTCGGCCTGGATCTCCTTATTCAGCCACAACACCTTGGGCGCGGGTATGGAGCCAAATACCTCCGCGAGGAACGCCTCCGGCTCCTGATAAATTTCGCCGCGGGCAAGGCCCGCAGCGCCTAAGGCCAGCGCCACCGCCAGTATCGAAAATCCGCAGCGCAGCCTGCTAGGCATCAGAACATGTACCCGATGCCGATGTTGAACCGGTCTTTGGACTTGTCGGTGCGGTAGCGCTGCACGTCTGTTTTCAGCACGACCTGCGGATGGAGCTTGAAGTTGACGCCGACCGTGGTCACGCGCTCGAGGTTGTTCGGATCCTGGAAGAGGCCGTTCGCCGGGTCCTCCTGCTGCTCGATCTCCAAACGCTTCAGGCGCACGAAAGGCGCGACATCGAGCTTGCCATCCTTGTACACGTGATACGCGGCCTGGGCGTAGGCGCCTTTCATTGTTTTGGGCACCGCAAACGGTGGGGTCGCGGTCGCGCCGACGGCGGCGTTCAACTGATCGGTGTCACCGAGCGTGCCCGCCGCGTAGAGCGCCTGCAGCTCGAGCCGATCGATGCTGTATTTCACATGCAGGTCCCACAGAGTCAAGCGCGCCGCCACGCCTTTCAGCAAGGGGTTTGCTTGTCCGTTCTGACCGGTATTGCCGGTGAAGATGCCGCCGCCCACGAGCAGCCCCGGACTCCGGTAGTTGAGCGCGACGTAGACGCTCAAGTCGTGCGCGTCGGCGAGCTGGCCTTCCTGGTGAGCGCTGCGGATGCCGACCCTCGGATCGTCGAGCTTGCCGGAGTTGAAGCCGGTGGTGACGCCCGCGTCGTAGCGGAAACCTTCACCAAGCTCGCCGTGGACGCCGAAGCCAAGCTCGCGCCAGGTGGTCGGGATGACGCGCGTCTCGACATCGTTGCGCTCGACGCCGTAATAAGTCGGCGGCTCGTGAGTTTCGTTGAGGATGCCGAGCGGAATGAGGAACAGGCCGCCTTTCACGTTGATCGAGTCGTCGACCCTGTAATTGAGCCAGGCCTGCTCGATCTCGACCTCGCCTTCGTCGTCCTTGCTCGCCACGCTGTGCTCGATCTCCACCTCCGAGTGGAAGGTCAGGCGGTCATCGAAGCGGTGGTTGAATCCGAACACGAAGCGTCTCAGGTCGGCCTTGGCGTCGCCGCTTTCGCGGAACTTGCTGTAGTTCATCTCGCCATAGCCGACGAAGGTCGTGCTACCGCTTGCGAGGCCCGCGGTGTGATCAAGCGGCGAGGCGTAGTCGAGGGGCGTCTGCGCCGCCGCGGGCCGCCCTTGCGCGGGCATTTTTCGGATCTGCGCTTTGAGGCCGTCGATTTCCTGTCGCAGAATTTCTATTTTCTGGTCGAGCGTTTGTGCGCTTACGGTGGGCGCCGCAAAAGCGGCGGCCAGGGCGAGCGCGAGCGTCTTTCTTTTCATGAGGGCTCCTGCTGAGTTGGCTGGCGTTACTGGACATGGCTGGCTACCTCAGCAAAGGCTGACTGGCTGGCTTCCTTGGAAACGGTGGTCCATCGAAAAGTGTCAGTATTGATACAAACCTCTCTGAGACCCGCGCCGGTAGCGTGTCTCGCATTTTCAATTCTTCAGGATTTCCGCGCCTCGACCGGCGCGCCACCGCGCTTGGAGTATGCCGCCCAGGCGAGCCACAGCGCCGGGATCAGGACGAGCGCGTAAGTGAACGCCGTGCCGTACTCGCCTTCGGGGCCATAGGGCTCCGTGGCGATATGCCAGTACTGATTGTCGATCGGCAGCACGTTGGCTTCGGTCGCCTCGTGGAACGCGTAGACGCAAAGCTGCAGCGCGAAGAGCATCAGAAAAATAGAGGTCACCTGGAAGAAAAGCGCGAGATTGACGCGATGCCCGTAGCGCGACCATGCCCAGGCGAGCGCGGCGGCGAGGGCGATGCCGACGAGCGCGCCCCAGAGAAGGGCCGCCGATTCCGCCTGGCGCGCGAGCGTCCCGGTGATGAACGCCATCTCCATGCCTTCGCGGGTGATCATCAAGAGCACCAGGAGAAAGGCACCCATCCAGGGCCCGGCGCCCGGCGATCGGGCCGCGGTCTCGATATGGGCGCCGATCTCACCGCGAAGCTTCTTCGCGTGCTTGAGCATGTACACGACCATGGAGATCACGAGCGCCGCCGCGACCAGTGCGAGGGCTGCTTCCCAGATCGGCCGCACAACCACTTCGGCGAGAAACACCCCGAGCACGACCGAGAGGCCGATCGCCAAGCCACTTCCCCACCACACCGCGGAAAGCAGCGCATCGCGTCCGGTTTTCTTGAGATAGGCGGCGGTAATGGCGACGATGAGGAAGGCTTCGATGCCCTCGCGCAGCGTCACGACCAGCATTTGCAGCATGTCGGCTCGCCCTCCTTGATCAGTGCAGCGACTGCGACGCCTTGTTCGGCTGTCGCGCCGCTTCCTCCCACGCCGGTCTCAGTCCGGCGCAGATCTCGCGCACGACCGGCGACGCCTCGGGATGCACGGCCAGGCAGGCCATGTGGCGCGACACACACTCTGCGAGCCGTGGGCACCCCGTGCGCTGGTAGTGCGTCATCAGGTAGACCAGCGCGGCGAGGATGGTTTCGGGCTTGCTCGGGTGCTGGGCGTCGTCGTGCATGTGTCGGCTCGTTTGGGGAGTCAGGCGGTCAGGATGAGCTTGCCGCTTTGGGTGAGGCGCAGCCGGTACTCGCGGCCGTTATGTTCAATGATCAGCTCGCCGCGTTGGCCGAGGAGCCGATGACTTACGATCCGCTCAGCCGGGAAAGAGGCCTTGGCCTCAAGTTTCTGATTTGACAGAACATGTTGTCTGGGTTCGAACGACATACGCGAATGATAACCGTTCTCATTACTGATTGTCAACCTAGTCGTTCCGGGCTGCGCCCGTACAATCGCCGACTTACCCGGCAGAGCACATGAATAGAATTCGATTTGCGCTTTTGCTTGCGGCCTCGCTGCTGTGCTCCCCGGCATGGCCACAGGCGGCGGCTGCACCTTCGCAAAGGCGGCTATGTCCCGTCGTCAGCCACGGCAATCCGTTCTACAGCGTCGCCGGGCCGCCCTACCTCGCCGAGGGTGAAGCAGCCGTGATCCGGCCACTGGGGCCGGACTTTCGGGTCATTGCGAGGATTCGAGTAGATCGCTGGGACGCGCTCGGGAACGCCGCGCGAAACTGAAAGGCTAGAACGCGCCGGACTGCGCGTAGTTCTCGAACCTCGTATATTCCCCGAGGAAGGTCAGCTTCACGGTTCCGATCGGCCCGTTGCGCTGCTTCAAAATGATGATCTCCGCGACGCCCTTTTCCGGCGTGTCCGGCGTATACACCTCCTCGCGGTAGATCGCGAGAATCAGGTCGGCGTCCTGCTCGATCGCGCCCGACTCCCTCAGGTCGGACATGATCGGGCGCTTGGGGCCGGTGCGCTGCTCGACTGCGCGCGAGAGCTGCGAGAGCGCCACCACCGGAACCTTCAATTCCTTCGCGAGGGACTTGAGCGAGCGCGAGATCTCCGAGATCTCGGTCGCGCGGTTCTCGCCTTCGCTCGTCGCCTGCATCAGCTGCAGGTAGTCGACCACGATCAGTCCGAGCGAGCCGTACTGGCGGTGAAGGCGTCGCGCCCGGGCACGCAGCTCGAGCGCGTTGAGCGCGCCGGATTCGTCCACCAGAATCGGCGCGTCGTGGAGCTTGCCGACCGCGTTGGTGAGGCGGTTCCAGTCGTCGTCCGAAAGGCGTCCGGTGCGCAGCTTGTGCTGGTCGAGCCTTCCGATCGATCCCAGCAGGCGCATCGCCAGCTGGCTGCCCGACATTTCCATGCTGAACACCGCCACCGGCAGCTTGTTCTCAACGGCAACGTGCTCGGCCATGTTGAGCGCGAGCGCGGTCTTCCCCATCGAGGGCCGCCCGGCGATGATGATCAGGTCGCCCGGCTGCAGTCCCGAGGTCTCCCGGTCCAGGTCGCGGTACCCGGTCGGGATCCCGGTGATGTCCGACGGATTGTCACGGTGATACAGGAGGTCGATTCGCTCCATCACCTGCGTGAGCAGCGGCTGGATCTCGATGAATCCCTGACGCGTCCTCGAACCGGCCTCGGCGATCTGGAAAACCTTGGATTCGGCCTCGTCGAGCAGCTGTCCGACTTCCTTCCCCATGCGGTTGAGGGCGCTGTCGGCGATCTCGGTGGAGACCTCGATCAGGTTCCTCAGGATCGCGCACTCGCGGACGATCTCGGCGTAGCGCCGAACGTTGTGTGCCGAAGGGGTATTTCCCGCCAGTGCCGCGAGGTAGGCGATGCCTCCGGTCTTGTCCTTGTCCTCGCTCGCCTTGATCGACTCGTCCACCGTGACCACGTCGGCCGGCTTGCCATGCTCGATCAGCCGCGAGACGTGACGGAAGATGCGGCGATGATCGTCACGGTAGAAGTCCCCTTCGGTGACGACGTCCCCGATCTTGTCGAAGGCGCCGTTGTCGATGAGGAGCCCACCGAGTACCGACTGCTCCGCGTCGATCGAGTGCGGCGGAACCCTGAGGTTCAGCAGCTGGGAATCGGAGGCGGCTTGGGAAGCGATCTGGGCCATGGAATGACGAACCGGAGCCCTGCGACTTTACCGCTTCCCACCTGAACAGGAAAGGGTGATCGCTTCGCGGCGCCGCTCCCGGCAAATGAAAAAGGCCGCGCGCGGCGGCCCTTTTCGTATCAACGGCTTGCGCCCGGTCACTGCTGCGGACTTTCCCCCAGAACCGATACCTTGATGGCAACCGTGACGTCGGTGTGCAGTGCGATCGAAACCGCGTGATCGCCGACGGTCTTGAGCGGGCCCTGCGGCAGACGGACCATCGCGCGTTCGATTTCGAACCCCTGCTTCTTGAGTTCCTCGACGATGTCGAAGGTCGTGACCGAGCCAAACAGGCGCCCGTCGACGCCCGCCTTCTGCGCGATCTGGATCGTGAGGCCTTCGAGCTTCGCGCCCTTGGCCTGGGCCGCAGCGAGGGCGTCGGACTGGGCGAGTTCGAGCTCGGAGCGCTTCTTCTCGAATTCGGCGAGATTTTCCGGCGTTGCGCGCCGCGCCTTGCCCTGCGGCAGCAAGTAGTTGCGGGCAAACCCGTCCTTCACCTTGACGACGTCGCCGAGGGCCCCCAGGTTGACGACCTTCTCGAGCAGAATCACTTGCATGACGAACTCCTAGTGCAGATCGGTGTACGGAAGAAGCCCGAGGAAGCGCGCGCGCTTGACCGCCACGGACAACTGCCGCTGATAGTGGGTGCGGGTGCCGGTGATGCGCGCCGGGATGATCTTGCCGTTCTCGCCGATGAAGTCCCGGAGCAGGTCGACGTCCTTGTAGTCGATCCACTCGATTTTCTCGGCGGTAAAGCGGCAGAACTTGCGGCGCTTGAAGAGCTGCTTGGAACCCTTCCCGTCCCGCTTGCCGTCGCGGCCCTTGCCTTTTCCCTTGCCCTTGCCCTTGCCGAAACCGCCTCGGCCTCTCGGTGGTGGCACGTCTACTCTCCTTCCTTGTATTCGATTTCAGTCGCATGCAGCACCAGCGCCCGGCTGGAGCGGCTCTTTGCCGCGAGAAATCCGCTTACCTGCACATTGCTTCCTGGTTTCGCAGCGGCGAGCAGCTTCGCTTCACGCTCGAACGCCACCGCGGCAATCTCGCAGCTCACCTTGCGCGCGCCACCGGCCTCGCCCTGCTCCGAATCGTGCTGCAGCCTGAACTTCAGCACCGGAACGCCCGCGGGGGTGTAGCGCAACGCATCCAACTCCATCAGCTTGCCGGAAACGACGACCCGGTTCGTCTGCGCCAAGGCGGATCAGGCGTCCGCCTGCCCGGCCGGCCTGACCGGCTCCACCGGCTTGGCCTGCTCGACCGGCCTGGCCTGCTCGGCCGGCTTCGCCGGTTCGCCCCGCGGCGCCTCGCCCGCGGCGAGAACCGACCTGGCCTTCTCTTCCTTCATCATCGGAGAAGGCGTGGTCCAGGCCCGATCCAGCTTCACGACCAGATGCCGCAGCACCGCGTCGTTGAACTTGAAGGAGTGCTCGAGCTCGCCGAGCGTCTCGGCGTCGCACTCGATGTTCATGAGCACGTAATGCGCCTTGTGCATCTTGGAAATCGGGAAAGCGAGCTGGCGGCGACCCCAGTCTTCGAGACGATGGATCTTGCCGTTCTTCGAGGTGATCGTCGCGCGGTAGCGCTCGATCATGGCCGGGACCTGCTCGCTCTGGTCCGGATGGACGATGAAACAGATTTCGTAATGTCGCATGCCGTCTCCCTATGGGTAAGCCGCCCTTGGGGTCCGCCGTTGCGACTCGGGCGGAGCGGGTGCGGCAGGGTTGCCGAATTTTCGGAAAACCGAACGGTCTTAACCGTTCGTCAAAAAACGCGACCGCCGGAGCGGTCGTCGAAGTCGCTGAATTGTAACAGGATCAGGGCAGCGAGGGCAAGGCCGGCGCTGTGAGCCCGACCCGACCGGGAGCGGGTTGGGCGCGCCTATCGCGCCCCGCTGCGAACCGGTACGCGGGCCGTGGCCGGCGCTCATTCCACTCGGGTGGCGCGGCGGCGCCTTGCTTCGAACAGGCACACCCCGCTCGCCACGGAAACGTTGAGGCTCTCGACGCTCCCGCTCATGGGGATGCGCAGCAGCACGTCGCAGCGCTCGCGCGTCAATCGCCGCATGCCCTCGCCTTCCGCCCCCAGGACCCAGGCCGCCGCCACCGGGAACTCGGATTCGTACAGCGTCCTGTCGGCCCGCTCGTCCGCGCCGACGATCCAGATTTGGCGCTCTTTCAGCTCGTCGAGCGTGCGCGCGAGGTTGGTCACCATGTAATAGGGGACGGTTTCGGCCGCGCCGCTCGCCACCCGGGAGACCGCGGCGCTGATGCCGGCAGCGCGATCCTTGGGCGCGATCACCGCATGCGCCCCCGCGGCATCGGCCACGCGCAGGCAGGCACCGAGGTTGTGCGGATCGGTCACGCCGTCGAGCACCAGCAGGAGCGGCGGCTCCTTCAGCGCGTCGAGCAGGTCCTCCAGGCTTTCACGCGCCGACTTGTCGTGCACCATCGCCACCACGCCCTGGTGCCGGCCGCCGCCGTAGAAACCGTCCAGGCGCCTGGTCGGGACGCGCATCAGCGCGACTCCCGCCTTGTCCGCGGCCAGCGTCAGATCCCTGGCGCGCGCGTCCTTGCGGCCTTCGTCGAGATAAACCTCCGCGACGGTCCCCGGATCGGCGCGCAGCCGCGCCAGCACCGCGTGGAAGCCGAAAATCGCGCGCGACGGCTTCACGTCCGCCTTTGGGTCCGCCCGCGCCGGCGGGGCGCGCCCCCTCGCCCCGGCCCGCCTACGGGTTCGCCGGCGAGCACGAAGTCGATGCGACTGGTTTCGAGATCCACCCTTACGATCTTCACCTTCACCCGGTCGGCGAGCCGGAAGCTCCTTCGGGTGCGGTCTCCCAGAAGCTGGTGCCTGGCGGCGTCGAAGTGGAAGTAGTCCTGCCCGAGCTCGGAGATATGCACCAGCCCCTCGACGTAGAACTCGTCGAGCGCCACGAAGATGCCGAAGCTCGTCACCGCCGAAACCGAGCCCTCGAACTCCTCGCCCACGCGGTCGCGCATGTAGTAGCACTTGAGCCAGGACGCGACCTCGCGCGTCGCGTCGTCGGCGCGGCGTTCGGTCTGCGAGCAGTGCGCCCCCAGCTCCGCCCAGTTGCCCGGGTTGTAGCGCCCGCGCGTGAGCACGCTCTTGATCGCTCTGTGAACGAGCAGGTCGGGATAGCGCCGGATCGGAGATGTGAAGTGCGTGTAGTGCTCGTAGGCGAGCCCGAAGTGGCCGACGTTCTCCGGACTGTATTGCGCCTGCTGCAAGGAGCGCAGCAGCACGGTCTGCAGCAGCTGCACATCGGGCCGCTCGCGCACGCTCTCGAGCAGCTTCGCGTAGTGTTTGGCCGCCGGCTTGTCGCCGCCGGCGAGCTGCAGGCCGAATCCCCCGAGAAACTCGCGCAGGTTTCCGAGCTTCTCGGCGGTGGGTCCTTCGTGCACGCGATAGAGCGCGGGGTGGCGATGCTTCGAGAGGAAATCGGAAGCGGAGACGTTCGCCGCGAGCATGCATTCCTCGATGATGCGATGCGCATCGTTGCGCTCCACCCGCTCGATGCGAACCAGCCGTCCCATATCGTCGAAAACGAACTGGGTCTCGATCGTCTCGAAATCGATCGCCCCGCGTTCCTCGCGCGCCTTGAGCAACGCGCCGAACAGCCGCTTCAGGACTCCCAGTCGCGGCAGCAGCCCGTGCAGCTTGCGGGCGGCCTCGCCGCGAGGATCGGCAAGCGCCGCCGCCACCGCCGTGTAGGTTAGCCTGGCTCGCGAGCGCATCACCGCCGGGTAGAAGCGATAGCGTCCGATGTCCCCCTTCGGGCCGATCGCCATGTCGCATGCCACGCACAGCCGGTCCGCGTCCGGATTGATGGAGCACAGACCGTTCGACAAGCGCTCGGGCAGCATCGGGATGACGCGGCGTGGAAAGTAGACCGAGTTACCGCGCTCGCGCGCCTCCAGATCCAGCGCGTCGCCGTCGCGCACGTAGTGACTGACGTCCGCGATCGCGACGACGAGCCGATAACCCTGGGCCGTTTCCTCGCAATAGACGGCATCGTCGAAATCCCTCGCGGACTCGCCGTCGATCGTGACGAGCTCGAGCGAACGCAGGTCTTCGCGTCCCACGAGGTCGTCGTGCCGCGGCGCCTCGGGGTAGCTCGCCGCGAGGGACTCGGCGCGCGCGGAAAATCGGAACGGCAGCTCGTGCTTCCTCAGCGCGATTTCGATCTCGATCCCCGAATCGGCGGCATCCCCGAGCACTTCAACGATGCGACCGATCGGCTGCACGCGCCCGTCGGGTTGTGCCGTAAGCTCGGCGACGACCACCTGGCCGGCGCGCGCGCCGGCGGCGTCTTCGGGCGCGACCAGGATCGTCTGGCTGATTCGCCGCTCCGAGGGCTGCACGAACAGGAATTGGTGCTCGCGATGCAGCCGTCCCACGACGCGGCTGTTCGCGCGCGCGATCACTTCCACTATCTTCCCTTCCCTGCGTCCACGCCGGTCCACACCCGATTCGCGCACCATGACGCGATCGCCATGCAGGACCTTTCGCATCTCGTGAGGACTCAGGTACAGATCTCCGCCTTGCTCGGCCACCACGAAGCCATAGCCGTCCGGATGACCCTCGACGCGCCCGGCGACGAGGTCGAGCTTGGTCGCGACAAGAATCGCGCCCTTGCGATTGCGCAGAATCTGAGCCTCGCGCTCCATCGCGGCAAGACGCCGCTCGAACGCCTCGCGTTCACCGGGCTTGATCGCGAGACGCTTCGCCAGCTCGTCGTCGGCCAGCGGCACGCCGGCGTCGGCCAGGACCTGCAGAATGAACTCTCGGCTCGGTACCGGATGTTCGTAGCGCGATGCTTCGCGGTCGCGATGAGGGTCGGCCGCTCGCGCAACCCGCGGTTTTTTCTTTGACAATTGGGCGCTTTCCTATAGAATCCGCGCTCGGGCCGAAGACCGGAATTGGCGCGGCCCTTTCGCCGAGGTGGCGGAATTGGTAGACGCACTAGGTTCAGGTCCTAGCGGTGGCAACACTGTGGGGGTTCGAGTCCCTTCCTCGGCACCAGTTTCGGCAAAGCAGGATTCTAACTTGTCTGCCAGCCGGCCTGGCCGGAACTCGTCAACCCCGGCGGCCAGGCACGGGCCATTCCCGGCCCCGGAAGGCTGATCTCACCTTGAATCGCTTTCGGGCTTTCTTCTTCCTTCTTTCGCTCGCCGCGAGCCCGGCGCTCGCCGAGCCGCTTCCTCTGTGGGAAATCGGCGCCGGCGTCGGCGGGGCACGCATTCCGCATTACCGGGGTGCAAACCAGTACCGGACGTGGGTGCTGCCCGTTCCCTACGTGATCTACCGCGGCGACATTCTCAAGATCGACGAGCAGAGGTACCGCGGCCTGTTTTACCGTTCCGACAGAGCCGAGCTGGACATCAGCCTGAGCGGCTCTCCTCCCGCCAGGAACAACGAAGCAAGGAACGGCATGCCCGATCTGGATGCCACCTTCGAAATCGGCCCGACCCTAAACGTTTCGCTGCTCGGCTCGAAGGACGGCGACGAAGAGCTGGAACTGCGCCTGCCGGTTCGCGCCGTCATCGCGACGGATTTTTCCCACTACCGGTTTACCGGGTGGATTTTCCAGCCGAACCTGGATCTGACGGTGCGCCGCATTCCGGGATTTTCGGGCTGGGAATTCGGATTGCGCGGCAATCTGATCTTCACCGACCGGCGCTACAACGAATATTTCTACGCGGTCGACCCGGTTTTTGCCACACCGGACCGGCCCGCCTACAGCACCGGCGGCGGTTACGCCGGCCCGAGCCTGATCGCCTCGCTCAGCAAACGTTTCCCCCGGTTCTGGGTGGGGGGATTCGCGAAGTGGGACAGCGTGGGCGGCGCGGTATTCGAAGACAGTCCGCTGGTCAAGGCAAGAACCAACTTTACGGCGGGCTTCGCTCTCGCCTGGATTCTGTCGGCGTCTCCGGAGAAGGTCGAGGCGAAACCCTGACCGCGGCGAACTCGCGCCGGCGCTCGCCCTCCGGCGGGTCTGCGGGTTCAAACCATCGCGCCGTTGATCGAAACGATCTGCCCGGAGAGGTAAGCGGCCTCGTCCGAGACCAGGAATCCGATGAGATCGGCGACTTCCTGCGGCGTTCCCGCGCGCTTCATCGGCACGAGTTTCTCGATCAGCTCCCGGGAAAACACGCCATCGGTCATCGGGGAAGCGATGATCCCCGGGGCAACCGCGTTGACCGTGATGCCGCGACTGGCCAGTTCGAGCGCCAGCGCCTTGGTCGCCCCGTGCAAGCCCGCCTTGGCGGCCGCGTAGTTCGTCTGGCCGCGGTTGCCCACCAGCGCGGCGACCGAGGACACATTGACGATCCGTCCCCAGCGCGTGCGGATCATCGGCATCAACAGGGGCTGAGTCACGTTGAAAAACCCGTTGAGGGAGACGTCGATCACGCGGGACCACTGCTCGGGTTTCATCCCCGGCATCACGGCATCATCGTGGATGCCGGCGTTGTTGACCACGATCTGAATCGGTCCGCTCTCGAGCAGGGTCTCGACCGCGACCCGCGTCTGCTCCGCGTCGGCGACGTCGAAGGCGACCGCACCGGCCGAGCCGCCCTGCGCGACGATACGCGCGGCGAGCTCCTCCGCCAGCGAGAGCCGGCTGTTGGCGTGGATGTAGACGTGCGCGCCGCCGGCTGCGATTCGCCGGCACACCGCCGCGCCGATGCCGCCGCTGCCGCCGGTAACCAGGGCGCGCTTCACGATTTCGCCCTGCCCGCATCCAGGACCACCGTGGCCCGGCCGCTCAGCAATTCGACATCGCCGATCCACACCCGAAAACCGTACATCACGTGGCTCTCCTGGCCCATCAGGCGCTCGGCCTCGACGATCAGGTCACCGGCAAGCTCGTCGAGCAGTCCCCCGCGGCAGCGGACGTCCCGCAGGCTCGCCAGGTAGCCGGCTTTCGGCTTGTGCCCGAGATTTCCCGCGAGCCTGCCGTGTATCGCCATGGCCTGCGCGGCGTACTCGATTCCGCACAGCGCCGGCAGATCTCCGTCCACCCTCAAGGGGTTGCGCGGGTCGCGGTGCGTGCCGCTCTGACACCGGATGCGATCCGCATCCCACGCCAGCACGCCCTCGAGCAGGCACATCGCGCCCGCATGCGGGATCATTTCCGCGATGGCTTCGCGCGCAATCAGCACGGCAGCACTCCAACGCGCAGGCTCGTTCCATCCAGGAATTCGAGCACGAGGCTCTCGCCCGCCTTGCGGGCGAGCGTCGCGAGCAGCGGAAGCGCCCGGGCCGCCGGTATCCCGCCCCGCATCCTCTCCAGCCCGGGGTCGGACATGCGCGTCGGGGTCTCCTCGGCCGGAAGGAACGCCACCTCGAGCGACGCGAAGGCACGGCCCGTGGGCTTGGAGGTGAACAGAAACGCAACGCCGAAGCATCCCAGGATCGGGCGCGCCGAATTCAGCGGCTCCGGATAGGGCTGGTCGTAGGCGATGAGCGAGACCGTCCCGGCGCCCGAGACCGTCTGAACCACGGCCTCGATGAGCCCGGCGCCGAAGCTCGCGTCATAGGCGCAAAGGCTGGTCGAGGCCTCCCGGCATCGCGTCGCGATGCTCCAGTAACCGGCGGCGGCGTTGTGCACGGAGTTGTGAAAACGCGTCGGCGAGACTTCCCGCTCGGCCGAGGCGAGCGTCTCGCACATATGGTGCAGGGTCTCGCCCTCGCCGGAGGAAGAGGTGAACACCGTCGCCGTGGCCGAGGCATCGCGGCCCGCGTTGCGGAAGGCCTCCTGACCCACGGCGAGCGCGAGCTTGACCGGAACGGGGGCGCGGCGCCGCTCCGCGGCCGGCAGCAGTTCGCTCGCGCCGATGACTGCCTCGGCCGAACGGAAGGGCATCTCGCCGGCCAGAATGGGGCGGCTCGCATCCCAGCCCGGCAAGCCCGGCCCGAGCAAACCCACGCCCTCCACATAGACCCTCATCAGGGAGCGACTCCCAGAACCAGGCTGCAGTTGCTGCCCCCGAAACCGAACGAGTTGCTCAGAACGCGTGACACCTTCTGGTACCTGTTCTCGAGCAGGTAGCGACTCCTCAGGGCCGGGTCGACCGCTCGCGTGTTCGCGCCGCCCGGCATCATGCCCTGCCCGATTGCGAGCAGGGAGATGATCGCTTCGGTGATGCCCGCCGCACCGAGCAGATGCCCGGTCGCCCCCTTGGTCGAACTGCACGGGGTTTCGGGCCCGAAAAGGTCGAACACCGCCCTGTCCTCGCTCGCATCGTTGCTCTTGGTCGCCGTGCCGTGCAGGTTGATGTAATCGATGTCGCGAGGCTCCAGTCCCGCCGAAGCCAGCGCCTGCTGCATCGCCATTCGCGCTCCGAGTCCCTCCGGATGGGGCGTGGACATGTGGTAGGCGTCCGAGCTTTCGCCCACTCCGAGGAGCAGCATCGCGCCGGTCCCGGCGCGATCCGCCTTTTCGATGAGCGCGAACCCCGCACCCTCGCCGATCGAGATTCCGTCGCGCTCGGCGTCGAACGGCCGGCACGGATGGCGCGAAGTCAGGCCCAGGGACTGGAACCCGTAGAGGGTCATGAGGCACAGCGTGTCCGCTCCTCCCACCACGGCGGCGTCGCACACCCCGGCGCCGATCATCCGTGCCGCATTGCCGAAGACCTTGGCGGTGGAGGAACACGCGGAGGATACGACGAAACCCGGACCGGTCAATCCCAGATAGCGGCGGGAGAAGGCCCCGATCGAGTAGGTGCTTTGCGTCTCCGCGTAGCGGTAATCGGGGGGCAGCGCGCCCGTCCGCGGATCCCGCGACCGGTACGCGAGCTCCGTCGAATGCAGCCCCGAAGTGCTGGTCCCCAGGAAGACCCCGATGCGCCCGGCGCCGTACCTCTCGCGCGCCGCGGCGACGGCCGCAACGAAGCCGTCCTGCTCAAGGCACAGCTGCGCCAGGCGGTTATTGCGGCAATCGTAGTCGCGCAGGTCTTCCCTTATCCGAAAATCGTCCAGTCGGTCGACCGGTCCGATGCAGGTCTCGACGCGAGCCGTCTCGAAATCGCGCGAAACGAGTCCCGAGCGCTGCTCGCGCAAGGCGCGCGCCACCGCCCCCGAACCGGCGCCCAGGCTGTTCACGACGGCGAAACGGCTTATGAGGAGAGGCTGCATCGAGTCAGGCGGCAGGGACGCGTTCGACGGCTTGGTTTGCAAAAGCGGCGGCCAGGGATACCGATTTGAGACCGAGCGCCTCGGTTTGTTTCAGCAATTCAGGGAGCACCTCCAGGGCGACAGGCGAGCTGTCGTGCAGGAGCAGCACGTCGCCCGCGGACAGGCCCCGTGTCAGCCGGCCCAGAATCCTTCCCGGTTGCCGGTCCGTCGCATCGAAGCCGCGCCGGGTCCAGGACACGTAGCACATTCCGAGCGCGGCCAGAACGGGGTCGAGAAGCGGGCTGCGAAATCCCGCGGGCGCACGAAAGAACTCGGGCCGCCGGCCCGTAATCGCCGCCAGGGTTTCCTGCGCGCTGCCGACTTCGCGCCGCAGGCCGGAGAGCCCCAGGAATGCGAACGAATGGCGGTGGCGATAACTGTGATTCTCGACGCTGTGCCCGCGGCGCGCGATCTCCCGCGTCAACTCCGGGCAGGCTGCCGCCCGCTCGCCGACGCAAAAGAAGCTCGCCTTCGCCCGGTGGCGATCGAGCAAGTCGAGCACCCGGGGTGTGAGAAGCGGGTCGGGACCGTCGTCGAAAGTGAGCGATATTTCGCCGCGTTGCGCGGCCGAATCAGGAAGGCGCACCACGTTTTTCCCCAGAAGGCTTCCCCGGGGCCGGAGGACGGCGGCGATCAGCAGGAGCTGGTTGGCCGCCACCGCCGCGATGACCCATGCCCATTCCCGGGGACTCGCCGCGAGGACGACTGCCGCGCCCACGTGCAGCGCCGCAGAAACCGCAACGAATACGGGCGGGCGCCAGCGCCGGCGGCCGGTGGGGGCGGCTACGGCTGCGCTATTCGACGTCACAAACGATTTCCCCCGTGAGCACTCCCGCCTGACCGACCGAGCAACTGAACTTTATTCTTTTTCCCGCAACTTCGGAGAACTCGATCAAAACGCGGTCTCCCGGGCGAACCGGGCGGGTGAATTTTGCGGATGCGACCACGCACGGGTACAGGCCGCGGCCGAGACGGGCCTCGATCGCGCGCAGTATTTCGCTCAGCAGGCACGCGCCCGGAATGATCGGATTGCCGGGGAAGTGCCCTTGCGCAGCGGCGTGGTCCCGAGGGAAATTCCGCTCGACCGTCGCCAATGCTAACCCATCCTCGTGGCGAAGCGGGCCACCAGATCGTCCAGAGCGCTGCGCGGCAGCTTTCCCGTCTCGTTGCGCGGAAGAGAATCGACCAGGCACAACGGTCGCGGCAGGAACACCGGGTCGACGCGCTGCCGCAGGGCGGCGATGATGGCTTCGCTCGCGAGCCCCGGCGCAACCACGAACGCCGTCAACCGCGTTACCGTCCCGTCCTCCTCCTCGGGCATGACGAAAGCTCCGTCCCGCACGCCCTCGATGGAATTCAGGTGGAAGTTGAGATGGGCGAGCGAAGTACGTTTTCCCGCGATGTTGACCAGGTCGCTTGTCCGTCCGTGCAGCTCGAACGCGCCCTCGCCGCGCAGCTCGATCACGTCGCTCAGCAATACGTCGTTCTCGACATGCCCGCCGCTTGCCCAGGTTCCTTTCTCGTCCTGGTGGAGGCTTATTCCCGGAAGCAGTCGCCACTCATGGGTCCGAGCCGGGCGACGCGTTGCCACCTGCCCGGCTTCGGTGCAACCGTAGATTTCGTGGAGCGGCGCCCCGAAGCGCGATTCCGCTTCGCCCGCGAGCTGCGGGGACAGCGGGGCGGTCGCGCACAAGAGCAGATCCACCGGGGGCAAGTCGCTCGCCTCCGCGAGCAACACCCGCAGGTGCACCGGGGTCGTCACCAGAGCGCGCGGTCTGGGCAGCGCCCCCAGCTCCGCGCAGATATCGGCGGGAAAGAAGGGCCGCCCTGCATGCATCGTCAACCCTCCCTGCATCACCATGAGAACGCTGCTCTCCAGCCCGTACATGTGCTGCTGCGGCACCGTCGCGAGCAAGCTCATGCCGCGGAATCTGTCCAGACCAAGACGCTCGAGCTCGGCCCGGCCGCTTCCGGCAAGCGATCGCCAGGACTTCGGATGCGGCGTGGGACGCCCGGTGGAGCCGGAGGTGAAACCGATGGCGGCAAGCTGGTCTTCGGGGATGAGCGGAACCTCGGTCCTCGCCTTCTTGCGGTCCAACGCCTGCGGGTAAGGAAAACTCTCGATGGCGGACGCTCTCAGGGGACCCTCCTCGAGGCAGTAGACGCCGGGATAGTCGAGAGCCAGCCGCGTCAGGAGAACCGCCGTCGCGTTGGAGGGCAGCAAGCTCGCCTGGCGGCGCAGCAGGGCGGCGGCAAGCCCGACCGCGAAGCGGTAGCGGTCCACGCACAGATTCACGAGAAACGGTCGGTCCGGAAGCATTTCCGCCAGGGCGTGCGCCTCGCTCAGGAATTCCTCGACGGAGAGGGTCCGCCCGTCCCGAACCGCGAAGCTCGCGCCGGCGCTGAAATATCGGATCAGCGGAAGGTCAGGCATGACGCGCCCCTGGGCAGCGAGTTCACCGCCTATTTGGCCCGGTGCTGCTGGATGTGCTGATTGAGACTGCGGAGTGAGTCGAAGATATTGCGATTGTGCTCGTCGTCGGATCGCAGCTTTACGCCATAGGTCTTGGATATCGCCAGCGCGATCTCGAGGATGTCGATCGAGTCGAGACCCATCCCGTCTCCAAACAGGGGCGCGGAGGGGTCGATATCCGCGGCCTGCGTCTCCAGGTTGAGCGTCGCCACGATCAGCTGTGCAAGCTTCAGTTCCTCTTCGGTCAGTGCGCTGCTCGGCGGCGTCATCTTGGTCGCGGGCCTGTTCATGGATCCGATTTCCCCCGGGGTGAATCCGGGGCGGTTCCGGCTTTCCATCCTTCCGGGTGCTCCATTATAGCCGCCCCCCGGCCCGCCAATCGACGGTGACGCGGATGCCGAATCACCGGGGCCCGGTCAACGCCTCCGCCCCGGAGCCGGGGGCCGTCGGCCGGAATTCAAGTCGAGCTGGAAAAGCCCCCATCGACCACGATCACCTCGCCCGTGACAAAGCGGTTCGACCGGACGAGCGACATCATCGTCTCGGCCACGTCCTCGGCGGTGACGCAGCGCTTGAGCGGGGTGAGCTTGGCGCGGCGGGACATGAGCTCCTCATACCTGTCCTTCAACATCCGCTCCATCCAATCCCCCTCCATCCAGCCCGGCGCGACGGCATTGACGCGGATTTCCGGGCCGAGATTGTAGGCAAGGGTCCTGGTCAGATTGACCACCGCCGCCTTGCTGGCCGCATACGGCAGGGGCTGGGGTCCCGGCCTCAAGCCCACTATGCTGGCCGTATTGACGATGCAGCCCTTCGAAGCACGCAGCATCGGCACGGCGGCGCGCGTGACGAGAAACAGGCCGCGCACGTTGACCGCGAACACCCGGTCCCACTCCTCGACGGTCATGCCGTCGAAATCCTTCGGTTTCGTTTCAGTGGTGGTGCCGGCGTTATTGATGAGCACATCGAGCCGGCCGAATGTCTCCCGGACCCGAGCCAGCATCCCACGAACGCCGACGTCGTCCGAAACATCGCAGCGGACGAGCAGTGTGCGCACGCCCGATTTCGAGGCTTCGCCCGCGACCGACTGCGCGGCGGCCTCGCTCCGGCTGTAGTTGATGGCGACGTCGTAGCCCGACCGCGCCAGCGCCAGCGCGGCGCTGCGGCCGATGCCGCTCGCCGCCCCGGTCACCAGCGCCGCGGGTTTTTGCGTGGACATAGGGTGTCTTTCGTCCTTGAAGAATGAAGAGGTTCAGTATTGGCAACGCCTTGCCCAGGCGTGATCGCGCTGCACGCGCGGGCGATTCAAGGCGCGCCAGGCGCTCACAGACCGAGTATGCGCTCCGCGTTCTGATGGAAAATCTTTTCCATCACGGTATCGGGGTAACCCAATTCGCCCCATTCCTTAAGGATCCGGGCATAGGGAAGGCTCGGATAATCGCTGCCGAACATGATCTTTTCCTGGAGCCTCGCCCGCATGTCCACCTTGAGCGAGGCCGGAAAGTACTTCGGCGCCCAACCGGACATCTCCCAGAAGACATTTCCCTTGTGCAGGGCGACCGCGGTGGTCTCATCGACCCAGGGCCAGCCCGGGTGCGCCATGATGATTTTCAGGTCCGGAAAATCCGCCGCGAGGTCGTCGATCGCGGAAGGATGGGCGTGCCGTATGCGCGCGCCCATCCCGCCGGGTATTCCCGCGCCCATGCCGGTCGTGCCCACGTCGATCATGACCGCCGCCTTGAGCTCGTTGATGACCTCGAACAGCGGATAATACTTCCGGTCGTTGACGGCGAAGTGCTGCATGATCGGATGGAAGTGGAATCCGATCATCCCCAGCTCCTTCACCGCTTTCTTCGCCTGGGCGATTGCGACATCTCCCTTGGCCGGCTCGACCGCGCCCCAGGCCTGGATCACGCGCTGCGGATGACGTTTCCACATCGCATGCACGTATTCGTTGGTGCACGGCGGCGTGCCAATGGTGGTCTCCAGGTCGAGCGCAACGAGCACCGCCTCGACTCCCGCGGCGGTGAACTCGCCGATGACCTCGTCCTCGGCCTTCGCAACCCAGCCGCGGTTCCAATACTTGGCGAGCGCGTCCACGTAGGGACCCTGGCAGGCGATCCACTCCTTCGTCCCCGGGTAACAGTGCAGGTCGATGATGCGCATGCGATCCGAGCGCCGCCGGCTCAGGCGGCGCGTCCCCCCTCGAGCTTGCGGGCAATCATCTCGCCCAGCGCCTTTTTCGAAACCTTGCCGAAGGTCGACACCGGAAAATCAGGCACGATCTCAAGACGCTCGGGCAGCTTGAATTTGGCGATCTCCCTTTCCTTGAGGAACGTGACCAACTCCTCCAGCGTCAAACTTCGGCCGCGCCTGAGCACCACGAAGGCGCACATTCGTTCGCCCAGAACGGCATCGGGCATCGGAACGCAGGCGATGTTCTGAACGCATGGGTGCGAGAGAATCAGGTTCTCGACCTCCTCGGCGCTGATCTTTTCGCCGCCCCGGTTGATGAGATCCTTCCTGCGACCCTCGACGACGTAGTTCCCCGTCGGGTGAAGGCGCATCAGATCGCCGGAGCGGTAGAAGCCGTCCGGCGTAAACTGCCTCGCGTTGTATTCGGGCACCCCGAAATAGCCGCGCAAGGTATACGGTCCCCGGCAAGTCAGCTCGCCCACTTCCCCGGGGGCGACTTCCCGGCCCTCTTCGTCGACCAGCCTGACTTCGTCGTCCGGCGACAGCGGCTTGCCGCAGGTCTCCAGACGCACCTCCTCGGAATCGTCCAAACGCACGAAGAACAGCATCCCCTCGGACATGCCGAAGTTCTCCTGAACCGTGACGCTGGGAATGAGTTGCTTGGTTCGCAACCTCACTTCGGGCTGCATGCGCTGGCCGCCGCTTTGGACGACGCGAAGCGACGAGAGATCGTACCTGCCGATCGACGGATCATTGATCAGGCGAATGAGCAGCGCAGGCACCACCTTGAGGTGCGTGACCCTGTGTTCCTGGATAAGGAGGAACAGGTCCTCGGGCCGGGTGCTCGCGGAGAGCACGACCTTTCCCCCGTTGAACAGGTAGCCCTGAAGCCCCGGACAGGCAAGGGGAAGGTTGTGCGCGATGGGCAACGCCAGCAGCAGCACCGAGCCGCCGCTCACCTCACACACGGCCGACGCGATCCTCGAGTTATAGGCGTAGTCGTTGTGGGTGCGCGGGATGAGCTTGGGGACGCCGGTCGTTCCGCCGGACAATTGAAATATCGCGGGGGCGGTCGGATCGATCTTCAGCTTGCGAAGTTCCTCCGCCGACCGCTTCGGCTCGCGGGAGAACAATTCCGAAAGCGACAGGAAACCGCCGGGCGCCTCGCCGAGGACTATTCCGATTCGGACCGAGGGCGCTTCTGCGCGCACGCGGCCCACCATCTCGGTGAAATCGAAATCGCCGTAACGGTCAGGCGTGACGCAGGCGGCCGCACCCGAGAGCTTGGCGAACTGGCTCACCTCGAGGTAGCGATGAGTGACCAGCGCCGCGATCGGGATGCAGCCGATTTTCTGCAGGGCGAAATACAGATGCACGAATTCGATCACGTTCGGCAGCTGCACCACGACCCGGTCAAGCGGCTGGAGACCCGCCTCGAGCAGGTTCAAGGCCAAGCGATCGGAGGCGCGATCGATCTCGGCGTAGGTATAGGAGGCCCCTCGGTCGATCACGGCGACGCGATCGGCGTAGCGCCTAAATACCGCCGCGAACTCCTGCGCGAGCGATTGGTCCCGCCAGTATCCCCGCTCGCGATAACGACCAGCAAACTGCGGTGGAAACGGAACAAACCCCTCGAGCACTCCTTTCCTCCTCTTGTAGCGCTCAATCCCGCTTGATAATGAACCTGCTCATCGATTATTGGGCATGCTCGAATCCGGCGTCAAGCGAGCGAGCGAAGAACCCACTGCGGCCTCCGCGGAAACGCCACGCCTGGGCCACGCCTACTTGAACGGGTGCCGACGGACGATCGTCTCTTTTCTTTCAGCCCCGGTCGAGATCATGTCCACTGGCACACCGCAGATCGATTGCAGACGCTCCAGATAGGCCCGTGCAGGCGCCGGCAGCTCGTCGTAGGCGCTGACCCCGACAGTGCTCGCGCTCCACCCCGGAAGCTCCTCGTAGATCGGCTCGCACCGCGCGGCGTCCTCGGCTCCCGAGGGCAGGAGATCCAGGCGCGCGCCGTCGACCCGGTACGCGACGCAGAGTCTCACCTTCTCCATGCCGTCCAGCACGTCGAGTTTGGTAATGCAAAGCCCCGACACGCCGTTGATCTGTATCGAGCGCCTCAGCGCCGCGGCATCGAACCACCCGCAGCGGCGCGGGCGTCCGGTGGTTGCTCCGAATTCCTGGCCCCGTCTTCGCAACAGCTCGCCCGTCCCGTCCTGGAGCTCGGTGGGGAAAGGTCCCGATCCCACCCGCGTCGCGTATGCCTTGGTGATGCCCAGGACATAATGCAGCATCTGAGGCCCGATTCCCGCGCCCGCCGCAGCGGCACCGGCGACACAGTTGCTCGAGGTGACATAAGGGTAGGTGCCATGGTCGACGTCGAGAAGCGCGCCCTGGGCGCCCTCGAACAGAAGATTGCTCCCGGCGCGATTCGCCTCGTAGAGCTCGCGCGAGACGTCCGCCACCAGGAGCTTGAGCCGCGGCGCGAGCGCCAGCGCGTCGTCCCGCGTCTTCTCGAAATCGACGGGTTCCGCGCCCAGATATCGGGTCAGAACGAAATTGTGGAAATCGAGCAGCGGCTCGAGCTTCGCCGAAAAGCGCCCGGGCGAGAGGAGATCATTGAGGCGGATCGCACGGCGAGCGACCTTGTCCTCGTAGGCGGGCCCGATGCCGCGCCCGGTCGTGCCGATCTTCGTGTCGCCCTGCGCCGATTCCCGCGCGACATCGAGCGCGGCATGGTAAGGGAGTATCAGGGGACAGGCCTCGGAGATCCGCAACCGGCTGCTGACATCCACCCCGGCGCGTTCGAGCTCGTCGATTTCATCGACCAGCGCCCGCGGCGAGAGAACGACGCCGTTGCCGATGTAACAGGTCACGCCTTCCCTGAGCACACCCGAGGGAACGAGGTGCAATACGGTCTTCTTGCCGCCGATGACCAGCGTATGCCCGGCGTTGTGGCCGCCCTGGAAACGCACCACGCCCTGAGCGTGGTCGGTCAACCAGTCCACGACCTTGCCTTTGCCCTCGTCACCCCATTGGGTTCCGATGACGACGACGTTCTTCCCCATCAGATCAGCGCCGGACGGCTCGCGGCGGGCGCTGTCATCGGTGCGCGTCCGCGACCGGTGCTAACGGGCATTTCTCACCACCCACCTGCCGCCGCGCTTCACCAGCTTGCGATCGCACTCGGGCTGAAGCGGTGTCCCGGCGTGTCCGGGGAGCTCGACGACGACGACTTCTCCGGCCGATCTGAGTTTGCCGATTGCGGCCGCAAGGCCCGGATCGCGCGAATGCGGGGCATGGACGGCGGCCGCACCCCTTTCCTGCGGCGCGGCGCGCGCGAGGTCGCGCAGATCCATGCTGAATCCCGTGGCCGGACGTGCCCGCCCGAATGCCCTGCCGACCTCGTCGTAACGGCCACCGAGCGCCAGCGCGTTGGCCGCCCCGGGCGCATAGGCGGCGAATACCACACCGCTGTGATAGTGGTATCCGCGCAGATCGGCCAGATCGACCGAAACGGGGATCCGGCCGTTACGCGAGAGAATCCTCAGATCCCGCAATGCGGCCCTGATCTCGGGATACTTCGGAAGCACGCGCGCCGCGCGCTCCAGCATCGCCCCGTCGCCGTACAGCTCGGGGAGAGCGAGCAAGGCCTCACGCGTGCTCTTGGGCAATTTTGCGGTCACCACCCGCACCGCGGGCAGGTCCTTCGCCGCCAGGACTTCGTAGAGTTCCGATTCGAGTTCAGGCTCGACCCCGGCATGCCGGCAGATCGCCCGGAACACGGCAACGTGGCCGAGATCCAGCCGCGCTCCGGAGATTCCGCACTCGGCCAGCGCTTCGGCGAGAAGGCGCTGGATCTCCAGATCGCTCTCGAGACCCGAGTGCCCGTAGACTTCGGCGCCGATCTGCAGGGGCTCCCGGGTCGAGTCGAGCCCCCGAGGCCGCGTGTGCAGCACGCTCCCCGCGTAGCACAAACGCGTGACACCCTTGCGATTCAACAGATGCGCGTCGATGCGCGCCACCTGAGGCGTAATGTCGGCGCGCACCCCCATCGTGCGCCCGGAAACCTGGTCCACCAGTTTGAAGGTGCGAAGGTCCAGATCGTGGCCTGTCCCCGTCAGCAGCGATTCCAGGTACTCGAGCAGGGGGGGGATCACCAGCTGGTAGCCGTTGCGGCGAAACAGCTCGAGCAGCCGGCTGCGCATCCGCTCGATCCGCTGAGCCCGGGGCGGCAGGATGTCTTCGAAATTCTCCGGGAGAACCCAGGTGCGCATTCGGGGTCTCTAACGGACGAAAAAAAAGATCACCAGGCCGATCGCCATCGAGCTAAGCCCGAAGAATCGGATCTGGCCGTCAGTGAATTCCGTAATTCGGCGAAACGTGTCGCGCCACAGTTTCGGATGAAGAAACGGCAATGCGCCCTCGATCACCAGCATCAAGGCGATGGCCATGAGGAAACTCGTTCCCATTCACCGGCCGCGCTTGCCCGGGTCTCTGAAGTATCTGAAGAACTCGGAATTGGGATCGAGCACCAGCACGTCGCTCTTGT
>JBATEB010000008.1:0-6280 GCA_049663805.1 Burkholderiales bacterium | reverse complement strand
GTCCTGTTCTCGGGCTACCGCTCGGCGCCGCGCCTGGAGGCGAATACCGCGTTCTACCTGTTCCTGCTCGCCCTGCTCGGCGTGATGATGTTCTACGCCGCGGGATGGCGCCTGAACGCGAAGCTCGTCCCGCTCATCGTCGGCGGCATCTCGCTGTTCATGCTGGCGGCGAGTTTCCTGAATTTCACGTTTCGCGAGCCGCGTGCACGCGATCCGGGCGAGACCCCGCAGGCGCGCAGCGCGCCGACCGATCTCGCGGCCGCCGCCGACGGGCTGGACCGGCGCACCGTGGCGAAGCGTGCGTGGGTCTTCCTCGGATGGCTGCTCGCCTATCTCGCTCTGACCGGGCTCATCGGCATGCTGCCGGCGACCTTCGCTTTCATCGTGCTGTACATGCGCATCGAGGGCCGCGAGCGCTGGGGCCTGATGCTCGGCTCGGCGGCGGGGGTGACGCTGGTCTGCTACCTCGTGTTCGACCGCCTGCTGCACCTCGCCTGGCCGCGAGCGCTGGTGCGCCTGCTGTTTCCCGACATGCAGGAATTCGTGCCTTCGCTGTAGGCGGTCGGTCCGCAACCGCCGGTAGTTTTTGACATAGCTCAACATCGGGGCGTCTCGATACCCCCACCATTGAGCGATGCGTGGAAAACCGACCGATCTTCCGGGCCGCCTGATGAACGGGAGCGCCTCGCTGCCGCACCCTGGCCGTTTCTTCGAGATCCGGTTCGAGTCGATCGGGGGACTGGGCGCCCACGCGGCCGGACAGGTGCTGGCGGGTGCCGCGGTGCTGAGGATGGGACTGAACGGCGCCCACTTTTCCTCGTACGGCTCGGAGAAGAAAGGCTCGCTCCTGCGCTCGTTCGTGCGCCTCGGGCCCGCGGAGCGTCCGATCCGCACCAGCGCGCCGGTCGAGACGCCCGACGCGATCGTCGTCTTCCACGCGGCGCTGCTGCGCAATCCGGCGACGCGCGCCGGCCTGCTCGAAGACGGCACGTTCATCTACAACGCCCCGCCGGGTCCCGTGCCCGGGGAGCTCGCGGCGCTGCCGCGCGCCGCGCGCGTCATCCGCGTCAACGCGCTCGGGATCGCGATGGAGGAGAAATCGCGGCCCAACGCGGTGCTGCTGGGGACGCTTTGCGGCGCGTTCCCGTTCCTCGCGCGCGACACGATCCTGGAGGCGCTCTCCGAGGAGTTTGCGGGTAAGCACCCGGAGGCCGTCGCGTCGAACGCGCGCGCGTTTCGGCGCGGCGAGGCCGAGTTCGAGATCCTCGAAGGCGTGGGCCGCGCGGAGGGCGATCTGCCGGTCAGCCGCCCGGAGCCCGCGTGGGGTTACGAAACGCAGCCGTCCGGCGGCATCGTGCCCGAGCCGGGCAACATGGCCTGGAACGATCTTTCCGTATCGCGCACCGGGCTGATGCCGGTCCTCGACCGCGACAAATGCATCCACTGCGGCGTCTGCGATCTGGTCTGCCCGGACTATTGCCTCGCCTGGGGCGAGGGCGAGGAAGGCGGCAAGTTCGAGCGCGAACTGATGGGCATCGACTACCGCTACTGCAAGGGGTGCCTGCGTTGCGTCGAGTCCTGCCCGAGCGGCGCGCTCACGCGCGAAACGGAAACACCCGGCCTCGCCGACCGGCTGCGCGTGCCGCTGTTCCCGGAACTGATCGGATGACGGGGGAAACCATGACGACCCAGGCCCTGGCCACCGCACCACGCGCGACCGATGTTCCGGCGGGCCGCGTCCGGCAGAAACTCGAGTTCAGGAGCGGCAATGAAGCCGCGGCGCTCGCCGCGCGCGACATCGGCTTTCACTTGATGGGCTACTTCCCGATCACGCCCTCGACCGAGGTCGCCGAGAGCCTCTCGAAGATGCGCGCTGACGGCGAGCACGAGATCGTGATGGTCGCGGGCGACGGCGAGCACGGCGCCGCGGGCATCTGCTACGGAGCGGCGCTGGGCGGCGGGCGCGTGCTGAACGCCACCAGCTCGCAGGGACTGCTCTACTCGCTCGAGCAGCTCCCGGTCCAGGCCGGCACGCGCGTGCCGATGGTGCTCAACATCGCGGCGCGCGCGGTCTCCGGGCCGCTCGACATCCGCGGCGACCACTCGGACATCTACTACGCCCTCAACACCGGCTGGATCGTTCTGTGCGCGCGCGACCCGCAGGCTGTATACGATATGAACTTCGCCGCGGTGAAGATCGGCGAGCACGCCGAAGTACGGCTGCCGGTGCTCATCGCCTACGACGGCTTCTTCACCAGCCACCAGAAGCGCCGCATCCAGGTGTTCGACGACCTCGAGCCGGTGCGCCGTTTCCTCGGCGAGCGGCCGGCCATGCCCACGCCGCTCGACACCGCTCACCCGGCGACCTTCGGGCCGTACATGAACGACCCGGACCTCATCAACAACAAGGTCCAGCTCTCGCAGGCGATGGAGGCCGCGCGGCAGGTGATCCCCGAGGTGCTCGCCGAGATCGAGGCGCTGACCGGCCGGGCGTACCCGGTGCTCGACGCCTACCGCATGGAGGACGCCGAGGTCGCGACGGTGCTGCTCAACTCGGCTGCCGAGACCGCCAAGGAAACGGCCGATGAGCTGCGCGGCAAGGGAGAGAAAGTCGGCGTGCTCTCGCCCAATGTCCTGCGGCCGTTCCCGGCGGAGGAATTCCGTCGCGCGCTCAGGCGCGTCAAGGCCGTCACCATCGGCGACCGCGCCGATTCCTACGGCGCGGGCGGCGGCAATCTCTCGCTCGAAGTGCGCGCGGCGATCCAGATCGACCCGGAGAACGATACCCAGGTCCTGTCGCGCATCTACGGCCTCGGCGGCAAGGACTTCTACGGAACCGATGCCGGGCAATTCTTCGCACAGGCGCTCGACGCGGCGCGCTCCGGACGCGCCGGCGCGCCGTTCGCCTATCACGGCGCCACCCCCGGGCGTCCGCGCAGCGGCGCGCGCCCCGGCCTTCCGCCGATACCGGCCGCCGAGGTCTCGCGCGGCATGGCCAAAGTGCAACGCAACGAGGCGAGCGGCCGGCTCGAGGTGGAGCTCGCGCCGCTGTGGAAGATGACCGAGATGCCGAACCGCATCGGTCCCGGGCACGGCGCGTGTCCGGGTTGCGGCGCCTTCCCGACGCTGCACCAGGTCTACAACGCGCTCGAGGGCGACATCGTGGTGCTGTTCCAGACCGGTTGCGCCATGGTCGTGACCACCGGCTACCCGGCGACCGCGCACCGCATCAACTATGTCCACAACCTGTTCCAGAACGGCGCGGCGACCCTCTCGGGGCTGGTCGAGATGTACCACGAACGCGTGCGCCGCGGCGAGCTGCCCGCTTCGCAGGACATCACCTTCGTAATGGTCTCCGGCGACGGCGGCATGGACATCGGCATGGGTCCGGCGATCGGCGCGGCCAACCGCAACCACCGCATGATGATCCTCGAGTACGACAACCAGGGCTACATGAACACCGGCGCGCAGCTCTCGTACTCCACGCCCTTCGGCCACCGCACCTCCACCAGCGAGGTCGGCAAGAGCCTGCCGGGAAAACGCTACCACCACAAGGACACCGCGCAGATCTTCGCCGCGTGCCATCTGCCTTACGTGTTCACGGCGAGCGAGGGCTATCCCGAGGACCTGATGCGCAAGGTCGCAAAATCGCAGTGGTACGCGAAGCGCGAGGGCCTGGTGTACGGCAAGATCCTCTCTTTCTGCCCGCTCAACTGGCGCACCGCCGACGACGCCGCGCAGCCGGTGCTGCAGGCGGCGATCGACAGCTGCTTCTTCCCGCTCTACGAGGTCGAGCACGGCCATACGACGCTCACCTACGATCCGGACGCGAGCGGCCGCCGTCATCCGGTGTCGGACTGGTTGAAGCTCATGGGCAAGACCCGCCACCTGCTTCAGCCCGCGAACGCCGCGGTCGTCGAGGGCATCCAGGCCGAGACCGACCGCCGCTGGGCGCGGTTGAAGGCGATGCACGAGCATCCGATTCTTTAGGACGAGAATATGGCTCGCATCATCGAAACCCGCCGGCTGACTCCGGTCACCCGGTACTTCCTCCTGGACGCGCCGCTGATCGCGGCGTCGGCGAAACCGGGACAGTTCGTCATGCTCCGCGTGCGCGAGGGCGGGGAGCGGATCCCGATCACCATCGCCGACTTCGACCGCGCCGCGGGGACGATTTCCATCGTGGTGCAGGAAGTCGGCGCGACCACCAAGCGGGTCTGCGCGCTCGAGGCGGGGGGGGAGATCCTCGACGTCGCCGGTCCCCTGGGCAGTCATGTCGGGATTCCTCCCGGCGGGCACGTGTGCGGCGTGGGCGGCGGCTTCGGCTCGGCGGCGCTCCTGTGCCTGATGCGCGAGTGTTCGGAGCGCGGCGACCGCACCACCGCGATCCTCGGGGCGCGCAGCAAGGATCTGCTGATCCTCGCCGACGAATTGCGCGCGGTGTGCACCGACCTCGAGATCTGCACCGACGACGGCTCGGCCGGGTTCAAGGGCTTCGTCACGCAGCGCCTGGCGCAGCTCATCGCCGGCGACGGGCCGGGACGGCCCGACACCGTGGTGGCCATCGGACCGATGGCGATGATGCGCGCGGTGGCGGAGACGACGCGCGCACCGAAGGTGAAAACCCTGGTGTCGATGGACCCGCTGATGGTCGATGGCACCGGCATGTGCGGCGGCTGCCGCGTCACCGTCGGCGGCAAGGCGCAGTTCGCCTGCGTCGACGGTCCCTGCTTCGACGCCCACGAGGTGGATTTCGACGTGGCGATGCGCCGCAACAAGGCCTACGTCAGGGAAGAGAAACAGGCGATCGACCGTCTCGCCTGCATGGCCAACCGGGAGGCAAGGTAATGCCGGTCAAGCGCGCCGAGAAGACGCCGATGCCGGTGCGCGACGCCGCGCAGCGCGCGCACGACTTCCGCGAGGTCAACGAGGGCTACACGCTGCGACACGCGGCGTTCGAGGCCGAGCGCTGCCTGCGTTGCCAGGACCCGGTGTGCGTGGAGGGCTGTCCGGTGCAGATCCCGATCCCCGAGTTCATCCACGCCGTGGCGATCGGCGACATGGCCGGCGCGGCGAAGATTCTGCGCTCGGCGAACCCGCTGCCGGCGATCTGCGGGCGCGTCTGCCCGCAGGAGTCCCAGTGCGAGGCCGAGTGCAGCATGACCCGCCGCTTCGAGCCGGTGGCGATCGGCCACCTCGAGCGCTTCGTCGCCGACTGGGAGCGCACGCAGCCGCCCTCGGTCGAGTCGAAGATCACCCGGGCGGAGAAGATCGCCGTCATCGGGGCGGGCCCCTCGGGGCTGGTGTGCGCCGGCGAGCTCGCGCGGCGCGGCTATGCGGTGACGATCTACGAGGCGCTGCACGCCGCGGGCGGGGTGCTCCGCTACGGCATTCCCGAGTTCCGGCTGCCCAAGGATATCCTCGACTGGGAGATCGGCCTGCTCGAGGCGATGGGGGTCGAGATCGTGTGCAACGTCATCATCGGCAAGACGCTCACGCTCGATCAACTCTTCGAGAAGCACGGCTACGCGGCGGTGTTCATCGGCACCGGCGCCGGGCTGCCGCAGTTCCTCGGCATCCCAGGGGAGAACCTGAACGGAGTGATGTCGGCGAACGAGTTCCTCACCCGGATCAACCTGATGCGCGGCTACGAGTTTCCCGAGGCGGACACGCCGGTGCGGGTGGGCAAGCGCGTCGCGGTGATCGGGGCGGGCAACACCGCGATGGACGCCGTGCGCACCTCGCTCAGGATGGGCGCCGAGGAAGCGATGATCGTCTACCGCCGCAGCGAAAAAGAGATGAGCGCCCGCGTCGAGGAGTACCACCACGCGATCGAAGAGGGCGTGAAGTTCCACTGGCTGACCAATCCGCTCGAAATCATCGGCGACGCCGAGGGCTGGGCGAAGGGCCTGAAGTGCCGGAAGATGCAGCTCGGCGAGCCCGACGCCTCGGGGCGCGCGCGCCCGATCCCGATCGAAGGCAGCGAGTTCGAGCTTCCCGTCGACAATGTGGTGCTCGCCATCGGAACGACGCCGAACCCGCTCCTCACCCGCACTACGGCGGGTCTGCTCACCGACAACAAGGGCTGCCTCGTCGCCGACGAGAAGACCGGGCTCACTTCCAAGGCGCTGGTGTTCGCGGGCGGCGACGCCGTCACGGGCGCGGCGACGGTGATCCTCGCGGCGGGCGCCGGCAAGCGCGCCGCATGCGCCATTCACGACGCGCTCGCGGCGCGAAACTGATCCTCCGCGCGGGCCCGGCCGGCCCGCGGTCTTCCTCC
>JBATEB010000007.1:0-7007 GCA_049663805.1 Burkholderiales bacterium | reverse complement strand
TATTGGAGAACTGGCCGGCGATGAACCGGGTGACGGCGTTCGCCACGGCCGATACCGCGGAGTTGTTGACGCCGTTCGCGGACTCCAGATAGTTGGAGGCGGTGTAGTTTCCTCCGCAAACGGCGCCGCCCGCGCCCGACCGGTTCTGTCCCTGCAGCGCCGCGCCGGGTGCGAAGATCACGGCGACGGCGCGCGTGGAGGGGCCGCCGCCGGCGAGGTAAGTGCTGCCGTCGGAAGCGAGTACGTCGAACAGCCCCGGGGTGTCCCAGTTCATCATGTTCGACGCGGCGGACACGCCCGGGTCGACGTTGACGCCGTTCGGGTTGTACTTGTAGGTGCCCGACACGGCGTACCACAGGCATTCGCCCGACCCGTCCCGGGGCGGCTCCGTGTTGAGCGTGTACCAGGGGAGCCTGCCGATCGAGCTAACCCCGGAGACGCCGCAAGTCGGGGCGGTGGTGCCCTCCGCGAACAGGGTGGGTGGACCCAGTTCCGGGCAGGGCAGGTAGCCGGGGACGCCCCTGTTGGGGTTGTGCGCGTTTCCCGGTGCCGGGGGCGGGGGAGTCGTCGTGTCCATCGACTTTTCGACACGCTCGGTGGCGGCGAAGGTGAGCAGCGCCTGTTTGGCCCGGTCGAGCGCGGCCTGGGTCTTCTGATCGCGCGCGAGCGACAACTCGGCGCCGCTCCGGTTCATGGCATTGATGATGAGGAAACCGCCCACCAAGCCGATCAGCGCCAGCAGGAAAAACAGCGCGAGACCGCGCTGCTTGCGTCGCGAGGCGGGCGCGATCACGTGCTAGCGCTTTCCCGCGGGGCGCACGGCGATTTTCCCTCTGCCGAGTTCATCCCTGATCTCGCCGCGGACCTTGTCGAGCGTCTGCCCGATCTTGAGGGTGACCGAAGCTTCGCCTTCCCCTGCGGGCACGGTCACTTTCGCCGGATCGAGCGGCTTCCTCGGGTTCGCCTGCGGGACGCCGTTGAGCCAGAATGTGTTCTTGCCCGAAGAGCGCGACACCTGTCCGGTCGCGGTGACGAGGTTCTCGACAACCACGGCGGACTCCCGGATGTTGGCGTTGCGGCGGCGGTCCAGTTCCTGGCGCTGCTGCGGCGTAAGGAACAGGCGCCCGAGGTCCTCGGCGGCCATGGCCGGTCCCGCCGCGACCGCCGACAGGAACGCCGCGGCAAGCACCGGCCTTGCGAGCCCGCGCAGGAATTTTCCGTCCGGGAACGGGCGAGGCCGGGTGCGCGGCGGGTTCATGCGGGCTTGATCTCCCTGATCGAAACCAGGTCGACCTGGCACTCGGCCTGCAGGCGCGGCTGCAGCGCGGCGGGTGCCGCGCCGCGTTCCATCCGCGACACCGTACAGCTGCGCACCGAAACGTGCGCCTTTCCGGCCGCGCGCAGATCGGCCAGGAAGTCCAGCAAGTCGCCTTCGTGCAGCAGCAGCATCTCGAGTTTGACCCGACTCATAACGAATTCGCCGGCGCTCGCGCCGACGATACCGGGGTAGTCGAGGGGTTTCTGCGCTTCGATGGTGTACTTGATTTCGATGAGCTTCCGGTCCTTCTTGATCCTCGCGATCGATTCGATCCAGTCGAGCCGGCTCTGGTCGCCCACCATGCCGCTTCGGCGCATCTGCTCGTAGGACAGCAGGTGTTCGCGAATCTCGCGTTCTTCCTCCGCAACCCTGGAAACCCGCTCCTGAGCCGCCACGCGGCCCAGCCGGCTGGCCGACTGCGCCTGCCTCGCCTCGTCCAGATAGTACTCGCTGGTGATCACCGAAGCCGCGCCGAGCGCGAGCAGCGCTATCGCGAGCGCAAGCGGCAGGCGCAGCTTGTTCAAGTCACCGCGAGCGATTTTCATGTGCCCCGCCTGGTTATCATGACCGAGAACCGCGGCACTTCCTGCTTTATCACCGCCCCGATATCGCCGCTCAGGCTTTTTTCCGCGTTGATGTCGAAGGGCAGCTGGGTACGGATCACTTCCGTCCCGGGCCGCAGGCGAAGCGCCTCGGTGAACCGGTTCACGAGCGCGATAATGGCACGGTAGTCGGAGACTTGCGGCAGAATCAGCCTGCCCGAAATCTCGGCCGATTGGGTCTGCAACTCGGCCCCCGCCTCCGTCCCGGACGGAGCCCGCGGGACGGGCGGAGCCCTGGACGCCTCGCGGTCGGATGCCGGCTTCAACGCGTTGCCGTACTCCCAGTTGATCCTGTCGATCTCGATCTGGGGCAGCGTCGTTACCGCCTCGCTGATCCCGATGAGCATGTCGCGGGGGGAAGAGCTCTGCCGCAGCAGAGTCTGGTAGTTCTTGACGATTGCTCTGAGGTTTTCGGCCGTGGCCGGCGTTTTCGGGAAATTCGACTGCAATCGCGCGTATTCCTCCGTCGCGAGCGCTTCCTGCCGGCGGTCGGTCTCGGTTTGCTCGTTCACCTGGCGCATGTCGTAGAGGTTTGCCCCGGAAAACAGCATGCACAGACCGAAAACCGCCGCCCCGCCGGCGACGAGCCCCACCCGCGCGCGCCACAAGTCATAGGAGTGCCGCAGGGAGTCATCGGCAAACTGCGCGCCGACCGGAGAATCGGCGAGCACATGCAGAAACAGGCCCTCGGCGAGCGTCTCGACCGGCGCGGACCTGAGACCCATGCGCCTGGCGATCCGGTCGAGGTCCTGCACCTGGAACTTCAGCCGCGCGGAACTGACGCAGGCCGCGTCATAATGCGCCTTGTGTTCGCTCGGCGCGAGCACCAGCACGTCGAGCGGCGGCGCGTCGCGCGGCAGGATACGCGTATTGGCCAGATACTGATAAATGCGGTTCGATTCGGTCGCGCAGTCCTGGGCGACGGCGCGGGGATCGGACCGGTCGACGCGACCCAGCCGCGAAAACCGGATGCGGCCGTTCTCGACATAACTCTGCCGCAACCCCGCCTGCTGCAGGCTCACCAGGAGATATCGGTCTCTCTTGAAGCCGAGGCGCTTGCCCACGGACGCCGCAACGAGCGCCACGGAAGACACGCCGGCAACACGGGCGCCGCTCGAGCGCAGCACTTCGATCCACGGCTGAAATTGCTGGGTGTTGGTAAACGACGTGTAGAGGATCCGCTCCTCGCGCCGGCCCGCATGGTTCTCCGATCCGAGCGAAATCGGCAGAGCGAGCGAGGTGTTGCGGTAGCGCTGCGCGAGCTTGCGCGCCAGCAGGGCACGGCGGTCCGCCCCGTGCACCGATGGAATGTTTTCCTGGAAAAAATCCTCCTCGACCACGTCGGCGAGCACGTAGAAAATGCCGTTCAGGGCGCCTGCGACGTACTTGGAGAAATCGGCGACGCCCTCTCGATTCATTCCAAAGGAGGCTTCCGCGCGCAGCGCGCCGTTCTTCCATCGGTAGGCGACTACCCGCTGCGAAGAGAAGTAACACAGGTGCTTGCTCGGCACGGCCTCTACACCTTGATCTTGGTGATGACGTCGTAGATCGGCCCGAGAACGGAGAGCATCACCCAGCCCAGGATCGCGCCGAGCAGTACCGTCAGGGCCGGCTCGATGACGACCTGGATCTTGGCGATCGACTCGCGCACTTCGCGGTTGTAAAAATAGGACACGTTGAGGAGCGCCTTGTCGAGCGCGCCGGTCGATTCGCCCACGCGCAGCATCCTTACGACGAGCGGCGGGAAAAGGCCGACCTCCTGGAACGCGGTGGTGACGTTCTTGCCCTCGCCGATCTGCTGCCCGGCGGCCCTCAGTCCTTCCTGAATGACCACGTTGCCGGCGGTCTCCTCGGAGCTCCGGATCGCGTCCAGGATGGTGATCCCCGAGGAGTACATCAGCGCGAAGATGCTGGCGAAACGCGCAAGTATGATCTTGCGCATGATCTCGCCCGCCACCGGAAGCGCGAGCTTCAGGCGGTCGAGCTGGTAGCGCACCGCGGGATTGGTCCTCGCGGCGAAAATGACCCCCGCGGCAAGCATCGCGGGGACGGTGATGATGGCCCACCAGTAGTTCACGAAGAACGCCGATACCTGTATCAAGATGCGGGTTTGCAGGGGAATCTGCTGTCCCATGTTGCGGATGAAAGCGACCATCTGCGGCACAAGGTAGATCATCAGGAAAAAAGTCACTACCAACACGATCGAGCCGACGAAGGCGGGGTACATGATGATTTTCTTCATGTGCTCGGCAAGCTCGTCTTCCCATTTCAGGTTCTCGACCAGGCTCCGCAGCACCTCGGGGAGCTTTCCGGTGTCTTCCCCTGCGCGGATCAGGCTGGTGAATACCGGTCCGAAGATCTGCGGATACCGCGCGAGCGCGAGTGACACCCGCTCCCCGCCCTGGATGGCCTCGATGACCCCGGAGAGCACTTCGCGAAATCGCGCGTTCTCGATGCTGTCGCGCAGGTCGATCAGCGATTCGACCAGGGGCACGCCGGCGCCGGTGAGCTGTTCCAGATGGAAGCAGAAGTTGATGAGATCCGCCCGCTTGATCGTCCCGGCGCGAAGCAGGCTTCCTCCGTGCCGGGTCGGGCCGCCCCGTACCAGGTCGAGCCCCATGCGCTTGAGGCGCAACTCGAGGTCGATCAGATTCAACGCCTCGATCTGCCCGAGCATCGTCTTTCCCCGGGTGTCTATCGCCTTGTAAGTGAACAGTGACATGCGGGTCGCCGCGGGCCGGCGTCTTGCGCCGGCCGTGGCTACATCCGGTCGGTGAGGTCGACGACGCGCATCAGCTCGTCCACCGAAGTCGAGCCGTCGACGATTCGGCGGATGCCGTCGTCCGCCAGGGTGCGAAAGCCCTTCGCCAGGGCCGCCTTGAGCAGTTCCCGCCCGGTGGCGCGGCGCGCGATCAGCTCGTCGAGATCGCCGTCCATCTTGAGGATCTCCAGGATCGCCATGCGGCCCCGATAGCCCTGGTAGTCGCACTGGTCGCAGCCCACGGCCCGGTACAGCGTGGGCGGTCGCTCGGTCTTGACCCCGAGCATGGCGCATTCGCCCGCGCTCGCCTGGTAGGCCTGTTTGCACTGCTTGCAGAGCCTGCGCAGCAGCCGCTGCGCGATCACGCCGATGATGTTGCCCGCGAGGACATCGGGAACGATGCCGATGTCGAGCAGCCGCGGAATCGCGCCGATCGCCGAATTGGTGTGCAGGGTGGTATACACCTGGTGACCCGTCATCGCGGCGCGAAACGCCATGGTGGCGGTGTCCTCGTCCCGGACTTCGCCGACGAGTATGACGTCGGGGTCCTGCCGCATGAGCGAGCGGATGCCGTTGCCGAAATCCATTTTCGCGGCCTCATTGATCGAGGTCTGGCGAATCAGGGTCATCGGGTATTCGACCGGATCCTCCAGCGTCATGATGTTGAGGCCGTCGTTGTTGATGTGGTTGAGAATGGAATAGAGCGTCGTCGTCTTGCCGCTGCCGGTGGGGCCGGTGACCAGGATGATGCCCTCGGGCCGCGCGATCATCTTCCTGAGAAGCTGCAACTGGCCCGCCTCCAGCCCCAGACCGTCGAGGGGCACGATCCCCTTCTGGCGGTCGAGAATGCGCAGCACGATGTTCTCGCCGTGCGTGGTCGCCTGCGAGGAGCAGCGGAAATCGACGGCGCGTCCGGTAAGCATCAGCGAAATCCTGCCGTCCTGCGGGGCGCGCGTTTCGGCGATGTTCATCTTCGACATCACCTTGATGCGTACGGCCATCGCCGGCCAGTACGTCTTGTGCAGGGACCTGATCTGCCGCAGCACGCCGTCGATACGGTAGCGGATGCGCAGGAAGCTCTGCTCCGGTTCGAAGTGGATGTCGGAGGCGCTGCGCTCGACGGCGTCCGCGAGCAATGCCGAAATGAGGCGCACCACCGGCTGCGAATAGGCGTCCCCGGAGGCCTGCAGGCTCTGGTAATCGAGTTCGCCGGTCTCGATCTCGTGCAGGATCCCGTCGATCGAAAAATCGTGCCCGTAGTACTGTTCGATCGCCCGGATGACTTCGCCTTCGCCCGCGAGCCGCGTTTCCATCGAGTACTCGCCGCGCAGCTGTGCCCGCACCTGGTCGATCGCCACGATGTTGTTGGTATCGGCGATCGCCACGATGAGCTTGCGGGCTTTGCGATCGAGCGCGACCGGGAAGATACTGTGGCGCTTGGCGAAATCGCGCGGCACCAGCTTGAGCGCCATCGAGTCGACCACGATCTGCGTGAGGTCCACGCTCTCCAGCCCGAGCTTCTCCGACAGGGCGTCGCGCAGCGTCGCCTCGGACACGAAACCCAGGTTCACCAGGAGCTTGCCGACCGGCTGATGGGTCTTGAGCTGTTCGAGCAGCGCGATCCGCAGCTGGTCCTCGGTGAGGATTCCCTGCGAGATCAGGATCTGCCCGATGTGGCGCTTCGCCTGCGGCAGGACCGCCTGGGTGCTGAGACGTGGGGAGTTCATCGACGGGCTTACCGGATCAGCTCCTGCACGCGCGCGCGGGCCTGGGCCTGGCTGAAACTCGCCGCTCGCTGCTCGGACAGCAGCAGCGCCCTCTGGTAGTACTGGAGCGCGGGCTTGCCCTGCCGCAACTGGTCGAGACTGACGGCAAGATTGAAAGCGTAGTCGGCATTGTCCGGATTGACCGAATACGCCCTGAAGTAAGCCTCCTGGGCCTCGGGCCAGCGCGCCTGCTTCGCGTACTGGTTGCCGAGGGCGAAGTGCAGGGCAGCCGCTTCGGGCTGGCTCGCGATGAGGGTCTTCAGGCGGCTCTCGGAGGCCACCGGATCGAGCTGCCCGTGCAGGGCGATCAGACTCGCCACGGCCTGGCTATCGCGGGGATCGAGTTCGAGCAGCCTGAGGTAGCGCGACTCGGCCGAGTCGAGATCTCCGGTACGCAGCGATATGGCGGCGAGACCGAGCAGCGCGTCGCGGTTGGTCGGCTCGCGCGAGAGCACGCGCTGATAGTCTTCACGCGCAGCCGCGAGCTCGTTCTTCTGCAATGCCTGGTAGGCGCGCTCGATCTGCGGATCGACGGAGACGATCGCCGCGTTGATCGAGAT
>JBATEB010000006.1:0-2170 GCA_049663805.1 Burkholderiales bacterium | reverse complement strand
GCGGAAGCCGCCGCCGCTGCAGAAGGTGCGAGGACTGCGACGGCCGCGGGCGCTGCGGTGGTTGCGGCTGCGGGCGCCGGTGCGGCCGGTTGCGGCGACAGGTTGGTCGCGGAGGGCGTGGGCGCGTCGCCCTCCCGCGCTGCGCGCGAGCGCAAGGCGATCGGCTGAGTGCGAAACGCCGCCTCGGTTCCCGACCAGAACTCCGCCAGCTGCGCGTCCGCGCGGCGTACGTTGCGTATGACGCGCGGAGTGACGGACAGGATGATCTCGGTCTTCTGGCGATCGTTGAGATGGGACCCGAACAGCCGTCCCAGGATGGGGAGGTCGCCCAGCCCCGGCACCTTGTTCGCGCCGGCGCGGTCGTCGTCCCGGATCAGGCCCATGAGCACCTGGGTCTCGCCGTCGGCGAGCTGCAGCATGGTGTTCGCGGTGCGCGTGCCGATGTCGTAGACCGTGGTGCCGTTCGAGGTGGTGCGCTGGTTGTTCGCCGTGCTGACCTCGAGGTTCAACTTGATCACCACGGTCCCGTCCAGGCGTACCTCGGGCTCGACCTCGAGCTTCAGGCCGACTTCCAGGTAGGTCACGGTTTCGGTCGTGATCGGCGTGCCGGTCGAGGGCGTGATGACCGCGGAAATCACCGGCAGGCGGTCGCCGACCAGCACCCGCGCCCTCTCGCGGTTGCGCACGCGGATGCGCGGATTGGACAGCAGGTTGGTGTCGGCGTCGACCTTGCGCAGATTGACCGTCAGCGACGGCGTCGGCGAGACGGCCACGCTCGCGCGGTTTCTCACGTTCCTCAGGTCCTCGAGCGTGAGCGGCGCGGCGGTCGGGTCGATCAGCGTCAGCGTCGCCTGGTCCGGGAAATTGATCCCCAGTTCGGTCAGCCTGGAGCGCGAGATCTCGATCACCGCCAGTTCGAGCACCACCTCCGGCTCGGCGACGTCCTGCGCCGCGATCAGCCGCTCGGCGAGGCGCACCGTGTCGGGGGTGTCGCGCATCACCAGCAGGTTCAGCTTCTCGTCGATATAGAGGTCCCTGGTCTTGAGCATGGTCCGCAGCAGGTTCAGCACCTGCTTGGCGCTCGCGTTCTCCAGAAAGAAGGTCTTCATGACCAGCTCCTGGTATTCGCGCTGCTTGCCCGGGGTATTCGGATAGATGAGGACGGTGTTCTCCGAGAGCACCTTCTTCTCCAGCTGGTTGGGCAGCAGGATGAGGTCGATCGCGTCCTCGACCGGCACGTCCTTCGCGTAGATGGTCGCCTTCAGATCGGTCTTGACTTCGCGGTCGAAGATGAAGTTGATCGCGGTGCTGCGCGACAGCGCGTCGAACACCAGCTTCAGACTCGCGTCGCGGAACTGCACGTTGACCGGCTTGGTCAGGCGCGAGCGCAGCACCGGCGCGGTCAGCTCCTCCCGGACGCGCTGCTCCTCGATCTGGTGTTGCAGCGAAAGCGCCGCGCGCTGCGACGGGTTCTCGATCAGCACCTGGCGCACGCGCTCCATCGCGCCGTCGAGGTCGCCCTTCTTGTAGGCGGCCTGCGCCTGGGACAGCATCCGGCGGTGCCGGCCTTCGCGCTCGATCGAGTCGATTCCGGCGCGCGCCCGCGGATCGGCGGGGTTCACCGCCAGCGCGCGCGTGTACAGCGCGCGCGCCTCGTCGAACTTGCCGGCGGCGCGCTGCTCGTCGGCGGCGCGGACGAAGCGCTCCCAGGCGCGCTCGCGCGCGCGCAGCAGATCGACCCGGTAGCGATGGTTCGAGGGGTCGAGGTTGGCCGCGGTCACGAGCTTCTCGATTCCCTCCTCGAAGCGGCCGGCATCGAGGAGCTCGTTTCCGTCCCGGTACGCCTCCTGCGCGGCGCAGCCGGCGAGCAGGAGGGCGAGCAGCAGGACGCGGACCGGCCTCGTCGCGGCGGCAATCTGCATCATGGCGCGGCTCCCAGCGCGAGCGTCTGCGTGATGGAAAGCGGCAGATAGAGAATGTCCATGCGGTTGTCCCTGACCGCCTCGATGCGATGCGTACCGTTGATGGTATCGCCCTCGGTCACCGCGTGCAGCTTGCCGCCCTCGACCAGGTAGTACACCGTCTTCTCGCCCGGGCTTTCGAACCGTCCCATGAAAGTGAACGGCAGCGCGGGAGCGGTGGGCGGCGGCGGCGGAACCGGCTCCACCAC
>JBATEB010000005.1:0-36399 GCA_049663805.1 Burkholderiales bacterium | reverse complement strand
TGAGCGGTCAGACAACTTCTGAGCTCGAGGTCGGCGGCACGCGCCTCCTGAAGGTCATCAACGAGCACTTCCAACAGGTGGCTGCCACCCTGAAGGAATACCTCAGGAAAGGCCAAATTGCAGCACGGTAGCTGCGCGGCGATATCGCCTGGGCGAATTCGATCGCACCGGTCGGGACAGAACGGACCCGGGCGATGTCGCCGGGAATTCGGCGCTTCGGCGAAGCGCCAAGCCGGGAATAGCCGCTTGGTTAGGCCATTGCGAGTTCCGCGTAGCCTGGTACCTCGAGCGCGATCCCAGCCTTGTGATTCCCCAACTGAGAACGGGCCGCATGAGTCGGCAATTCGGGGGTCGCGCCATTCTGGACAAACCTGAGTTGCGATCGCACGAGTCTACTCATCAGCTTGAGGTCCTTCTCTTGTAGGCGCATCGCAGCATCGACCCACACGTTGGTAATGTTGAGCATTTCGTCGTAGGTGACTCGATGGAAATGCTGCCGGCAGTTGAACACCGCCTGCATGCCGTTGCGACGGCGCTCGTGCTTGCGAACAAAGTCGCGTACTGCCGACTCGCCGGTCCCGTCCTCGACGAGCAGGTCGACGATACCCATCTGGTGCATCTCTTCTGCGGTAAAGATGCGACCGGAGAGGATCAATTCCTCGGCCCGTTTCATCCCTACTCGACGGGCGAGCAGGCTGTAGGCACCCATCCCAGGAAACAGATTGAACAAGATCTCAGGCATTCCCATGCGCGCCTGGCGTTCGGCGATCAAGACATTCGAAGAGAGTGCGGTCTCGAATCCGCCTCCGAGGGCCTCGCCCTGGACCAGCGAAATCGTTGTCATGGGGCTGTTGTAATTGCAGATCCGCGGGTACATGTTGTCTATGCAAAGCTTCGCGTAGTTCATCAGTGCATCGCGATCTCCGGCGGTAACCAGTTTCTGGAATAGCGCCAGATCCCCTCCGAGATTGAACACTTTCCCGGTCTTGGAGGCTGCGACATAGTAACGAATCTGACGTAGCTCTCCCCGGAACAACAGCCGCCCCCCGCTCGCTTCGATCGCGGCATCGTGGGCCCGCAGCTCACTCAGGAGACCAAGATTGAAACATGGAACGCCAATCGGCTTGAAGAAAGTCCACGCCACAGCGTGGTCGGGGTCAAAGCTGACCTCAATCTGCCTGTAATGGTGTTGGAACATTCCCTCCATGGCTTTGATGTCGACCGGTGCGTTCATGACATACTCCCTTTAGGGTTGAGTTGAAGAAATATACGAGTTCTTGTAAGTTCTTGAGGCGACTATACCCCGAAACGAGTCGTGATCGGAAGGCGCTATATTCCAATGTCGTATTCAATTGTCATGGTAGACCCCCGCCGGTTCCTAGGGAGTGATTCCTATTTTCCCTTAGGAAATTTCCCCGGATGGGACAAACCTGCCCGCGCTTGGGATCGGAGAGGCTCGGGCCAAAACCCGGTAAAGTGGATCGCCGGCCGGGCCGCCCGAAGGACGGGGCCAAGGATTCAAGAGGTGGTGCGGACTTGGACGTTTCCTGCAGTTTGCTGCGATGCAGTATCGGCAGCTCACCGAGGGCGACCGCTTTGGGACGTGACCTTGGGTCCGAGGAATTCCGCCATGATGGCGCCCACGCCGGCCAAGGCGGGTCGCAAAACCGAGGGCCCCCAGGCATGACTTGCTTGCCATGCGTCTTGCAGACGCGCAGACTTTTCCGTGGATTCGGAGTTTCGCTCCTGGAGCAGGAAGGGGGAATATGACCGCTGTGGCGCAGATTCTAAGATCGAAACCTGATCAGACCATCTACACGATAGGCCCCGAGGCATCGGTGTTCGACGCCGTCAAACTGATGGCTGAGAAGAACATCGCGGCGGTCCTGGTGATTGAAGGCGAAACGATCGTCGGTATCATTACCGAACGCGACTACGCGCGCAAGATTGTTCTCCTGGCGCGGTCTTCAAGGGAAACGCGGGTGCGCGACGTCATGTCATTGCAGGTCATGTACGTGCGCCCCGGTCAGTCCAGCGAAGAATGCATGGCGTTGATGACGGAGAACCGGGTGCGCCATCTGCCCGTCATCGACAGGGGCAAGCTGATCGGCCTCGTTTCCATCGGTGACCTGGTGAAGGATGTCATCTCCGAACAGAAATTCACCATACAGCAGCTCGAACACTACATCGCCGGGGAACCCGGGTAGCATCCCGTTTAGAGTGGGGCCGGCAAATCCTGCCGGGGTCTTTCCATGCTTTCGATCTGAAGTGGCTCCCCGACCAGGGCTCGAACCTGGGACCTGCGGATTAACAGTCCGTCGCTCTACCAGCTGAGCTATCGGGGATCAGGAATCTCCGGCTACAGGGTGCCGGAGCAATTGGAAGGCGCGTATTCTAATTCCCCAGGGTGGGCCGGTCAACGCAGCGGACTGCGCGGCACCGGATTAACAATCCGGTCGCTGCATGGGCATAATGGCCTGGAGCACGATACTCGCCGGCATCCCGACCCGACTGCCGGCGCAGGAATTCGACGGAGACAATAACAAATGAATCTTATCGAAGATCTGGTCGCCGCGTATCGCATACTGGCCGAGCACGGCGTCATCGACGCCTACGGCCACGTGAGCGTGCGCTCGGACAGCGACCCCAACCGGTATTTCCTCGCTTGCGCGATCGCGCCGGAGACGGTTACACCCGACGACATCATGGAATACGATCTCGACAGCAAGCCGCTCGATGCCCGCGGGCGCGAGTCGGTGCGCGAGCGCTTCATTCACGGGGAGATTCTCAAGGCCCGTCCTGATGTCCGCGCGGTCGTGCACAATCATTCGCCTTCGGTCGTGCCGTTCAGCGTGACCGCCGTCCCCATGCGCCCGCTGTTTCACATGGCCGCGTTCATCGGCAACGGCGTCCCGAACTTCGAGATCCGGGATGCGGAGAAGGGGACCGATCTGCTGGTGAAGACGCCCTATCTGGGGCAGGCGCTCGCGAAGACGCTCGGCGCTTGCCCGGCGGCGCTCATGCGCGGGCACGGTTCCGTTACCGTCGGGGAAACCTTGCCTCGCGCCGTCGGACGCAGCGTGTACCTGGAGATGAGCGCCCGTATGCAGCTCCAGGCGATGCTGCTCGCCGGCGGCAGCGGGAAAATCACTTATTTCGACGAAGCCGAGGTCAGGGCTTCCGTTCCGGTGCAGGATTACAACCGCGCCTGGCCGGTGTGGCGCGCGAAGGCGCTGGCGCGCCTCAAGTCCCGCTCCTGAGCTCCGTCCTCCGGCACCCCGAGACCTGGTCTTGATATTCAAGCGCCTCGCCAGCCAACTCGCCGAAATCGGGCGGAGCGGCCTGCTTCGCCGGCGCTGGGTTCGCGAAAGTCCCCAAGGGCCGCTCATCGTCGTGGAAGGGCGGGAGTACCTCGCATTTTGCAGCAACGACTATCTCGGACTCGCCAATCATCCCGCAATCGCACGGGCCGCCATTGATGCCGTAATGCGCTATGGTGTCGGGGAAGGGGGCTCGCATCTCCTGAGCGGACATAACGCCTTGCACGAGCGCCTGGAGGCGAAGCTCGCTGAATTCGTCGAGATGCCGCGTGCGCTGCTTTTTTCCACGGGCTACCAGGCGAACATCGGCGCGGTCACTGCGCTCGTCGGCCCGGGAGATGCGGTGTTCTCCGATGCCCTCAATCACGCCTCCCTCATCGACGGCGTGCGCCTCTCGCGCGCCCGGGTGGCGCGCTACCCGCATGTCGATCTCGCGTCGCTCGAATGCGCCTTGGACGAGTCGCAAGAACGCGTGAAGCTGATCGTCACCGACGGCGTATTCAGCATGGACGGCGATGTCGCGCCTCTGAAGGGAATGCTCGAGCTGAGCGAGCGCTACGACGCCTGGTTGCTGGTCGACGACGCCCACGGATTCGGGGTGATGGGTCCGGAGGGGCGCGGATCGCCCGCCTGTTTCGCGTTACGCTCTCCGCGCATCGTCTACGTCGGAACGCTCGGCAAGGCGGCGGGAGTGGCGGGGGCGTTCGTGGCGGGGGCGGCGGAGGTGGTCGAGACGGTCCTGCAGCGGGCGCGAACCTACATCTACACTACGGCTGCGCCCGCGCTGCTGGCAGCTGCGGTCGAGGCGAGTCTGCGGCTGATCCGGGAAGAGGAATGGCGCCGCCACCATTTACGCCGGCTCGTCGGAACCCTGAGGGAGGCTCTCGGCGGCAGCGTGGCCGCGCTCGCCCCCTCGGAAACGCCGATCCAGCCTCTGATCCTGGGGACGAGCGCCGAGGCGTTGCGGATCAGCGCGCTTCTGCGCGAGCAAGGGATCCTGGTGCCCGCGATCCGGCCGCCGACCGTGCCGGAAGGCAGCGCGCGGCTGCGTATTTCGCTATCCGCCGCTCATAGCGAGCACGATGTCTTGCGGCTTGCCGCCGCCCTGCGCCAGGCGTGTTCGCGCGGCGTGGCGGCGCACGCCTGAGCGTCGAGAGCGGCCGGGGTGGCTCGGGGTTTCTTCGTTACCGGGACCGATACGGGCGTCGGCAAGACCCTCGTCGCCTGCGGCTTGCTGAGCGCCCTTGCCAGGTCCGGAAAGTCGGTGACCGGAATGAAGCCGGTCGCGGCGGGAAGCGAAGCGGGCCGCTGGCCGGATGTGGATGCGCTTGCCGGCGCAGGCAACGTGAGAGCAGAGCGGGGTCTGATCAATCCTTACGCCTTCGATCCGGCGCTCGCGCCCCATATCGCGGCCGCCCTCGCCGGGGTCGAGGTCGAAGTCGAGGTCATCGCGCGCGCCTACGAAGCGCTGTCGCGTCTTGCCGATTGCGTCGTCGTGGAGGGCACCGGCGGATTCCTCGTTCCGCTGAATGCGCGCCAGACGGGCGCCGATCTCGCGATTCGTCTCGGTCTTCCGGTCGTGCTCGTGGTCGGTATGCGCCTCGGTTGCCTGAATCACGCGCTGCTCACGCGACGGCAGATCGAACATTCGCGGCTGCGCTGCGCCGGCTGGGTGGCCAACTGTATTCTCCCCGACATGCCTCATCTGGAGGCCAGCATCGAGGCACTGAGGGAGCGCCTCGCGTGCCCCCTGCTGGGCGTCGTGCCGCATGCCACCGTGCCGTCCGGGGTGGACATCGCCCCGCTGCTTTCCGTGGAAGCCTTGGGGGTGTCATGAAAGCCAGCGCGAAGATGTCCGAGCGGAGCCGCAGAGCCGTGTGGCACCCCTGCACGCAGATGAAGCACCACGAGACTGCGCCGCTCGTGCCTATCGGCCGGGCCGAAGGGGTCTGGCTCTACGATCTCGAAGGCCGCCGCATCCTCGACGCGATCAGCTCCTGGTGGGTCAACCTCCTGGGACACGGCCACCCGCGGATAAACGCGGCGCTGCACGAGCAACTGAACTCGCTCGAGCACGTGATGCTCGCCGGATTCACGCACGCGCCCGCAGTCGAGCTTTCCGAGCGCCTCGCGAAGCTCGCTCCGGCGGGCCTTGGCCATTGTTTCTTCGGGTCGGACGGCGCCTGCGCCGTCGAAATCGCGCTGAAGATGAGCTGTCACTACTGGAAAAACACCGGGCGCCCGGCGAAGAACGAATTTGTGACCCTGGCCAACAGCTATCACGGCGAGACGCTGGGCGCCCTGGCGGTCAGCGATATTCCTTTGTACCGCGAGACCTACGAACCCCTCCTTCGCAAGAGCACTCAGGTGCCTTCTCCGGATTGGCGTCGGGCCGAGTCAGGTGAATCGCCGGCCGAATTCGCGTCGCGCTGTGCTGCGGCCCTCGAAACGCATCTCGAGCGGCACGCGGCGCGGACAGCGGCGCTCATCGTCGAGCCTCTGGTGCAGTGCGCGGGCGGCATGGCGATGTACGACGCACGGTACCTGCGGCGGGCGCGGGAGCTGTGCAGCCGCTTCGGGGTGCACCTGATCGCCGACGAGATCGCCGTGGGGTTCGGCCGCACCGGAACGCTGTTCGCATGCGAGCAGGCGCAGATCGTTCCGGATTTTCTGTGCCTCTCGAAAGGTCTCACCGGCGGCTATTTGCCGCTGTCGGTGGTGATGGCGACCGATCCCGTCTACGAGGCGTTCTACGACGACCGGCTGGAACGGGGCTTCCTCCACTCGCACTCCTACAGCGGCAACGCGCTTGCCTGCCAGGCCGCTCTCGCCGTGCTGGAGATACTGGAGACGGAAAAGGTGCTGGAGCGCAATCGCCAAACCGCCGCTTATCTCAACCGGCGGGTGGAGGAGCTGCGGTCCCACCCGCGCGTCGCGGACTTTCGCAATACGGGGATGATCTGGGCTTTCGACGTTCGGGAAGCCAAGCCCGGCTTCAGCCGGGACTTTTCAGCCCGCGCGCTCGACGCCGGCGTGCTGCTTCGCCCGATCGGGGCGACCGTCTACTGGATGCCGCCCTACGCCATCGGCGAAGCCGAGATCGATTTTCTCGTCGAAAGCGCCGCGAAGCTGCTGGACGCGGGAGCGCAGGCAGGTAGCGGCGACTAGGGCCTGTGGACATTTAGCGGGATAACAACCGATGGGGCTGTTAACTTCGCCGGATTTCTGTTTACATCCTGATATTTACGGGGGGTCAGGATGGTTCGTCGAGGACTGCGGCAAGACCAATGGGAGCGCATTGAGGCACTGCTACCGGGTAAGGCAGGTGATCCGGGACGCTCTGGAGAGAACAACCGGCTGTTTGTGGAGGCGGTGCTCTGGATGGCGCGCACCGGCTCGCCGTGGCGCGACCTGCCCGAGGAGTTCGGCCCCTGGAATAGCGTATATCGACGCTTTGCCCGCTGGTCAGACGCAGGCGTATGGCAGGGTATCTTCAAGGTTCTCGCCAAGGACGCCGATTTTGAAGAGGTGTATCTGGACACCACTATCGTGCGTGCGCACCAGCATGCCAGTGGTGCTCCAAAAAAAACGGCCCGCAGGCGCTCGGGCGCTCGCGCGGCGGACTGAGCACGAAAATCCACGCCTTGGTCGAGGGACTGGGCCAGTTGGCGCGCTTTACTGTTACGCCCGGGCAAGCCGGGGATATCACCCAAGCCCCACAACTGTTGCAGGACATTGACTGCCGCATTATGGTCGCCGACACCGCGTTCGATGCCCAGTATCTTCGTGAAGCCCTTGCCCAGCGCGACGTGTGCGTGGTGATTCCAAGCCATCCCAAGCGCAAGGTTGCCTACTCGCTCGATCCGGAGTTGTATCGTCATCGCAATCTCATTGAGCGGCTGTTCTGTCGCATCAAGCACTTTCGTCGGGTCGCCACCCGCTATGACAAACTCGCGGCCCGTTTCGCTTCATTCGTCGCGCTCGCCGCGTGTATAGTGTGGCTCGCATGAATGTCCACAGGCCCTAGGCGATCACTCGGGCGATGCAGTCGGCCGCATAGCCGATGTTCTTCGCGTTCAGCGCCGCGACACAAATACGCCCGCTCTCGATCATGTACACCGCGAACTCCTCGCGCAAGCGCACCACCTGCTCGCGCGTGAGCCCAGAATAGGAAAACATGCCTCGCTGGCGCAACACGAAACGGAAGTCGGCGCGCGGCGCGCGCTCGCGGAGCTGGTCGACGAGCTGGCGGCGCATTTCCTTGATGCGCTCGCGCATGTCCCCGAGTTCGCGCTCCCAGAGAGCGCGCAGCTCCGGCGTGGTGAGCACGATTGCGGCGACCTGCCCGCCGTGGATGGGCGGGTTGGAATAGTTGGTTCGCACCAGGCGCTTGAGCTGGGAAAGGACCCGCGCCGCTTCTTCGCCGTCTTGCGCGACGACGGAAAGGGAACCGACGCGTTCGCCGTAGAGCGAGAGCGACTTGGAGAACGAACTGGATACAAAGACCGGCACGCCGGTCTCGACGAATCGGCGCACGGCCGCGCTATCGGCTTCTATCCCCTCGCCGAAGCCCTGGTACGCGAAATCAAGGAAGGGTGTCAGACCCCGCGAGAGGACCGCATCGATCACCGCGGTCCACTGCCCGGGAGTGAAGTCGATCCCGGTGGGATTGTGGCAGCAGGCGTGCAAGACCACGATCGACCCTGCCGGCATTGCGCGCAGGGCCGCCAGGGTTCCTTCCGAATTCAGGCCGTGGGTCTTCGCGTCGTAATAGGGATAGGTCTGGACGGTGAAGCCCGCGTTTTCGAACAGGCCGCGGTGGTTCTCCCAGCTCGGATCGCTGATCCAGACGCCGGCTCGGGGCGCCGCGCTCCGCAGGAAATCCGCGCCGACCTTCAAGCCCCCGGTGCCCCCGAGCGCCTGGACGGTGACGATGCGCCCCTCCTTCACCGCGGCGGAGTCCGCCCCGAACACCAGATCACGCACGGCGCGGTCATAGGCGGGAAGGCCGTCGATCGGCAGGTAGCCCCGCGGCGCGGCCCGATCGAGGAGCAGGCGCTCGGCACGGCGCACGCACTCCAGGAGCGGCACCTTGCTGTCCTCGTCGTAATAGACGCCCACCCCGAGGTTGATTTTTTTCGGATTCCGGTCCGTGTTGAAAGCTTCGGTGAGCCCGAGAATGGGGTCGCGGGGGGCCATCGCGATTCCGGAGAGCAGGGAGGGCGAGAGCGGGGCGTTCATCGTGCTAGACTGAAAAAGGTTTTCACGCTCGATTGTACCCGTGATCGTAACGTTTCCCAACAGCCCCTTTCGACTCAACCAGGCGTTTGCGCCGGCCGGCGATCAACCCGAGGCGATCGACAAGCTGCTCGAAGGTCTGCACGACGGGCTCTCCTACCAGACGCTGCTCGGGGTCACCGGGTCGGGGAAGACTTACACGATGGCCAACGTGATTGCCCGCATCGGCCGGCCCGCGCTCGTCCTGGCGCCGAACAAGACGCTTGCGGCACAGCTCTACGCCGAAATGCGCGAGTTCTTTCCCGAGAATGCGATCGAGTATTTCGTATCCTATTACGACTACTACCAGCCCGAAGCCTACGTCCCCTCGCGCGACCTCTACATCGAAAAGGACTCGAGCATCAACGAGCACATCGAGCAGATGCGGCTGTCGGCGACGAAATCGCTGCTCGAGCGCGAGGATGCGGTGATTGTCGCCACCGTGTCATGCATCTACGGTATCGGCGATCCGGTCGACTACCACGGCATGATTCTGCACCTGCGCGAGAGGGAGAGGATCTCCCAGCGCGACGTCATCGCCCGCCTGGTGGCGATGCAGTACGAACGCAACGAACTGGAGTTCAGGCGCGGGACCTTCCGGGTGCGGGGCGACGTCCTCGATGTGTTCCCTGCCGAGAACTCGGAAACGGCGCTGCGCATCGCCTTGCTCGAGGATGAGGTGGAGACCCTGACGCTGTTCGATCCCCTGTCCGGCCAGGCGCAGCAGCGAGTGCCGCGCTTCACCGTCTATCCCTCCAGCCACTACGTCACGCCGCGCGCGACCACGCTGCGTGCGATCGAGGCGATCAAAATCGAGCTCGCCGAGCGCATCGAGACCTTCCAGAAGGCGGGCAAGCTGCTCGAGGCGCAGCGCATCGAACAACGCACGCGTTTCGATCTGGAAATGCTCAATGAACTGGGGTTTTGCAAGGGTATAGAGAATTATTCGCGGCACCTTTCCGGCCGGAAAGAGGGGGAGCCGCCGCCGACGCTGATCGACTACCTTCCCCCGAAGGCGCTGATGTTCATCGACGAGTCGCACGTCACCATGGGGCAGCTCGGCGGGATGTACCGCGGCGATCGTTCGCGCAAGGAGAATCTGGTCGCCTACGGCTTTCGCCTGCCTTCGGCGCTCGACAACCGTCCGCTGAAGCTGGAAGAGTTCGAGCGGGTGACGCGTCAGACCGTTTTCGTCTCGGCGACGCCGGCGGAGTACGAGCGCGGCAAATCGGGGCAGATCGTCGAGCAGGTGGTGCGGCCCACGGGGCTGGTCGACCCGCAGCTCGAAGTGCGGCCGGCGTCGACGCAAGTGGACGACCTGCTGTCCGAAATCAACCTGCGCGCGGCGAAGAGCGAGCGCGTGCTGGTGACGACGCTCACCAAGCGCATGGCGGAGGAGCTTACGGACTACCTCGCCGAGCACGGCGTCAAGGTACGCTATCTGCACTCCGAGGTCGAAACGGTGGAACGGGTGGAGATCATTCGCGACCTCCGCTTGGGCGAGTTCGACGTGCTGGTCGGCATCAACCTGTTGCGCGAAGGGCTGGATCTTCCCGAAGTGTCGCTGGTGGCGATTCTCGATGCGGACAAGGAAGGGTTCCTGCGCTCCGAGCGCTCGCTGATTCAGACCATCGGCCGTGCGGCGCGCCACATCAACGGCAGGGCCATCCTTTACGCCGACGCGGTGACCGATTCCATGAGGCGCGCCATCGGGGAGACCGAGCGCCGGCGCCGGAAACAGGTCGAATACAACCTGAAGCGGGGCATCACCCCGATCGGCATTTCCAAGCAGGTAAAGGACATGATCGAGAGCGCCTACGAGGTCCAGGACGAGCGGCTGCTGCTCAAGGCGGCGCAGGAGCAGGCGCGCTACGAGGCGATGTCGGAGAAACAGCTCGCAAAGGAAATCCGGCAGCTCGAAAAGCGGATGCTCGACCATGCCCGCAATCTCGAATTCGAAAAGGCGGCCGAGGCGCGCGATCGACTGAGCGAGCTCAAGAAGCGGATCTTCGGAGTCGCCCTCGCATCGGAATGAACGTCTTGTTCGTTTGCACCGGAAACATCTGCCGCTCGCCGACGGCGGAGGGCGTATTCCGCAAGCTGGCCGCCGACGCCGGTCTGAGGGAACGGATAGGGGCGGATTCCGCCGGCACGCATGGGTACCACGTCGGCGAACCTCCGGATCCCCGGACCCAGGCGGCGGCGGCGAGACGAGGCTACGATCTCAGCGACTTGCGCGCCCGGAAGATCGAGCGGGCGGATTTTCAGCGTTTCGATCTGATCCTGGCGATGGACAGGGATCACCACGCGATTCTCTCGCGCATGGCGCCGGCGTCCGTGAGCCACAAGCTGCGGCTGGTGATGTCGTACGCGCGCCGGTTCAGCGAGCCCGAGGTTCCGGATCCCTATTACGGAGGGCCGCAGGAGTTCGAGCGTGTCCTCGATATGCTCGAGGACGCCGCGCAGGGGCTGCTGGGGTCCCTGACGGAGGAGTTTGCCCTTCGCTGAAGACCTCCCGCGTGGCGACCCCCGATCAGTCCTTGGGCGTCGAGGCGTCCCGGGCGGTTTCCACCTGAATCAGGGGTTCCTGAACATCGGGCGGCGGCGGGCGGCGCTCCCGCTTCGCCGGGGCGAATTCGGGCTCTTCTCCGGCGTTGGTCCGAATGTCCGCTCGGGTCCGGACCATCTCCAAACCGCTTTCCCTCAGCGCGCGCTCGATTTCCGCCGGATCGGGGATGCGCGGCGCGGGCGAGGCGGGGTACTCGGGCGTCCTCGAAGCGGCGTGCGGTGCCGGCTCGACAGGCGCCGGGGTCATCGGCCGCTCAACGGGCTCCATCGGGCTCGCGTTCGGGGTTTCGAAGAGTCGCTGCTCGCCCACGGGCGATGAGGCGGACAGGGGCGGCGCGGCGGGGGGACTCGGTGGCGAAGCCGCAGGGGTCGCCTGATGCTCGCCGTTTCGGGCCGGTGCAGGCTGAGCGTCGCGAGGTTCGCCGCGCTCGCCCCTGCCACGACCGTGTCGGCGGCGACGGCGCTCGCCGTCGCCTTCGCGCTGCCCATTGGCGCCCAACAGCGGCGCGGCAGGACGCCCGGATTCCGGCTGTTGCTGCGGCTGTTGCGCACGCTCAGCGGGAATGCGCTCGGGTCGTTCGTTGCGCTCGCCACGGGGCGGTCGCTGGTCGCCGCGCTGCCGATCGGGGCGCGGTCGATCCGAACGGTCGGTCCGCGGGGGACGCGGGTCACCGCGCGCCTCTCGCCGATCGTCCCGTCCCGGGCGCTGATCGGACCGGCCTTCCCCCTTGCCGCGGAAGCGATCGCGGTTGCCGCGGTCGCGGCCGGGTCGATCGACGCGCTCTTCGCGGCGCGGGGGCAGGTTGGGCGCAGGCTGGGGTCGCGCCTCGAGCTGCGGTTCGCGTTTGAACCAGCCGAACATCCGGTCGATTATTCCCGGGCCCGGCTCGGAGGGCCGGGCAGGGGCAGGGGGCGCGATGGCCTCCGGGCGCGGCACCGATACCGGCGCCGGCCGCTCGGGCGTTACACCGCGCACGGCGGCCGCCTGGCGTGGGGGGCGCACCTCTTCCGAAGCCGGCCCCTTGGCCTCTTCCTCCTCGGGCGCCTCGACAAGGTTGTAGCTTGCCGGAAGCGCGTCGGCCTGGTTGAGATCGTCGTGGCGCATGCGCTCGATCTTGTAGTTCGGCGTCTCGAGGTGAATGTTCGGAATCAGGACGACATTGACCTTCAGCCTCGCTTCGATCGAGTGGATATCGGCGCGCTTTTCATTGAGCAGAAACGTGGCGACATCCACCGGAACCTGGGCGTGAACGGCCGCGCTGTTCTCCTTCATGGCCTCTTCCTGGATGATGCGCAGGATATGGAGGGCCGTCGATTCGGTACCGCGTATGTGGCCGGTGCCGTTGCAGCGCGGGCAGGTGATGTTGCTGCCCTCGCCAAGCGAGGGCCGGAGGCGCTGCCGGGACAGCTCCATCAATCCGAAGCGCGAGATCTTGCCCATCTGCACCCGCGCCCGGTCGAAATGCAGCGCTTCGCGCAGGCGATTTTCCACGTCGCGCTGGTTGCGCTGGTTCTCCATGTCGATGAAATCGATGACGATGAGTCCGCCCAGGTCGCGCAGCCTCAGTTGCCGGGCGATCTCCTCGGCCGCCTCGGCGTTGGTCTGGAACGCGGTCTGTTCGATGTCGTGGCCGCGCGTGGCGCGCGCGGAGTTGACGTCGATCGAAACCAGCGCCTCGGTGTGATCGATCACGACGGCACCGCCGGAGGGCAGGGACACCTGGCGTGAATACGCCGTCTCGATCTGGTGCTCGATCTGGAATCGCGAAAAGAGCGGCACGTCGTCGCGGTAGCGCTTTACCCGGCCGACGTTGTCCGGCATCACGTTGCTCATGAACGCGATGGTCTGTTCGTAGATCGGATCGGTGTCGATCAGGATCTCGCCGATATCGGGCTGGAAGTAGTCGCGGATGGCGCGTATGACGAGGCTGCCTTCCTGGTAGATCAGGAACGGGGCGGGATTGAGCAGCTTCCCGCCCGGGTCGCGCATCGGCTCGGTCGCCTCGACGATCTTGCTCCAGAGCTTGAGCAGGTAGCTCAGGTCCCACTGAAGTTCCTCGTAGGAACGCCCGATGCCCGCGGTGCGGCCGATGATGCTCATTCCGCCGGGAACGTCGAGCTTGTCCATGATGTCGCGCAGCTCGTCGCGATCTTCGCCTTCGACGCGCCGCGAAACGCCGCCCCCGCGCGGATTGTTCGGCATCAGCACGAGGTAGCGGCCGGCGAGACTGATGAACGTCGTGAGCGCGGCGCCCTTGTTGCCGCGCTCGTCCTTCTCGACCTGGACGATCAGCTCCTGGCCTTCGTGAATCGCGTCCTGGATTCGGGCGCGGCCGACGTCGACGCCGGGCTTGAAATACTGCCGGGCCACCTCCTTGAACGGAAGGAAGCCGTGACGCTCGGTGCCGTAGTCAACGAATGCGGCTTCGAGGCTCGGTTCGACCCGGGTGATGACACCCTTGTAGATGTTGCTTTTTCTCTGTTCCTTGGAAGCCGACTCGATGTCGAGGTCCACCAGCTTCTGGCCGTCGACGATCGCGACCCGGAGTTCCTCGGCCTGGGTCGCATTGAAAAGCATGCGCTTCATTGCATTGTTCTCCCGCGCGCGCGGGCAGCACGGAGCCTGGTTTCACGAGGCTGATTTCCCGTCTTGGGTATGTTGGGACCGCCAGAACGCGGTAATCCGGTGTCGGAGGGGGTCGCTGCACTGCAGGGCCCGTCAATTCTGCCGATGTACTGTTGGCGCGCTGTTCATTTACTATCACTGGTTGGATAACCAACCGCCTTTGCGGCTTCGGGTTCACGCGCTCGCAAATCTGGTTCACTCCTCGAGCAGCGGCGGAACCGGGGACAGGGTAGCCAGTCTTGTCTGGGGGCGAAGATTTCGCACCGTCGCATGTACAAGCAGCCGTCCCGCAGCGGAAGCAGCGGGGAGATCATAAACAAAATGAAGGATTTAAGCAATGTGTCCACGCTCGAGGTCGACAGCGGCAGCGAGGGCCAGCGCGTGGACAACTTCCTGATGCGCGTCTGCAAGGGCGTCCCGCGCAGCCATATCTATCGCGTTCTGCGCACCGGAGAGGTCCGGGTCAACAGCGCCCGCGTGGGGGCGACCCATCGCCTGCGGCTCGGCGATCGCGTTCGCATTCCACCGCTGCGCATGGCGGTCCGCGCCAGCAAGCCCATCCCGAAGGCCGCGCGCCTGCCCCCGATCGTCTATGAGGACGACGCGTTGCTCATCGTGGACAAACCCGCCGGGCTCGCCGTGCACGGCGGGAGTGGCGTGAGTTTCGGCGCAATCGAGCAGTTTCGCGCCTCACGTCCCGGCCTGAAATTCCTGGAGCTCGCGCACCGCTTGGACCGGGATACCTCGGGTTTGCTCATCCTCGCCAAGAAACGATCGGCGCTGACGGCGCTGCACGCGGCGCTTCGCGAAGGAAGGGTGCGCAAGCGGTACCTCGCCCTCGTCAGCGGAAGGTGGCGGGATGCGCTGCGGCGCGTCAAGCTGCCCCTCAAGAAATACGTGACGCGGTCCGGCGAGCGGCGGGTGAGCGTGCACCAGGAGGGGCGCGACTCGGAAACCGTGTTTCGCAGGGAGAGAACCCTGGGGGCGTTCACCCTGCTGTCGGCGGAACTGTTGACCGGCCGAACACATCAGATCCGGGTTCAGCTCGCGCACCTGGGGTGCCCCATCGCCGGGGACGATAAGTACGGTGATTTCGAGCTCAACCGCGCGCTGGCCCGGCAGGGACTGAAGCGCATGTTCCTGCACGCGGAGGTGCTGGAATTCGAGCATCCTCTCTCGGGCGAGAAGCTGGCGTTGCGCGCGGGCCTGCCCGAGGCGCTCGCCGGGTTCCTCGCGACCCTGGCCGCGTGATGCGTTACGAGCTGCTGGTTTTCGACTGGGACGGAACGCTCATCGATTCAGCGCCCGCGATCGTCGCCTGCATCCAGGCCGCGTGCCGCGAGCTGGGACTTCCGGTGCCCGATGACGCGCGCGCGAGCCACGTCATCGGCCTCGGCCTCCAGGACGCGCTCGCCTACGCCATTCCCGGTCTGCCCACGGCCGACTACGGGCGGGTCGTGGAGAGCTACCGACGGCATTTTCTCGCGCGCGACTCGGACATCCCGCTTTTCGGCGGTACCCGGGAGATGTTGACCGGACTGCGTCGGCGCGGCCACCGCCTCGCCATCGCGACCGGGAAGAGCCGCGCAGGCCTCGGCCGGGCACTCGACGGCACGGGACTGGGATCGCTGTTTGCCGCCACGCGCTGCGCCGATCAGTGTGCATCGAAGCCCGCTCCCGACATGCTCGAGGCGCTGATGCACGAGCTCGGCGTGGAGCGCTCGCGCACGCTCATGATCGGCGATACCGTGCACGACCTCGAGATGGCGGCGCGCGCAGGCGTCGACGCCGTAGGGGTGAGTCACGGGGCGCACCCCAAGACCGAGCTTGTCGCGCGCGCGCCGCTCGCATGCCTGGAGAGTACCGTCGAGCTCGACCGATGGCTGTCCGACCACGCGTAATCTGCGCCAGCACCGAATTGGCGGATTCCGGGGACGGAGTGCGCTTCGAAGTCGAGTTCGACGGAAAAACCGAGCCTGCGTTCGCGGTGCGTTACCAGGGGCGGGTCTACGCCTATCTCAACCGATGCGCCCACATGCCGATGGAGCTCGACTGGAAGCCGGGGAAGTTTTTCGATGTCTGGGGGCTCCATTTGATATGCTCCACGCACGGCGCGACCTACGCTCCCGACACCGGCAGCTGTCTCCGTGGCCCGTGTTTCAGAACAGGTCTCATCCCGGTCCCCGTCGAAGAGCGCGACGGCCGCGTCATCTTGAAGGGTGGTGCCTATGACAGAAGGTAACTGGGAACGCGATGTCCTCGAGAAGGTGGCGCTCGCCGCGGTGAAGGAGCAGCGCCGCGCGCGCCGCTGGGGTATCTTCTTCAAACTGCTCGGATTCGCGTACCTGACCCTGATCCTGCTCATCGTGCTCGACTGGCGTGCGCAGGATGGTCTGACTTCGGGCAAGCACACCGCCCTGGTCGATGTCGTCGGGGTCATCGAGCCCAGGGGCGACGCGAGCGCCGATCGGGTCATGGCGTCGCTGCAAAGCGCCTTCGGCGACAAGAACACCCAGGGAGTCGTCTTGCGGATCAACTCGCCGGGGGGCAGCCCGGTGCAGGCCGGAATCATCTACGACGAGATCGTCCGCCTGCGCCGCCTCCACCCCAAAACACCGATGCATGCCGTGGTCGAGGACGTGTGCGCCTCGGGCGGTTACTACATCGCCGCCGCCGCCGACAGGATCTATGTGGACAAGGCGAGCATCATCGGCTCGATCGGCGTGATCATGGACGGATGGGGGTTCACCGGCGCCATGGACAAGCTCGGCGTGGAACGGCGCGCGCTCGTGTCGGGTGAAAACAAGGCCTTCCTCGACCCCTTTTCACCGGTGGATCCCAAACAGAAGCAGCACGCCCAATCGATGCTGGACCAGATCCACCGGCAATTCGTCGAGGTGGTGAAGAAAGGACGCGGCAAACGGCTGAAAGAAGACGCAGACACGTTTTCGGGCCTTCTCTGGACCGGCGCGAAAAGCATCGAACTCGGTCTGTCCGATGGTTTCGGCAGCGTCGATTACGTCGCGCGCGAGGTGATCAAGGCCGAGGACATCGTTGACTTTACCCAAAAGGAAAACCTGGCCGAGCGTTTCGCCAAGCGCTTCGGGGCCGCCATGGCCGGCGCAATGGCCAAGGTGCTCGCGTCGCAGTTCAGCATGCGCTGAGGCCGGCGGCGGCCAGGAGCAGGAATATTGCCGGTCGCCCCTTGAGCCGGGGCGGCGCTCGGCGCCAGGCGGCGACGCTCTGCGTTTGGACCGTCTCGGATTGCAGCGTCAGGTCGGCGGCGACACAGACCTGCGTGTCGGGTTCGAGCGTGCGCAGCGCCAGCGCGAGGCTGCGGTCGTTGCGGTAGGGCGTTTCCATGAAAATCTGAGTCTGTCGCAGGCGCTGCGACCGGCGCTCGAGTTCCTTGAGCGCGGCTACGAACTCGGCGGGCGGGACAGGGAGGTAGCCGTTGAAAGCGAAGCGCTGCCCTTCCAGGCCGGAGGCGGAAAGAGCGAGCAGGATCGAGGAGGGGCCGCTCAAGGGCACGACCCGAAGGCCTCTCCGGTGTGCCAGGCGTATCAGGCCGGCTCCCGGGTCCGCCACCGCAGGCAGACCGGCCTCAGAGAGCAGACCGGCATCGCGTCCTGCGAGGAGAGGATCGAGCAAGGGCGCCAGTTCGGCAGGTGGGGTGTTGTGGTCCAGCCGCTCGATCCGGATGCTCCGCAGCGTCCGGGTCGCGCCGATGCGTTTCAGGAAAGCGCGCGCGGCCTTGGGGTTCTCCGCGATCAGGTAATCGAGCGAGCGGGCGCGGCTCAGGACTTCGGCAGGGATCACGGCCTCGGGCGCGGACTCGCCCAGCAGGTTCGGCAGGAGGTAGAGTGAACCCCTCGAGTCAGATGACATTCAGCCCCTGCTCGCGCAGCAGGTCCACCAGCGCGATCAGCGGCAGCCCGATCAAAGCGGTGGGATCTTCGCCTTCCATCTTTGCGATCAGCGCGATGCCCAAACCCTCCGCCCTGGCGCTGCCGGCGCAGTCGTAGGCCTGTTCGCGCGCGAGGTAGCGATCGATCACGCCATCATCGAGGTTGCGAAAGGACACGCGGCAAGGCACGACGCGGACCCGGGTGGTGCCGTCCGAGGAATTGTGCACGCAGACGGCGGTGTGGAAGACGGCCTCGCCCGCGGACAATGCACGAAGCTGGCGAACGGCATTGTCGTGATTGCCGGGCTTGCCGAGCACCTCGCCGTTGCTTATGGCGACCTGGTCGCAGCCGATCACGAGGGAATCCGGGAATCGGGGCGCGACGGCCTGCGCCTTGGCCTCGGCCAGCCGGGACGCCATGGCTTCGGGTGCCTCGCCGGGGCGGCGGTTCTCGTCGATGCGGGGATCGGCGACGGAGAACGGCAACCCAAGCCGCTCGAGCAGGATGCGCCGGTAACGCGAGGTGGAGGCAAGGACGAGCTGCATGGCGAGGCCCGGGCGATGCGGCCCCTCAGCCCCGGCACTGCTCGGCAACCAGTCTTTCCTGCCGTGCGATCGTTTCCGAATTATCCACCCGGATCCGCTCGCCCTTCGCGCCGACGGTGAAGCTGGGGGGGCTCTGCCGCAGGCGGGTCAACAACTCGCGCTGCTGGTTGCACTGCTCCTGGTGCCGCGCGAGTTCCCGCTCTTGCCTGTCCTCCGGCTTCTCCGGGGCGGTCGGACCCGGACGCAATAGCGGCTGACGCTGCGGAGCAACGACCCGGTCGGGATTCTTCGTCTCGGCAGCGGCCCGAGGGGCTGCGGCTCCCGGTGCGGGGGACGCAAGTCGGTTCGGAACCTCGGTGGCCTTGCCGCCCATCGGCGGCCGCTCGCCGTAGTGCGTCACGCCGCGCTCATCGACCCATTTGTACACCTGGGCGGGTGCCGATGCGGCAATCGTCATGAACGCCAGAAAATGCAGTAACGCTCTGAACAACTTGGAATTTCTTTTGACACTGGGGGGCGGACATAATATCATGCGCCCCGTATGTCGCAAGTGGGGGTGATCGATGGCCTCCAGTTTGTCCGTGCCGCGATCGCCGGCGCAGGGCGGACATCGAGCCGGTGTCGCGACTTGCTCGAATGCTGTGCTCGACCGAAGGTCTGGATTACCGCCCGAGCGGAGGCAGGGCGAGCAACGGGAAACCGTGTTTGCGGATTTCGGCGAGGGGCGAGCTGCCCCGCCTACGCCGCCTGAGCCCGCTCCCGCTCGCTTCCTGCGCCGACTGATGATACAAGTTTGAAGGAGTTCTCATGGCAGTTCAGCAAAACAAGAAATCGCCCTCGAAGCGCGGCATGCACCGCGCGCATGATTTTCTCGCAAACCCGCCGCTCGCGGTCGAACCGACCACGGGCGAAGTGCATCTGCGTCATCACATCAGTCCGAGCGGGTACTACCGGGGCAAGAAGGTCGTCAAGACCAAGACCGAGTAGGACTGCGCCTGGCGCGAGCAATCGGGCTGCAAGATCGCCCTTCCAACTGAGCGAAGCGGAGGCGCTTTTCCTCGTGTTCCATGGATATCACCGTAGCCATTGACTGCATGGGGGGGGACCATGGCCCCCACGTCACGGTACCGGCTGCGCTCAACTTCCAGAGGTCGAACGCGGATATCGACATCGTTCTCGTCGGGCTCAGCGACGCCCTCGAGGCCGAGTTGAGGGCGCACGGCGCCAAAGCCGGCCCGCGTCTGCGGGTGCATCACGCCAGCGAAGTCGTCCTGATGGACGACTCACCGGCCCTGGCGCTGCGCAGCAAGAAAGATTCGTCGATGCGGGTTGCGGTGAACCTCGTTAGGAGCGGCGAAGCCCACGCCTGTGTCAGCGCGGGGAACACCGGTGCCCTCATGGCGGTGTCGCGCTTCGTGCTCAAGACGCTTCCGGGGATCGACCGGCCGGCGATCATCTCCGCGCTTCCCACCATTCACGGCAGCACTTACGTGCTCGATCTGGGCGCCAACGTCGACTGCGGGCCGGAGCATCTGCTGCAGTTCGGCATCATGGGAGCGACGCTGGTGGGAGCAGTGGAACACAAGGATCGCCCGAGCGTGGGGCTCCTCAATATCGGCGAGGAAGACATCAAGGGCAACGACGCGGTCAAGCGGGCGGCCGAGCTCTTGCGGGATAGCGGCCTCAATTTCATCGGAAACATCGAGGGCGATGGAATCTACCGGGGAGAAGCGGACGTCGTGGTGTGCGACGGCTTCGTCGGGAATGTCATGCTGAAGGCTTCCGAAGGACTGGTGCAGATGGTGCGTAGTTTCATTCGGCAGGAATTCATGCGCAGCCCGCTCACCCGGCTTGCGGGGGGGATCGTGATGCCGGTGCTGCACGCATTCCGCAAACGACTCGATCCGCGCCGCTTCAACGGCGCAACCCTGCTCGGGCTGAGGGGTATTGTCGTCAAGAGCCACGGTTCGGCGGACGCCTTCGGTTTCGAGCGCGCGATCGAACGGGCGATGGAGGAGGTGCGCAACGAGGTGCTGCACCGCCTGATGCTGCGCTTCGGTTCCGCTGAAACCGAGGAGGCGACGTGACCTGGTCGCGGATCGTCGGAACCGGGAGCTACCTGCCGCCGAAAATCGTCACCAACGACGATCTGGCGCGGAGCATGGATACGTCGGATGAATGGATCCGCACGCGCACCGGTATCCGCGCGCGACACATCGCCGATGAGTCGCAGGCAGCAAGCGACCTCGGCGTGGAGGCGAGCCGCGCGGCGCTGGCCGCGGCCGGCGTCACGCCGCAGGATATCGATCTGATCATCGTTGCGACGGCAACCCCCGACTTCATCTTTCCGAGCACCGCCTGCATCATGCAGGCGAAGCTGGGAATCAAGGGCTGCGCCGCCTTCGACGTCCAGGCGGTCTGCAGCGGTTTTGTCTACGCGCTGGTGATCGCCGACAAGCTGATTCGCGCCGGGGAGCACCGGTGCGCGCTTGTGGTCGGAGCCGAAGTGTATTCCCGCATCCTCGACTGGAACGACCGCGGCACGGCGGTGCTGTTCGGCGACGGTTCCGGCGCAGTCGTCCTCAGGGCCGACTCCCGGCCCGGCATCCTGGGAAGCGTGCTGCACGCGGATGGTTCGTATGCGAATCTCCTGTCGGTACCGGGCAACGTGTGCGGCGGGAAAGTCACCGGTTCGCCCTATGTGCAGATGGACGGCCAGGCGGTTTTCAAGTTTGCGGTCAAGGTGCTCGACGAAGTCGCGCGGGAAACGCTGGCCCGGTGCGGGCTCGCGATCGCGGACATCGACTGGCTCATCCCTCACCAGGCCAACCTGCGCATACTCGAAGCGACCGCGAAGAAACTCGGCGTCGATCCGGTCCGGCTGGTGGTCACCGTGGACCGTCACGGCAATACCTCTGCCGCATCGGTGCCGCTCGCGCTGGACGTCGCGATTCGCGACGGCCGCATCAAGCCGGGGCACAAGGTCATGCTGCAGGCCGTGGGCGGCGGCTTTACCTGGGGCGCGTCGATGGTGGAGATGTAGCGGGGATGAGGTTCGCCATGATCTTTCCGGGGCAGGGATCGCAGTCGGTGGGAATGCTCGCGGGTTACGGCGAGCTGCCGGTCATCCGCGATACGCTGACCGAGGCATCGGAGGTGCTGAAGCAGGATGTGGGCAAGCTCATCGCCGAGGGCCCCAAGGAGCTGTTGAACAGGACGATCAATACGCAGCCCGTCATGGTGACTGCGGGCATCTGCGCGTGGCGCGCGTGGCGGGAATTGGGCGGAACCGAACCGGAGCTGCTTGCCGGCCACAGCCTGGGCGAATATACCGCGCTGGTGGCGGCCGACGCGATTGCGTTCGCCGATTGCCTGCCGTTGGTCCGTTTGCGCGGTCAGGCGATGCAGGAGGCAGTACCGGAGGGGAAGGGCGCGATGGCGGCGATTCTCGGACTGGAGGATGAAGCGGTCGGAGTGGCCTGCGCTGAAGGCGCTCGCGGTGAGGTCTGCGAGGCGGTCAACTTCAATTCGCCGGGACAGGTCGTCATTGCCGGGCACGCCGGCGCGGTGAAGCGTGCCGTGGAGTCGGCAAAAGCGCTCGGAGCAAAGCGCGCCATCGTACTGCCGGTGAGCGCGCCATTCCACTCCTCGCTTATGGCTCCGGCTGCGGCGCGCCTGCGCGAGGCGCTCGCCGGAGTCGCGGTGAGGACCCCGCGCATTCCGGTCATCCACAACGTCGATGCAAGAAGTCGCACGAACGCCGGGGAGATCAGGGATGCGCTCGTCGCCCAGGCCGATCATCCGGTGCGCTGGGTGGAGTGCATCAGGGAAATGGCGGCGCGGGGTGCAGCGCACGTCTTCGAGTGCGGCCCCGGAAAGATCCTCGCGCCGCTCGTCAGGCGCACCGCCTCGGGAATGCAGGGCACGGCGCTTGCCGACCGCGCCGGGATCGAGCAGGGCGTGCAACTGTCCAGGGAGGGCTGATGGAACTCGCGGGCCAAGTCGCTCTGGTCACGGGCGCGACGCGCGGAATCGGCAAAGCGGTGGCTCTGGCGCTTGGCGCCCGCGGCGCGACGGTCGTCGGAACAGCCACGACCGACTCGGGAGCCCAATCGATTTCGGCCGGCTTTGCCGAAGCGGGGATCCGGGGAAAAGGATTTCCCCTCGATGTGAACGATGCGGCGCGCATCGAATCGCTCGTCGCCGAAATCGAACGCGAGTATGGCGCCGTTTCCATTCTCGTCAACAACGCGGGCGTTACCCGGGACAATCTGGCGTTGCGCATGAAGGATTCCGAATGGGATGTCGTGCTCGACACCGACCTCAAATCGGTGTTCAGGCTCTGCAAGGCCGTATTGCGCGGGATGGCCAAGGCTCGTTCCGGTCGAATTATCAGTATTACGTCGGTGGTGGGCTCAAGCGGCAACGCGGGCCAGATCAACTATGCGGCGGCCAAGGCGGGCGTGGCGGGAATGACGCGTTCGCTCGCCCGGGAGATCGGCAGCCGCGGGATCACGGTCAATTGCGTTGCGCCCGGATTCATCGATACCGACATGACGCGCGCGCTGACGGAGGCGCAGCGAGGGGCGCTCCTCCAATACATTCCTCTGGGAAGGCTGGGCAGGCCCGAGGAGGTGGCCGAGGCGGTGGTATTTCTCGCTTCGCGGCATGCGGCCTACATTACGGGGACGACGCTGCACGTCAACGGCGGCATGTACATGAGCTGAGACTCCGGCGGAATCCGGACCGTAGCCGACTCGCTTGCCGCGGCGGCGCCAATTGGATTGCCGGGAGGGAAGGTGATTCTGCTACAATTCGCACCTTCCGAATTTCGACTGCACCAAACCAGGGGAAGGAGCCTGCAATGGAGAACGTTGAACAGCGCGTCAAGAAGATCGTCGCGGAACAGCTCGGCGTGAACGAAGCGGAGATCAAGACCGATTCCTCGTTCGTCGACGATCTCGGTGCCGACTCGCTCGACACCGTGGAATTGGTGATGGCCCTCGAGGAGGAATTCGAGACGGAAATCCCCGATGAAGAGGCCGAGAAGATCACCACGGTCCAGCAAGCCATCGACTACATCAACTCCCACACAAAGAAAGCCTGATTTCTCCCCACGAGCGGAGTTCATTTGAGTCGCCGCCGTGTCGTCGTCACCGGACTAGGACTCGTCTGCCCGATCGGCAATACCGTCGCCGAAGCCTGGTCGGGGGCCCTGGCCGGAAAGTCCGGCATCAGCCGAATCACACATTTCGACGCTAGCCCGCTGTCCAGCCAGATCGCGGGCGAAGTGAAGAACTTCGATGTAGCTTCCTACCTGTCGGCGAAAGAAGCGCGCCGCATGGATCGATTCATCCATCTGGGGCTGGCGGCCGGAGTCCAGGCGATCAAGGACTCCGGTCTGCAGGTGGGTGAGGCCGACGCAACCCGCGTCGGCGTGAACATCGGCTCGGGTATCGGCGGTCTGCCGATGATCGAGGATACGCACAACGATGTGCTCGCGGGCAGCCCGCGGAAAATATCGCCGTTCTTCATTCCCGGAACGATCATCAACATGATCTCGGGCAATCTGTCGATCATGTACGGGCTCAAGGGGCCGAATCTGGCGATGGTGACGGCCTGTACGACCTCCGCCCACTGCATCGGGGAGGCGGGGCGCCTGATCGAGTACGGCGATTGCGAAGTCATGGTCGCCGGGGGCGCGGAGGCGACCATCACGATGCTGGCGGTAGGCGGGTTCTCGGCGGCACGCGCGCTCTCGACGCGCAATGACGACCCCGCCACCGCGAGCCGCCCGTGGGACAGGGACCGGGACGGTTTCGTGCTCGGGGAAGGCGCGGGCGTGCTCGTCCTGGAGGAGCTGGACCATGCCAGGCGGCGCGGAGCGAATATCTATGCCGAGCTCGCGGGCTACGGCATGAGCGGGGATGCCTATCACATGACCGCGCCCCAGGAGGACGGCGAGGGCGCGGCGCGCTGCATGGTCAATGCCCTGCGCAACGCGGGGCTCGATCACCGGGATATCGACTATATCAATGCGCACGGGACTTCGACGCCGTTGGGAGACCTCGCGGAGACCACTGCGCTCAAGCGCTGCTTCGGCGATCACGCGAAAAAACTTGCCGTGAGCTCGACCAAGTCCATGACGGGCCATCTGCTCGGCGCGTCCGGCGGGGTCGAGGCGATTTTCTCGGTATTGGCGATTCGCGACCAGGTGGCGCCGCCAACGGCGAACCTCCGCAACCAGGATCCGGCGTGCGACCTCGATTACGTTCCGCTCGAGGCGCGGCGCATGCCGATACGCACCGCGCTGTCGAACTCCTTCGGGTTCGGCGGGACCAACGGCACGCTGATCTTCAAGCAGGTCTGATCGACCCGGTTCCCTCCGCGCGGCATTGCCGCGAGCGGATTCGGGCGCCGGTCGCGATAATGGACCCGAATCCGGCAACGCTGAAAATCGATATCCGGCCATCGCCGATCCTGGCCGGCGTGCTGGGTGCGCTCCACGTCCTGGCGCTGGCGGCGGCCTGGGTCAGCCTCACCGGGTGGACGGAGTATCTGGTGGTGGCGGGCGTGCTGCTTTCGGGAGCCGCAACGCTGGGAAGCGTTCTGCAGCTCCTCCCCGCCGCGATCGTGTCGTTGGAGCTGCACGCGGACGGGCGTGCGTCGTGGCGGGACCGCCGAGGAGGGTGGCATGAGGGAGGACTCGGTGGCGGTCACTATGTGTCCCGGGTGCTGGTGGTAGTCGGGCTGCGGTCGGCGAAGAGGCGGACCCGGCGGCTGGTGCTTGCGGTGGACTCGGCGCTCCGGGAGGATATGCGCCGACTGCGGGTATGGCTGCGTTGGCGAGGAAACACCCGCTGAGGGGGCGCCGAATGCGGCGTGATGGGCGGGAAAACCTTACAGGCGGCTGAACTATTTGGATACCCGGCGGTCTCTAGATTGCAGGGCGAGTCGGGCAACGTAGGCGCTGGGGTATACTGGCCGCCGCCCGTGGAAAACTTCAATCAGAAGCGCGAAACCGCTTCGTCAGGGATGGCGGCGGATGGATGACCGGGATCTCGACCGGCAACTGGTCGAGCGGGCGCAACGGGGCGACAAGCATGCTTTCGAGCTCTTGGTTTCGAAGTACCAGCGAAAGTTGGTGCGTTTGCTGTCCCGGTTCGTTCGGGACCCCGCCGAAGTCGAGGACGTTGCTCAGGAAGCGTTCATCAAGGCCTATCGCGCACTTCCATCGTTTCGGGGTGACAGCGCCTTTTACACCTGGTTGTACCGGATCGGGATCAACACGGCGAAAAACTACCTGGTGGCGATTGGACGGCGGGCTCCCACGGCGACCGAGTTCAACTCCGAGGACGCGGAAAATTTCGAGGGTGGCGAACAGTTGCGCGACATCAACACTCCGGAAAGCCTGATGATGTCCAAGGAGATCGCGAGCACCGTCAACGACACCATGGAGCATCTGCCCGAGGAACTGCGCAGCGCGATCACGCTGCGGGAAATCGAGGGCCTGAGCTACGACGACATCGCCGAGATCATGAACTGCCCCATCGGGACGGTCAGGTCGCGGATATTCCGGGCGCGCGAGGCGATCGCCGAGCGGCTGCGACCGCTTCTGGAAACGAGCAAGGACAGAAGGTGGTGACCCATGAAGGAACGACTTTCAGCGCTGATTGATGGAGAGTTGAGCGGTGAAGAGTTCGGGAGGCACGTCGGCAGGCTGGGATCCGACGCCGGGTTGCGCAACGCGTGGGACGCCTACCACCTGATCGGCGACGCGCTGCGCGGCGATATCAGCGCCGAGATCGCCTCTCGCGTGGTCGCGCGCCTGCGGGACGAACCGACGGTGCTGGCGCCTCGGCGCGCGGCAGTCTCCTTTCGGCGGCTCTCGTGGTATGCGATGTCCGCAGCCGCCAGTGTCGCCGCAATCACATTGGTTGTCTGGACGGCTGCCCCGCTTTGGCGCGACGAGCCGCAGCTCGCGGCGACCCCCGCCGCCGTCACCGTCGGCAGCGAGGGCGCTCCGCTCGTGCCTGTGACCTCGGCGGACGCGCGCCAGGCCGCGCCCGTGGGCGAAGTCGAGAACTACCTCCTTGCCCATCAGCCCTATTCCCACACGAGCGCGATGCAAGGCATCGCGCCCTACGTGCGCACCATTGCGGACGACATCAGGTCCACGGAGAAATGATGTCGCTGCTCGCGTCGCGCCGGTGCAGACTCCTGTGGGCCCTGCCGTTCCTGCTGCCCGCAGCTGCGGCGATCGCGCAGACCGACGGCTCGGCGTTGGACTGGCTGCAGCGGATCTATGCAGCCAGCCAGAAGCTCAGCTACTCGGGAACTTTCGTCTACCAGCAGGGCCAGCAGGTCGAAACTTCCCGCATCGTTCACCTGGTGGAGGCGTCCGGCCCGCGTGAGCGGCTGGAGACGCTCAACGGCATTCCGCGCGAGATCATCCGAACCGGCGACCGCGTGGTGTGCTACCTCCCGGCCAGCATGACGGTCAAGATCGACAAACAGCTGGGCCGGCGCCCGTTTCCGGCCATCCTTTCGGAGCAATTCAGGGATCTGTTTCAGAACTACAACGTCAGGAAGGGCGATATCGAGCGCGTCGGTGGCTACGGCAGCCAGGTTATTTCGCTCGAGCCGAAAGACCGGATGCGGTACGGTCACAGGCTTTGGGTGGATCTGCATACGGGAATGCTGCTCAAGGCGAAGACTCTCGATGAAAAGAACGAAGTGCTCGAGCAGTTCGCGTTCACGCAGTTGCAGGTCGGCCACATTGGGCGAGAGCAGCTCAGGCCGCGCTTTTCCCGGAAGAGCCGGGACTGGCGCGTCGAGGATTCGGGCGCGACCCCCGTGAACCTGGCCGATACCGGCTGGACCCTCCGTTCCAGACCACCCGGTTTCCGCACGGTGACCGAGCTGGTGCGAACCCTGGGGGGCACCAGTGGTGTGGGGCATATCGTGCTTTCCGACGGCCTGGCGGCGATATCGGTATTCATCGAGCCTGGGCAGAGCAAGCGGCCCGCGCCTCACCCCGGACTGGTGCGACAGGGAGCAATCAACGTCTACGTGCGTCCGGTCGGGAATTACTGGGTTACCGTTGTCGGCGAAGCGCCTCCAGAGAGCGTAAAATACGTCGCCAACGCGGTGGAACACCGGAAATAACAGCACCCGAACGCCTCGCCGCGGCTCAGCCGAGCCGGATCGGGCGCGCTCGGAATCCGCCGCAGCACATACCAAGGAAGTCGCGATGGCGAGATTACTGCTGGTGATGTTGTTGTTGGGGATGCCCTCGGCGCTGTTCGCGCAGGGACGCGAGCTCCCGGACTTTACCGATCTCGCCGAGAAGCAGGGCCCCACGGTGGTCAACATCAGCACCACGCAGGCGCGTGAGCGCCGCGCCTCGCCTCAGGTTCCCAACCTGGATGAGGACGACCCGCTTTACGATTTCTTCCGGCGCTTCATTCCGCGCCCCCCCGGGCCGGGGCAGGGCCCGCGCGAGTTCGAAAGCCGCTCGCTCGGATCGGGCTTCATTATCGGTACCGACGGATACATCCTGACCAACGCGCACGTCGTCGATTCAGCGGACGAAATCACGGTTCGGCTGGCCGACAAGCGCGACTTCAAGGCGCGCGTGATCGGCGCGGACCGGCGCACCGACCTCGCACTGATCAAGATCGACGCGACCGGGTTGCCGGCAGTCCGCATGGGCGATCCGAACCGTTTGCGCGTCGGCGAATGGGTCGTGGCGATCGGTTCGCCGTTCGGTTTCGACAGCACCGTCACCGCCGGCATCGTCAGTGCCAAGGGCAGGAGCCTGCCTCAGGAGAACTTCGTTCCCTTCATCCAGACGGACGTCGCCATCAACCCGGGAAACTCCGGTGGGCCGCTGTTCAACATGCGCGGCGAAGTGGTCGGAATCAACTCTCAGATCTACAGCCGCACGGGCGGGTTCATGGGGCTGTCGTTCGCCATCCCCATCGACGTCGCCATGGACGTGCAGGCACAGTTGCGGCGTTCCGGTAGAGTGAGCCGCGGGCGGATCGGGGTCGTGATCCAGGAAGTCTCCAAGGAACTCGCCGAATCGTTCGGCCTTTCCCGGCCGACGGGCGCGCTCGTCAACGCGGTGGAGAAGGGCGGTCCGGCCGAGAAGGCCGGAGTTGAAACCGGCGATATCATTTTGAAGTTCGGCGGCAAGCCGGTGACGAGCTCGAGCGAACTGCCGCGCATCGTCGGCGGCACCCGGCCAGGGACCAGGGCGAGCATCGAAGTGTGGCGCAAGGGTGTCTCCCGCGAAGTCAGCGTCACCGTCGGGGAATTGCCCGAAGACCGCGTCGCCGGCCGGAGCGAGCGCCTCGCCAAGCCCGTGGAACAGGCCGCCAACCGGCTCGGTTTCGCGGTTGCCGACTTGTCTGCCGAACAGAAGCGGGACTTCAAGGTGGGAGGGGGCGTCCTCGTGGAAGAGGTACGCAACAACCGGCGCGCCGACGTACGTTCCGGTGATGTCATCACGGCGGTCACGAGCAAGGGGCAGACCTCGGAGGTGAGATCCGCCGCGCAATTCAACAAGCTGCTGGCACAGCTGGAACGAAATACGACCCTCACGCTGCACGTCCGGCGCGGCGAGAGCAATCTGTTCGTCACTGTCAAAGGCGAAAGTGCGCCGGGGTAGCGGGGCATTTCCTGACGTGCGTTGTTCCGCTCAGGTCGCTGCATCCTCCGACGCAAATACGCTAACATCCACAGTCTCGTAACCGGGAAAGGGTGCTGACGGCACCCTTTTTTGCATGCCCGCGATGCAGCACATCCGCAATTTTTCGATCATTGCCCATATCGACCACGGGAAATCGACCCTGGCGGACCGGTTCATCCAGCGCTGCGGCGGGCTGGCTGAGCGGGAAATGTCCGCTCAAGTGCTCGACACGATGGACCTCGAGCGCGAACGCGGAATCACCATCAAGGCGCAGACGGCGGCGCTGCGCTACGCCGCGCGCGATGGGCGCACGTATGACCTCAACCTCATCGATACCCCGGGACACGTCGATTTTTCGTACGAGGTGTCCCGCTCGCTCGCGGCGTGCGAAGGGGCGTTGCTGGTCGTGGATGCGAGCCAGGGCGTCGAGGCCCAGACGGTGGCCAACTGCTATACGGCGATCGAGCAGGGGGTGGAAGTCGTGCCCGTGCTCAACAAGATCGATCTGCCCTCCGCCAACCCCGAGCGCGCGATCCAGGAGATCGAGGACGTGATCGGCATCGGGGCGCAGGACGCGGTGCGCGCGAGCGCCAAGACAGGCGAGGGCGTGGAGGACGTTCTGGAGGCGGTGATCCATCGCATTCCGCCTCCCCGGGGAGATCTCGATGCGCCGCTGAAGGCGCTGATCATCGACTCATGGTTCGACAATTATGTCGGTGTGATCATGCTGGTGCGCCTGGTGGACGGAGTTATCCGTCCGAAGGACAAGCTGCTGCTGATGTCCACGCAGGCGGTTCACTTGTGCGAGCAGGTCGGCGTGTTCACGCCCAAGTCGCAGGGACGCGAGCAGCTTTCCGCCGGAGAGGTGGGATTCGTCACGGCCGGAGTCAGGGAACTTCAGCACGCACGCGTCGGCGACACCATCACGCTCGTAAACCGCCCGGCGCTCATGCCGCTGCCTGGATTCAAGGAGATCAAGCCGCAGGTGTTCGCCGGACTCTATCCGGTCGAGGCCAACGAGTACGAGTCGCTCCGCGACGCACTGGAAAAACTCAAGCTCAACGACGCATCGCTGCATTACGAGCCGGAAACCTCCCAGGCGCTCGGCTTCGGGTTCCGCTGCGGGTTTCTCGGGCTGCTGCACATGGATATCGTTCAGGAGCGCCTCGAGCGTGAATACGACATGGCGCTGGTGACCACCGCTCCCACCGTCGTGTACGAGATCCAGCTTCGCGACGGCACGGTCTCGCGCATCGAGAATCCCGCGAAAATGCCGGACGCTTCGAAAATCGAAGAGATTCGGGAGCCGATCATCGAAACGACCATCTTCGTTCCACAAGAATACGTGGGGGCGATCATCACCCTGTGCACGCAGAAACGCGGGGTGCAGAAGAACATGCAGTATCACGGCCGCCAGGTCATGCTCACCTACGACATGCCTCTCAGCGAGGTGGTGATGGATTTTTTCGACAAACTCAAATCGGCGAGCCGCGGTTACGCCTCACTCGATTACGAGTTCAAGGAATATCGCGCCGCCGACATGGTCAAGCTCGACGTGCTGATCAACGGCGAGCGCGTCGACGCGCTTTCGTTGATGGTGCATCGGGAGAACGCGATATACCGTGGGCGCGACCTGGTATCGAGAATGCGCGAGCTGATACCGCGGCAGATGTTCGATGTGGCCGTGCAGGCGGCGATCGGCGCGCACATCATCGCACGCGAGACGGTCAAGGCGCTTCGCAAGAACGTGCTGGCGAAATGCTACGGCGGAGATGTCAGCCGCAAGAGGAAACTGCTGGAGAAGCAAAAGGCGGGGAAAAAACGCATGAAGCAAGTCGGTACGGTGGAAATACCCCAGGAGGCGTTCCTCGCGATCCTTCAGGTGGAAAGTAAGTAGCGACATGAGCCCGAAAGAAGAGGTTCGGCGATGAATTTCGCCCTGATACTGTTTTCGCTGATGCTGTTTACCGGGGCGTTCGTCCTGGCCGACGCCTTCTATTTCCGCAAGCAGCGGCGAAAGACCGACGTCGAACCGTGGTGGATCGAGTATCCGAAGAGCTTCTTCCCGGTGATCCTGATCGTGTTCCTGCTGCGGTCCTTTCTGGTCGAGCCGTTCAAGATCCCCTCGGGCTCGATGGTGCCGACGCTGGTGGTGGGGGATTTCATCCTGGTCAACAAGTTCGCGTACGGGATCCGCCTCCCGCTGCTGAACAGGAAGATCGTCGATATCGGGGAGCCGCAGCGCGGCGACGTCATGGTATTTCGCTATCCCGAGGATCCGTCCCTGGATTACATCAAGCGCGTCATCGGGGTTCCCGGTGACAGGGTCGTGTACGAGAACAAGCGGCTGTTCATCAACGGGGTGGAGCAGCCGCATCGGGAGATCGCGGATTACCTGCACCGGGAGAGGATTCACTATTCCCGCCAGCTCATCGAAAAGACAGGGCGTGTCGAGCACGCGATCCTTCTCGAGGACGATGCTCCGGCGACGGTTCCCTTCACGCGACGGTTTCCGTTTCGAGAAAATTGCAACTACAATGCCCAGGGCATGGCCTGCACCGTGCCCGCGGGGCACTACTTCATGATGGGCGATAACCGCGACAATTCCGCCGACAGCCGCGTATGGGGTTTCGTCCCGGATCGGAATATTGTCGGCAGGGCGTTTTTCATCTGGTTCAATTTCGACGCCCCGACGCGCTTCGGGCGGTTTCACTGACGGGGGATCTATGAAAAGCCAACGAGGAATCACCTTGATGGGAATGCTGGTGACCGGCATCGTCATCGTCTTTGTCGCGATCGGAGGCCTGAAAATCGGCCCGGCTTACATGGAATACTTTACCGCCAAGAAGGCGATCGTCGCCATCGCGCAAGGCAATTCCAGGGCCACCGTGGGCGAAATCCGGCACGCGTTTCAGTTGCGCGCCGCGATAGACAATATCGACGTGATCGACGCCAAGGAACTGGAGGTCACGAAGGAAGGCGAGGAGGTCGTGATCTCGTTTTCCTATTCCAAGCGGATTCCGCTGTTCGGCAACATCAGCGTCCTGATCGATTTTGCAGCGAGTAGCAATCGATAGCCGGGACGCCCTCCAGTCGAATCCCTTCGCCGCAGCGGGTTCCGTGGACCTCGATCGTCTCCAGGAACGCATCGGGTTCAGGTTTTCGCGGCCGGAGTTGCTCCATCGTGCCCTGACGCATCGCAGCCACGGCTCGCCGCACAACGAGCGCCTGGAGTTTCTCGGAGACGGCGTTCTCAACTGCGTGGCCGCGGCGGTGCTCTACGAGCGTTTCGGCGGGCTCGACGAGGGCGATCTTTCCCGGCTGCGCGCCAATCTCGTGCGCCAGGACACTTTGCATCAAATGGCGCAGAAGCTCGGCCTGGGGGATTGCCTGCGGCTGGGCGAAGGCGAATTGAAGAGCGGCGGATTCACCCGGCCCTCGATCCTCGCCGACGCCTTCGAGGCTTTGATCGGGGCGGTATTTCTCGACGGCGGATTCGCCGGGGCGCAGCAAATGATTCGGCGGCTGTATGAACCGCTGCTGGCCACCCTGGATCCGAAGAGCCCGGAAAAGGACTCCAAGACGCTGCTGCAGGAACTGCTCCAGGCAAGGAAGATTGCGCTGCCTCAGTACTCCGTCGTGGCGACCCGCGGCGCGGCCCACAGCCGGAACTTCGAGGTCGAGTGCCTGATTCCCGAGCTGTCGCTGCGGACCACCGGCCTCGGGAGCAGCCGGCGCACGGCGGAGCAGGAAGCGGCGCGGCGCGCTTTCGAGCGGATTCATCGCTGAACACGGCAGCGAGCGATGCCACCCTTGAGAACCGACAGATGAGCACCGACACTTTTCGCTGCGGGGCGGTCGCGCTGATCGGCCGGCCCAACGTGGGAAAATCGACGCTGCTCAACGCGCTCATCGGGCACAAGCTCAGCATCACCTCGCGCAAGCCGCAAACCACGCGACACAGCCTGCGCGGAGTGCTCACCACCGAAACCGCCCAGTTCGTCATCGTCGACACGCCCGGATTCCAGACCCGGCATCGAGGCGCCCTCAATCGCGTGATGAACCGGGTCGTTCAGGGGACGCTGGAAGCGGTGGATATCGCGGCGCTGGTCGTCGAGGCCGGACGCTTCGGGGCGCAGGACCGCGCGCTCCTGAAGATGACCCCAAAGGGGCTGCCGCTGGTCCTGATCGTCAGCAAGATCGACCTCACCGAGCCGGCGGCGCTGCTCCCGTTCCTGCAGAAAACGTCGCAGGCGGCGCAATTCGCGGAGGTCGTTCCCGTCAGCGCGCGACGCCGCAAGGGGCTCGAGGAGCTGCTGCGAACGATCGAGCGACATCTCCCCGAACAACCGGCGATTCACCCGGAGCACGACCTCACCGATCGCAGCGAGCGTTTTCTCGCGGCCGAATTGATACGCGAAAAGCTATTCCGGCTTCTCGGCGAGGAGATTCCCTACGGCGCGGGAGTGGAAATCGAGAAGTTCGAGGAGCAGGGCGCCCTGCGGCGCATCCACGCCTGCATCGTTGTCGGAAAGGAAGGGCACAAGGCGATCGTCATCGGTTCGGGCGGAGCGACGCTGAAGAAGATTGCCACCGCAGCGCGCCTGGACATGGAAAAGCTTTTCGGCGGCAAGGTGTATCTGGAGACGTGGGTCAAGTTGCGCGGGGGATGGACCGACGACGAGGCGGCCGTGAGGCGGATGGGCTATGGCTGAGCGCTCCCGCCAGGAAAGCCGCGAAGCCTTCGTCCTGCACGCTTACGCCTATCGGGAGACGAGCCTGCTCCTCGAGGTTTTCAGCCGAACCTTCGGCCGGGTATCGATGGTGGCGAGAGGCGCGCGCAGCCCGAGATCGCCCTTGCGCGGCGTGTTGCTCGCCTTTCAGCCGCTCGCGCTGTCCTGGTTCGGCAGGGGCGAGGTACGCACGCTGGCGCGCGCCGAGTGGGTCGGGGGCCAGCCGCTGTTGCAGGGCGAGGTGCTGCTGTGCGGGTTCTACATCAACGAATTGCTGCTGCGCCTGCTCCCTCGCGAGGATCCGCACGAGGCCCTGTTCGCGCGATACCAGGAAACCCTGCAGCGTCTGGCGCTCCGGGGTGATTCCGCCGCGGCGCTGCGCTCGTTCGAGAGGGCGCTGCTGAAGGAGCTCGGCTACGCGATGACGCTGGAGCGCGACAGCGTCAGCGGCAGCGCCATCGATGCGGCGAAGAGTTACTCGTACGATCCGGAGCGCGGGCCGATCGAGGCAAACGGCGCGGCGCTGGAGCCCCTGGTGTCCGGCAGGACCCTGCTCGCGATGGCCCGCGACGACTATTCCGATCCGGCAACGCAACTGCAGGCGAAGGCGCTGATGCGCGCGCTGCTCAATCACCGCCTGGATCATCAGCCCTTGAAGAGCCGCGAGATCTTCAAGGATCTGCATTCGCTGTGAGTCCGGGGTCGCCATTCTCGTGACCGTCCTGAGCGCCAATCTCAACAAGGTTGCGCTGCTGCGCAACACGCGCGCCGTCGGCATTCCCAGCGTGGTTCGCGCCGCGCGCCTCGCTCTGGGCGCCGGTGCTCACGGCATCACGGTCCACCCCCGCCCGGATGGCCGGCACATCCGGGCGGAGGACGTGCGCGAGCTGGCGAAAGTTCTCGGGGAATCGCCGGGCGCGGAATTCAACATCGAGGGCAACCCGTTCCATCGGCTGCTCGAATTCGTGCGCGAGGTCCGTCCCAGCCAATGCACCCTCGTTCCCGACGACGCCGCGGCATCGACCTCCGACCACGGCTGGGACCTCGCCGCGGATTCGGCGCGCCTGAAGCCCGTGGTCGCGGAACTGCGGTCCCTGGGGGTGCGTGTGAGCCTTTTCATGGACCCGGTGCCCGCAGCCATGGCCGCGGCGAGGGACCTGGGCGCCGACCGCGTCGAACTGTATACGGAGCCCTACGCGCGGGCGTTCGGGGGCGGCACCGAGCGGGCCTGCCTCGAGCGCTACGCCGAAGCCGCCCGCGCGGCGCAGCGCGCGGGTCTGGGCGTCAACGCCGGCCACGATCTCAATCGGGAGAATCTGCCGGGCTTTCTGGGCGTGGTGCCGGGAGTGCTCGAAGTGTCCATCGGGCACGCGCTGGTAGCCGACGCGCTGGAACTGGGGATCGCGCAGGCGGTGCGCGCCTACCTTGATGCCATCCGGCGCGGCAAGTCGGGCGGCGGGCGGGGCGCAGCGTGATTCTCGGCGTCGGCACCGACCTGTGCGACATCGGCCGCGTCGAGCGTGCCCTGGAGCGCTTCGGCGAGCGCTTCGCCGACCGCATCCTGGTGGCGTCCGAAATGGAGCGCTTTCGCCGTCACCGCAAGCCCGCGGCGTACCTGGCAAAACGTTTTGCGGCGAAGGAAGCGTTTTCCAAGGCCCTGGGCACCGGAATACACTTTCCGGTCAGCTGGCACGGCATGTGGGTCGAGAACGCGCGCTCGGGAAAGCCGTCGCTGGGATTCTCCAAACCGCTCGCGGCCCTGCTCGAGCGGCGCGGTATTGCGAACGTTCACCTGTCGCTCACCGACGAAATCGGCATGGCTTGCGCCTTCGTCGTGGTCGAAGGCGACGGCGGCGTGGAGCGGAGCACGGGATGACGCCAGGCCCGGTAATGCTCGACGTCGGCGGCCTGGAGTTGACCGCGGAGGAGCGAGAGCGCCTGCGCCATCCGGCGGCGGGCGGCGTCATTCTGTTCGCGCGCAACTTCGAGTCGCCGCGTCAGCTGGTCGCGCTCACCGGCGCGATCCGCGCCCTGCGCCGTCCGGAGCTGCTCGTCGCGGTCGATCATGAGGGCGGGCGGGTGCAGCGATTCCAGGAAGGCTTCACCCGCATTCCGCCGATGCGCTCTCTGGGCGACGGCTGGGAAAGGAATCCGCGCGCGGCCAGGACGCTCGCCGAGGAGATGGGCTACGTCATCGCGCTGGAGCTGCGGACCCACGGCATCGATTTCAGCTTCGCCCCCGTGCTCGACGTGGACTTCGGCTCGAGCAGCGTTATCGGAGATCGCGCTTTCTCGGACGAGCCCGAGGTCATCGCGGCGCTCGCCGCCGCGTTCGTCGCCGGGTTGGCCGCCGGCGGCGTTGCCGCGGTCGGCAAGCACTTCCCCGGCCACGGTTATGTCAGGGCCGATTCGCATCTCGAAGTCCCGATCGACGGGCGCGAGCTTCGCGAGATCGAGACGGCGGACCTGCTGCCTTACCGCGAGCTGATCGCGCGGGGCTTGAGCGGCATCATGCCGGCTCACGTGATCTATCCGAAGGTGGACGGCCGGCCGGCGGGATTTTCTCCGGTCTGGCTGAAGGACATCCTGCGCCGCCGTCTCGGGTTCGACGGCATGATCTTCAGCGACGATCTCTCGATGGAGGGCGCGAGCGTCGCCGGAGGCGTGGTCGAGCGCGCGCAAGCCGCGCTCGCAGCCGGCTGCGACATGGTCCTGGTGTGCAACGC
>JBATEB010000004.1:0-2243 GCA_049663805.1 Burkholderiales bacterium | reverse complement strand
CCGGCGACGAGCTGCAACAGATCGTCAACCGCTCCGCCGGGCTGCTCAAGGTCGAAGTCGCCGGGGAAGGGGCGCTCGAGATCGCGAAGCGCTCGCGCGGCACGCCGCGGGTGGCGAACCGGCTGCTGCGGCGGGTGCGCGATTTCGCCCAGGTGCGCGCACAAGGGGTGATTTCGCGCGAGGTCGCCGACGCGGCGCTCAAGATGCTCGACGTGGACGTGCTCGGCCTGGACGTGATGGACCGCAAGCTGCTCCTCGCCGTCATCGAGAAGTTCTCGGGCGGTCCGGTCGGCCTGGAGAACCTGGCGCACGCGATCGGCGAGGAAGCCGACACCATCGAGGACGTGCTCGAGCCGTACCTGATCCAGCAGGGTTACCTGCAGCGCACCCCCCGCGGGCGCGTCGCGACGGTCGCCGCCTACCGCCACCTCGGATTGGCGGCGCCGAAGCCCGGCGGCGCCGGAGAGCTCTTCGGGCAATAGGCGCAGCCCGCGGCGATGCGAGTCCGATCGAAGAAGGGCAGGCACGCTTTTCCTGCGGCGCGACGCGCGGCGCCGCGCCGCCCGGTCAAACCCGACGCCGGCGTTCAGGCCGGCGCGTTTTCGTGGCCGATGCGGATCTACTATCAGCACACCGACGCCGGCGGCATGGTGTTCCACGCCAACTATTTTTCGTTCATGGAATGCGCCCGCACCGAACTGCTGCAGTCCCTGGGCTTCGACCTGGGGGAAATCGCCCGCCGCGACCGGGTCCTTTTTGTGGTGCATTCGGCGCAAATCGCCTACCATAAGCCGGCTCTGCTCAACGATTCCCTGACGGTGACGGCGCGGGTCACGCGCGTCGGGCTGGCGCGGCTCGAGTTCGAGCAGGCGGTGAGGCGGAAGGAGGAAGTGCTGGCGAGCGCCGCGCTGACTCTGGCGTGCGTCAGCGCAGACAGCCACAGGCCGGTACCCGTGCCCGAGTCGATCCGCACGAGACTAGAGGGATTGCGATGAACGTCACCCAGGACCTTTCGATGCTCGCGATGGTGGGGAACGCGAGCGTGGTCGTGCAGCTGGTCATGCTGCTGCTGGTCGCCGTTTCGTTCATGTCATGGTACTTCATCTTTCTGAAAATCTTCACGATCGGCCGCGCCAAGCGCAAGACCGAGCAGTTCGAACGCGACTTCTGGAGCGGCTCGGACCTGGCCTCGCTGTTCCAGAGCGCGGTGAATCACCGGCACTCGACCGGGAGCCTGGAGCGGATCTTCGAGGCCGGCTTCCGGGAGTTCGCGAAGCTGAAGAGCCAGCGCAGCAACGTCGACCCGAGCGTGATGGTGGACGGTGCGCGCCGCGCGATGCGCGCGACCTGCCAGCGCGAGATGGACCGGCTCGAGGCGCATCTGGCGTTTCTCGCCTCGGTCGGTTCGGTGAGCCCCTATGTCGGACTGCTCGGCACGGTGTGGGGCATCATGCACGCGTTCCGCGGACTCGCCAACGTCGCGCAGGCGACGCTCGCCGCGGTCGCCCCGGGAATCGCCGAGGCCCTGGTCGCCACCGCCATCGGATTGTTCGCCGCGATCCCCGCGGTGGTCGCGTACAACCGCTTCTCTCACGACGTCGACCGCATCGCCGTGCGCTTCGAAAGTTTCATGGAGGAGTTTTCCAACATTCTGCAACGGCAGCCCCAGGCGAGACCGGCCGCCGGGCAGGAAACCCGGGCCTGACGCCGTGCGCTCGCGCCGCCTGATGAACCAGATCAACATCGTTCCCTACGTGGACGTGATGCTGGTGCTGCTCGTCATATTCATGGTCACCGCGCCGCTGGTGAGTCCGGGCGTGGTCGACCTGCCGAGCGTGGGGAAATCTTCTCAGCCTCCGGCGACGCCGCTCGAGGTGGTCATCCGGCGCGACCAGTCCCTGATGCTGCGCGAGCGTGACAAGGGTCGCGCCGACGAGCGCGCGGTGTCCACGGCGCAGCTCGTGGCGGCGCTGCGCGAAAGACAGAAGAAGAATCCCGAGCAGCCGGTCGTCATCTCCGCGGACAAGGACGTGCGCTACGAGGCGGTCCTCAAGGTGATGGACGAGCTGCAGCGGCAGAACATCCGGCGCGTCGGGCTGCTGGTGAAGCCGGCATCGTGAGCCGCGCCCTGACCGTCGACGAACCCGGCGGCGCCGCTCCCGCGGCGCTTTCGGCGCTGGTTCACGCCGGCTTCGCGGTCGTGCTGGTTTTCGGCCTGAACTGGCAGACGAACCGTCCGGACG
>JBATEB010000003.1:0-2763 GCA_049663805.1 Burkholderiales bacterium | reverse complement strand
GGTAGGGATCGCGGATGTCGATCGCGCGCACGCCGGCGTTGAACCAGGCGACGAACACCAGGCGCCTGGCGTACATCGGCGGCTGGTTCTCGTTCGAGGAATGCGCCCCGAAGCGCCCGCCGCGGCTGCAGAAGTTGCCGCTCGCCTCGGGCACGTTGAAATTCGACACGCTGAAAGGCACGGCCTCGGCGGTCACGTCGGCGAACCACACGAGCTGCCGCGCCTCGCGGCATTCGTCGAGTATCTGTTCGTTCACGATCATCACGAAATCGCGCACGGCACCGACCGCGTCCTTCGAGAATTCGGCGAGCGGCATTTGCGGCAGCGGCAGCGTCGTGTGCGCGCCCTGGGTCGGCGGAAGATCGAGGCGCCCGACCTGCGGGTAGAGGAGGTTTTCCCGGGTCGGCTCCTTCGGGCCTTCGAGCAGCTTCTTGCGGTCGACGATCTGCAGCACGCCGTCGCGGTGGGTGCCGTAGCCGAAGTAGACGCGGTTGCCCTCCCGACCGGTCGAGATCGGCCCGTGCAGCCCGGTCGGAACCGGACCCGAAGACCCCGGCTGCTGCCCGGGAAGGCCGAAATCGCGGATGAACACCGGATGCGCGGGATCCCCCAGATCCCACACCTGGGTCATGCGGTGCGTGCGCCATTCGGGGGAGCCGACGACGAGGTAGGCGATGCCGGTATCGCACTCCCACCAGTTCTTGTGCGTGCCGTTCAGCCCGCTCACGATCGTCTTGAGCGGAGACGGTTTCGCGGGAACGGAGACATCCCAGATTTCCTGCGCGCGCTCGCCCAGGGTACGCAGCAGATAGGTTTTCGCCTCGTCGGCGCGCGGCAGCCCGGCGCCGGCGCACACCCGCACCATCTGCGCGCCCCCTCCCGGCTCGCCGGGGATGTGGGCGAGGTACGCGGTACGTCTCGGATCGGTGACATCGAGGATCGAGGTGCCGCTGTCCTCGGGTTCGCCGGTGAGCGCGTTGGGCAGGCGGCCCCCGTGGTGGCCGACGTACGCGATCCAGCGGCCGCCCTGCCGCTGGATCACGGGCTGATAGGCGCTGCGGCCCTGCAGGTCGTGATAGCCGAGGAGCTCCAGGTTGCGCTTTTCGGCCTTGTTGTCCGCCCCGGTCGCGCCCGCCGGTCCCAGGGCGAGCGCGGCCCCGATGACGAGCGCCGCGCCCTTCATCTCTTCCTTGCGGCCCGCCCGGCGCGGCGCCCGCGCGCAGCGGCCTTGCGCGGCCGCTTCTTCGGCACGTAACCGATCGCCTCGACCTCGAGCCCGCAGTCCAGCGGCGTGCGCCCCGCCTGGATGCGCGTGCGCGCGGGGAGCGTCTCGCGGCCGCTGAAATAGGTGCGGTAGATGCGGTCGAATTCCTCGCTGTCGCGCTGGTCTCTCAGCCAGACGATGACTTTCAGCAGGCAATCCATGTTCGAACCGGCCGCTTCGACGAGTTTCTTCAGGTTGTCCATCACCAGGCGCACCTGATCGCCGAAAGGCGGATTCGGAAAGGGCGGCAGCGGTCGGCCCTGTTCCCGCGCCTCGCGCAGCGCGCGCGAGTACTCGGCGTCGAAGGGCGGCAGGCCGGAGACGAAAATCAGGTCGCCGTGGCGAACGCACAGGTTGAAGGGGGCGTTCGAACCGGGCAGGCCGGCGTCGTAGTTCTGTTTTTCCAGGCGCGGCATTTTTTGATCCTCCCAGGCCGGATGGTATGACGCGCCGGCGGGACGCGCAACGGGCTCTAGCGCTGCGCCTGCCCGAGCAGGGCGACCTCGAGCGGCGCCCGCCCCGGCGCCGAACCGGCGTACACGGTGAGGTGCGGGTAGGGGATCTCGATGCCTTTTTCGTCGAAGGTCTTCTTCAGGCGGCGCAGGTATTCGCGCCGCGTGTTCCATTGCTCGAGCGGCATCACCTTGAAGCGGCAGCGCAGGATCACCGCGGATTCGTCCCAGCGTTCCACCCCGACCATCTCGATGTCCTCCATGATCCTGGGACCGAAAACGGGATCGGCGCGCATCTGCGCGCCGACCTCGCGCATCACCTCGAGCACCGCGTCGACGTCCTCCCGGTAGGCGACGCCGACGTCGATCACCGACTGCGCGTACTCGCGGCTGCGGCTGGTGATGTGAGCGATGATCCCGTTCGGGACGAAGTGCACGTTGCCGTCGTAGTCGCGCAGCCGGATATAACGCAGGGTGACCTCCTCGACCAGCCCGCCGATGCCTCCCGCTTCGATGACGTCGCCGACGCGGACCTGGTTTTCGAGCAGCAGGACGATCCCGGTGAAGTAGTCCTTGACCAGGCTTTGCGCGCCGAAGCCGACGGCGATGCCGGCGATGCCGGCGGCGCCCAGGATCGGCGCGATCGAGATCCCGATCTCGCTCAGCACCAGCATCCCGGCGACGATCCAGACGACGACCGAAACGACGTAGTGCAGAACGCGGCCGAGGGTCTCGATGCGCATCGCCTCCGCCCTCTGAACGCGTCCGCTCGCCGTGTTCCGCAGGAGGCGGATGACCCGATCGGCAAGGTGGGATGCGGCCCAGGCGAGGACCAGGATGATCAGGATGCTCAGCGCGGGCCTGAGGAACACCGACCAGGCTTCCTGCCCGGCGGCACCGACGATATTCAGCAGCTGGTTCATGAATACTCCTTGTCGACTGGAAAACGCCCCTATTGCCTTTCAATCCGGGCGGACTGTCAAGACCGCCTGGAGGCGGGACCCGGCGTCACGCGCGCTCGCCGGGCGCGCCGGCGACCGCCAGGGC
>JBATEB010000002.1:0-4049 GCA_049663805.1 Burkholderiales bacterium | reverse complement strand
ATGCGCTACGCCTACACCGGCGACTTGCACCGCAAGATGCATCCGGAGATGGCCTCCTGGGCCGGTCCGGCGAGCGTCAAGCGCAAGGCCGGCGGCGGCCACTGAGACGGCCATGCGGAACGCACTCGCACTCGAACCGGCACCGAGCGGCACGGCCTTCGCGGCCGACCCCGCGGACCTGAAGGAAGAACTCGCCGCGCGGGCGCGGATGTATCGGCTGCTCGCCGGCGCGTTCGTCGAGGAGCCGCACGCGGGCTTTCTCGCCGCGCTCCGGGCGCCGGAGGCGCTCGCGGCGCTGGCGGAAGCGGGGCTGCGCTTCGAAGCGGACTTCACCGAAACGACGCTCGATGCCTTGGAAGAAAAGCTCGCGGCGGAGTACGCGACGATGTTCGTCGCCTCGGGCGGTTTTCCGCCGGTGGAATCGGTGCGCCTCGCCGGCCGCTACTACCAGGCGCCGCATTTCGCCGTGCGGGAAGCCTACCGCCGGGCGGGCTTTGCGGCGCGGGGCGGGCGGCATCACGTGTTCGACGACCAGCTCGGCGTCGAACTGACGTTCATCGCGGAGCTCCTGGAGCGCGGGCTTGCGGTCCTCCAGGCCGGCGACGAATCCGGCTACCGCCGCATCGAGCGCGACATCAAGCGTTTCTGGGTGCTGCACCTCGGGCGATGGGTGCGCGGTTACGCGAGCCTGGTGCGGCGAGCGACGGAACATTCCTTCTACCGCGAGATGGCGAAGCTGCTCGCCGCGTTCGCCGAGGACGAGCTCGCGCGCATGCGACTGCACGTGGAAGACGTCGACCAGGGACGCGAGCTCGTCCCCAAGAGCGAGGTGGCCGTCCTGTTCGATCGGGACGAGCCGGTGTGCAACGCCTGCGGAGCGGGCGCCGCCGAGATGCCCTAGCCGCGATGCTCCTCGATCTCCATTCCCGGCCGCTCGTCGCGGCGCTCGGGATGCCGCCGGAAGGCGGTTACGACTGGGAGGAGTTCGCCGCCCTGTGGGACGCGAACGAGCTGCGTTGCGCGCACGACTGGCTGAATTCGCGCTGGTCGCGGCTGGTCGAGACGCGCCTCGCGGGCCAGGCGGACCCGGAAGCGCGGTTTCTGCAGGGGCTCGCGTACGCCGCGCTGGCGCTGCATTTCGCGCAGTGCTGCAATCAGGACGGCGCGCTGCTGATGATCGACGACGCGACCCTGGCGCTGATGCATTTTCGTCCGCAGTTTCTCGGCGTGCGGGTCGATCCGGTGATCGAGACGCTGCAGGGGCTGCGGCCGACGATCGCCGGCCTGGCACCCGATGCCGAGTACCCGTTCTTCCCGTTCGTGTACCGCCGCTTCGAACACCGGAGCCGATCGCATGAGGCAGGCTGACGCGGCGCTGAGAGTGTGCTGCCTGGGGCCCGCCGGCGAGGGGGCGCCGGGCGTACCGCGCTTCGCATTCGACGGCGACCCTTCGGAAATCGGCTCGCTCGCCGGGATCGTGCTGGTGAGGAAGGCGGAAACGCGCGCCAAGGAGCTGCTCCAGGCGGGTGCTTCCAAGGTGTTCATCGGCGCGGCCGCGCTCAAGGACCCCTCGCTCATCGGGCGGCTCGCGGCGGAATTCGGTACCGGGCGGATCGGCCTCTACGCGACTGCGGCACGCATGGAAGTGAGCTGGGCGCTCGACACCGTCTGCAACGCGGACTTCCGCTTCATGATGCCCTCGCGCTGCGAACCCTGCCTGGAGATTCTCGACGCGACCGGCTCGCGCACCGGCACGGAGCTCGGCGGGTGGATCGCAGAGATGGCGAAGCTCGGCGCCTCGTCCGTGCTTCTGTGTGCCGACGCGCGCGACGGCAGCGACCTCAATCTCGTCGCCGGTCTCGCCGAGCAGTACGGCGAGCGGCTGTGGATCGGTCCGCTCGAGGACGCGGAGCCGCCGCTCGCGGACTGGATCGAGCACGCCGGCGTGCGCCAGCTCGCCCTGCCGCATGCCCTGCTCGAACGGGTGCACGCCGCGTGAATTCCCGCGGCCGGCGATTCATCCTTGCCGCGGCGCTCGCGCTGCCCTCGATGCAGGCGGGCGCCGCGCGCTTCGAGCTCGTCGACCGCGCGCAGCTCCGCGCGGTGCTGGACTCGGGAGCGCCCTGCTGCGTGATCGACGCGCGCTCGGCAAAGGCCCGCAAGCAACGTCCCATCGCCGATGCGCTCGCGTACCAGGAAGGGATGACCCTCAGTCCCGCCGGCCCGGTGGTGGTGGTCGCAGACAGCGACGCGCGGACGCTCTCCGTGGGCAAGGCCTTGGCGGACCGATTCGAAGCCGGCAAGGTCTACGCCGTCAAGGGAGGCTACGCCACCTGGCAAGCGGTGGAACAGGAGCGGCTGAAATCGACCCTGCCGCTGAGCTTCATCATCCCCAGCGACACCTGCCAGCAGGGACCGCCCCTGCAACAACTTCCATTCGAGCGGCGGTGAGCGCCTTCCTCCCCGAGTTCCGCGCGTCGCGCTGCGCGCGCTATCGTTTTCGCTACAGCGAATGCCGGCGCTGCGCCGACGCCTGTCCCCATGACGCGGTCACCCTGACCGACGAAGGCGTATCCCTGGACGGCGCGCGCTGCCGCAACTGCGCCCTTTGCGCCAGCGCCTGCCGCACCGAGGCCCTGGTTCCGGGAAACCTGCCTCGCATCGAGCTGCTCAAGCAGGCGTCCAGACAGCAAGGCTTTAGCTTCGCCTGCGCGCCCTCCCAGGCACCAGGCGACGCCATCGTGCCCTGCCTCGGCGCTCTCGGGGTGGCCGCTTTCGCGTATCTCGCCAAGCGCGGAATTCCTGTGGAACTCCGCGGAACCGGGCACTGCACAGAATGTCCCCACGGCGCGAAGGGCGCTGCGCAGCTGGAACTGAACCTGGACGCGCTGGAGCGCCTGCGCGATGCCGCGAAGCCGCACGAATGGGCCGCCATCACCCTGGACGGCACGGCCCGGGAGGGGACCGAAACGGCGCGTCACCGGCACTCGCGGCGGCAGTTGTTCCGGCGCCTGATCGGCCGCGGCGTCGACGAGGTGGAGCGCTCGGTCGCGCCGCAGGCGCAGCATCCGGTTCCGCAAAACGCGATCCGGGCCGGCAGACCCTTTGTCGCCGCAGAGCGCGAGCTTCTGCAATGGGTGCTGAAGACCGGTGAGGCGCAGCGCGCCATTGCCCTCAGGCCCCACGCGGCGCTTCCGCTGATGCAACTGCGGCTGAAATCCGGATGCAACGCCTGCGAGGCCTGCTTCCGGGCGTGCCCCACCGGCGCCCTCCAGGTCCGCGAAAGCAGCACCGAGTGGGCGCTCGCCTTCGAGCACGACCGCTGCGTCGCCTGCGGCGTGTGCACGGAGGTGTGCCGGCCGAAAGCGTTGTATGAACGCGAAGAGATGAACGCGGCGCCGGGCCGCGCGCCCTCGGTCCTGCTGGCCCTGCGCAAGCAGCGCTGCGAGCGCTGCGACCGCTTCTTCGTCTCGACCCGCGCCCAAGAGGCGTGCCCGGTGTGTATCGATGACGACGGGGCCTTCTCCGCGATTTTCGGATGACGGTCGGCGAAATTTCACACGGGAGCCAAGCCATGGAATGGGAATTCACGCCGGAGCAGGTGGTCAAGGGCGAGGTCGGCTACGGGCTGGAGAGCTTTCGCGACGATCTGGCGCGGGAGGTGAGCGGCAATATGGCCGCCATCCCGCGAGCCGGGCAGGAACAGCTGTTCCACCTGGTGTACGACCTTTGCCACTGGCTCGCCACCGGGCGGGATTTCGAGGCGTTCGTCGCCGATTTCTCGGAGTCGCCCTTTGCCGACGCCATGCTGCGCTCCCTTCGGGACCCCATTTCACCCAACGTGGAAATGCTGGGCGCGATCCTGCAGCGGCTCATCGTGGAGCGCGTCGATTCGGGCCTGCCCCTTGAACGGGCGGTGAGCGCGGTCGAGGAGTTACACCGCAAGTCGGTGGCGCGTCACAACCCGTTTCGGCACTAGGAGCCTGTCGACAGGCTCCTCCCCGGGAGGAAGACCGCGGGCCGGCCGGGCCCGTGCGGAGGATCAGTTT
>JBATEB010000001.1:0-12245 GCA_049663805.1 Burkholderiales bacterium | reverse complement strand
CGTGTGGGGATCCTGGAGTTCAATCTCCTGCTCTCCCGGGGGAATAACCTCAAGCTTTCCTATGAGTATCATGACCCCAACGCCTCGATTTTCGAAAACGCCCGCACGCGCTACAGCCTGGTGTACGAACCCTTCGTGAACCAGTTCACTCAGGTTCGCGCCGGTTACCGCGATAGAAGGGGCATTCCCCAGAACCCCGATTCCAACCAGAATCTGTTCTTTGCCGAGCTGCACCTGTTCTTCTAGAACAACAATCGGAGAGCGCCGATGGTCGATTCAATACCTGGAAAGCCGGCACTGGCGTTGGGCACGGCCAGCGTCTCCCAATGGATCCAGGGAGCTTCCGACGCCGCCTTCGCCGTCGACGACCGGAACCAGGTGGCGGCGTGGAACCGCGGGGCGGAAGAGCTCCTCGGTTACGCGCCGGACGAGGTGATCGGCCGGCGCTGCGCGGAGGTCCTTCAGTCGGTGCTGCCCGGCGGCGAACCCCTGTGCATGCCCAACTGCGAGCTGTTCCGGTGTTTTCGCGAATGCCATCCGTGCGGCGTCCCCAGCTGCCGCGTCAGGCGCAAGAACGGCGATTGGGTGAGCGTCGCGTATTCATCGCTGGTCATGCCGGGGCAAGCGCCGGGGCCGCCGAGCGGCGCCGTCGTCGCGGTGGTGTTTCTGCGCGAAAACGAGGAGCGGCAGGCCGGCGCGCGGCCGCGCGGAGTATTGCAGATTTTCGCGCTGGGCAAATTCGGCCTGGCAGCCAACGGGAGCGGCGTCGCGCTCGAGAAATGGAAGCGCAGGCAGGCGGTGACCTTGCTGAAATTGCTGGTGACCCAGCTGGATCGCCCGGTGCACCGCGACCGTATCCTCGACTACCTGTGGCCCGACGTCGATGAAGAACGTGGCTGGGGCCGGCTGAAGGTGACGATGTACTACCTGCGCACTCAATTGCGCGCCTGCGGCGCCGGCGAAGACGCGGTGCGGACCGTCGGAGATGCCTACCTGCTCAGGCGCGACGCGGTCTGGGTGGACGCGGAGAATTTCGAAAGGCTGGTGGCCGAGGGCCGGACCCTGCAAGGCAAGGGACGCGGCGACGAGGCGCTGCGCTGCTACGACGAGGCGCAATTCCTCTACCGCGGCAACTACCTCGAGCAGGACACGTTTGCCGACTGGTGTGCCGAGGAACGCGAGCGCCTCGGCGAAATCTACATGGAGATGCTGACCCGCAAGGCCGAGTGCCACGCCCAGCGCAGCGAGTACGTGGAAGCGGCGCAGGTGTGCCGCAAGGGCCTGGTGCACGATCCGTGCCGCGAAAGCTTCCACCGGGGCCTGATGCAGTACCTGGTGCGCCTCGGACGCGCGGACTGGGCGATCGCTCAATACCGGCACTGCCACGCCGTGCTCGCGCGCGAGTTCGGTGTCGAGCCCATGCCCGAGACGCAGCGTTTGTACGAGGAAATACTGGGAGGGGACAATGCCGGGGAGCCGGCGGCGCAGACCGCCGGCTCCCCGGCCGGCGCGACGGCGGGGCCCGTGCAAAACTGAGGAGGCTCCGATCGGCCCGGACGCGCGTGTTACCAGATTGTCACCGCGGCGTGTTCTAACAGCTAACCACAACACGCAGAGCGGGCCACAATGGTTAAGTCGCAGATCACGCACTCGTTCGTCGCCCGCATCTGGCTCGAGCGCGCCGCCGACGAGGATCCCAGGTGGCGCGGGCACATCCAGCACATCCAGGGGCGGGAGGAGGTCTACTTCCAGGACCTCGCGGAAATGTGCGAATTTCTGGAGCAAGTGAGCGGGATACCCGGACCCGGGTTTGTCCCGAATCCGACGAAAGTCGCTGTTATCGCGAAACCCGGCGCGGACGCAGGCGGGAAACGGAAGTCGGGAAAATGACCGATCCGCAAACCGGCGACAAGGCGAACTGGGGCGGCAAGCTTTTTTTCGCCACCCTGGTCGCCGTACTGGTCTTCTTCTGGTGGCTCCTGATCTACTCCGGAGGCGCCGTCGGTCATCACGCCGCCGGTGCCCAACAGCAGAGTGCTTCGGCCGGCGCCGATACAGTCAGGAATGAGCCGGCCACGGCGTTGCTGCCGGCGCCCAAACCGAAACGTTCGGACTACCCGAATATCGGCACGAGCAGTCGCGCCGTCGTGTGGGTGGTGGCGCAGATGCACCTTTTTTTCGGGGCGTTGGTGCTGGCGGTTCCGATCTTCGTTCTGGTCATCGAGCTCATCGGGTTCAAGACCGACGACGATCGCTACGACGACATGGCTCACGAGTTCATGAAGGTCAGTCTGACCGCCTACGCGATAACGGCGTTGTTCGGCGGCACCCTGGCGCTGTCCCTGTTCCTGCTTTATCCCGACTTCATGGCCTACATGATGCGAGCGTTCGGTTCGCAGGTGCTGGTCTATGCGGTGCTGTTTTTCCTCGAGAGCATGCTCCTCTACATCTACTACTACGGCTGGAACGCGCTGCGTTACGGCAACAGAAAATGGGTGCATCTGACCCTGGGATTGCTGCTCAACGCCGTCGGCACCACGCTGCTCGCGGTCGCAAACTCCTGGTCGACGTTCATGATGGCGCCCTCCGGCATCGATCCGGCCAGCGGCGCCGTCACCGGCAGCATCTGGGAGATCATGAAGGGCCCGCTTTGGAATCCGCTGAACCTGCATCGCTTCCTCGCCAATATCGCCTTTGGCGGGGCGGTGGTGGGAGCCTACGCGGCCTTCAAGTTTCTCGCCGCCAGGACTCCGGCTGAAAAGGCCCACTACGACTGGATGGGCTATACCTCGAATTTCATCGCGATACTCGCGTTCCTGCCGTTGCCGTTCGCCGGTTACTGGCTGATGGCCGAGGTCTATGCCTACTCCCAGCAGATGGGGATCCTCGCGATGGGAGGCATCCTCGCGTGGCTGTTCGTCATCCAGGCGGTGCTCATCTGCACCATCCTGCTGGCGGGCAATTATTATCTGTGGACCGGCATGGCGCGCACCGAGGGCGGCGAGCGTTACCGCTGGCTCATCAAGTACATCGCGGTGGTGCTGGTGCTCGGATTTCTGGTGTGGGTGACGCCGCACAACGTCATCTACACCGGAGGCGAAATCGCCAGGCTGGGCGGGGGCAATCATCCGGTGCTGGGTCCGCTGGGCATCATGCCGGCGAAGAATATCGCGGTGTTCCTGATGCTCATCTTCACCTTCCTGTCTTTCCAGCTGTATCGACGCGCCGACAAGGTGGTCACGGTGGCGTGGCGGGAGTGGGGCAACGCGCTGATGATCGCCATCTACATCGTGGCGTGCGCCAACATAATATTCGCCGGCGTCTATTACGGCTATTTCACCAACACCGTCTACAAGGTGGGCTCGAGCGTGATACAGGTGATGTCGACCGTGGTGGTCATCGTCTCCGGCGTGGTGATCGACACGCTGATGTTCAAGGGAGCCAGGACCGTGCCGGTCTACTGGGGCAAGGTCTCGGACCGCTCCCAGTACGCCCTGTTCGCTCTCCCGGTCGCCTTCACCTGGCTGATGGCGCTGATGGGCTACATCCGCTCCTCGGTGCGAACGCACTGGCATGTCTATGCGATCATGAAGGACAACTCCCCCGACAATTTCATTCCCCCGCTGCAAACGGTCGGGAACATGGTCACCGCGATCACGCTGTTGTTCCTGATCTTCGTGCTCTTCATCTTCTGGATCGCGAATCTGAGCGGCACCCGGCAGATTCCTCCCGACGCTCGGGGCAGACTCGCGGCGGCGGAAGTCCCGGCATGAGAGCGCTGGCAGGACCCCTGGGTTTCAGCGTCGCGCTGATCCTGATATTCGCCGGCGTGACTTACGTGCTGCCCCAGATGAAGGGCGAGGCGCCCGAGGACGAGGAGGTGGCCGTGGGGACATTGACCATGGAATCCTTCATCGAACTGGGCGAGAAGCTCTATCAGGGGAAGGGAACCTGCACGCTGTGCCACAACAAGCTCGGCCGGGCGCCCGACCTCCTGACCTACGATGTGGCAAGAACATCGCTGGAGCGCATCGCCGACTCGCGCTACCAGGGCAAGGCCAAGGACGCGGAGGGGTACCTGCGCGAGTCGATGCTGCAGCCGAGCGCCTACGTCGTAAAGGGCTTCGGCAAGAAGGGCTCCGACGATACCGAGTCCCCCATGCCCGCGGTCGATCAGGCTCCCATCCAGCTCTCCGCGGTCGAGATCGGCGCGCTCGTCGCCTACCTGCAGAAAAAAGACGGCAATCCGGTGACGGTCGCGCTGCCCGCCGCCGCGCCGGAAGCGCGGAAGAAAGAGGAAGCCGCGGGAGCGGCACCCGCCTCCGCCGGGAGTCCCGAGGAGGCCATCGCGAAATTCGGCTGCGCGGCGTGCCATTCCGTCCTCAAGACCGAGGCCGCCATAGGGCCCAGCCTGAAGGACGTCGGCAAGCGGCTGAAGATCGACCAGATCCGCACGAGCATCGTCGATCCGAAAGCCGAGATCGCCAAGGGCTTTCCGCCGATCATGCCGGATTTCCCGGCGATGACCGTCACGGAACTGGAGATGATCGTGCGCTTCCTGGCGAAACAGACCGGCGCCCAACCGTGAAGATGCGGATCTCCGCTTTCTGGCAGGCGGTGATGGTGCTTGCCGGCGCCTGGCTGATATTCACCTGGGCCGTTCCGCCTTTCATGCCGCGGTCCCTGATGATCGCCTACACGATCATCGTCGTCGCCGGCGTACTGCTCTACTTTTCCAGCGACGAGCGGCGCTGGAACGAATTCAAGGCGCCGATCGCGGCGACTTTGCGGGACGACGACAAAGCGGTGCTCCGCCGGATCCTGCTTGCCGTGGTGCCGCTGCTGCCCGGATACGCGGTCTACGAAGCCGTCAAGCCCTCGCTCGAGACGCCGCTCGAATTGCGCCAGGTTCACCCTTCCCCGCCCGCCGGTCTGAAGGTCTACGACAAGGCCTATGACCTGGCCAAGCTGGAAAATCCGGTGCGCATGCAGGTGCTGAAGCAGCTCGAGGGCGACGCGGATGCCGCCTGGAAGACCTACCGGGAGGCGGTGCAGGCGGGAAGTCTCGTCTATTTCCGCAATTGTTTCTATTGCCACGGCGACCTGCTGAACGGAAAGGGGCACTTCGCCGCAGGCCTCGACCCGCTGCCGACCGATTTCGGGGACGTCGGCACGATCGCCCAGCTGCAGGAATCGTTCCTCTTCTGGCGCATTACCACCGGCGGGCCCGGACTGCCCAAGGGAGGGATGCCCTGGAACTCGGCGATGCCGGTCTGGCACGAGATGCTGAGCGAGGAGGAAGTCTGGAACGTGATCACGTTTCTCTACGACCGTGTCGCGCAGGTGCCGCGCATGTGGGATCAGGGCATCTCCAAGGCCGTCACCACCATGAAGGACCGGATTGCCGCGCAGCGGGCGAAGATGAGCGCGATGGAACTCTACCAGTTGCGCTGCGCCGTCTGTCACGGCGAAAAGGGAGCCGGAGACGGGCCGGCGGCGGAATTTCTCCATCCCCGGCCGCGCGATTTCACGCGGGGCCTGTGGAAATTCAAGACCTCGCCCGGGGATCTTCCGCCGCGCGATACCGACATTTTCAGCACCATCAAGTCCGGTCTCACCGGCACCAGCATGCCGGGGTGGTCCGACGTGCTCAGCGACCGGCAAATCGGGGACCTGGTTGCATTGATCAAGCAGTTCGATACCTCGGGAACCTGGGCGCCGAAGGATGCCAAGAACGAGGACTTCGACAAGGAAGGGCGTTATCTCAAGCCCAACGCGCGGGTGATCACCGACGAGGAGCCCACCCGGGGCCAGGTTTCCTACTCGGCCGAGTCTGTCGCCCTGGGCAAGGCGGTTTTCGAGGAGAACTGCAGGAAATGCCACGGGCAGGCGGGCCGCGGCAACATCACTTCGGGCAAGTTTCTGGAGGACGACTGGGGCCAGCGCATCTGGGCGCGCGACCTCACCCAGCCCTGGACCTGGCGGGTGACCGAGGCCTCGTCCGAATCCGACCGGAACGCGCGCGGCGAGGCGCGCCGTGACGAGACGGTCCGCAACATCTACACCCGCGTCTCGATCGGCATACGCGGCACGCCGATGCCCGCGCACCGGGCGGTCGATGCCGGGGAAAAGGACGCAATCACGCCGGACAACCGCTGGCACGTCGCCAATTACGCCTATTCGCTGCGCTCAGGCACGACCTGGCCGGGCGAACGCAAGGTGGTCGAGGCCCTGGAACTGGCCGGCGAGCTGCCGGGCAGCGTCCGGGACGCCGCGTGGGAAAAAGCCCCGGCCAGCACCTTCAGGCTGGTGCCCAACGTCATCAAGAAGGAGCGCCTGTTCACCCCGCTCAACGATGCGATCACGGTGCGGGTCGTCTACAACGAACGTGAGATCGCGTTTCTGCTGGAAGTCGACGACCGTACCGAGAGCCGTCCCGGCGGGCCGGTGATGACGCAGCTCCCGGACAGGAACGAAAAGATGTATTCCGACGCGCTCGCCCTTCAGTTCCCGAAGGAGGGCGCGTACTCCACCGCGCCGGTCGAAAAGCCGCTCAATCGCCACGGCGACGCGGACCATCCCACGACCATCTGGTACTGGAGCGCCGGTTCCGCCGAACCCCCGGTCGAGTCGCGGGCGATGCTGTTCGACGCCACCGGCCCCGACGCGAAATTGTCCAGGCGCGCGGGCGGCGACGATCTCGTGGCGCAGGGCGAATGGCAGGACGGCCGCTGGCGCGTGTTCATGAAGCGCCCGCGCGGACTCCCCGCCCGGGCCGCGGAAGCGCCGCGGGAGGGCAACGCGACCGGCGCGACCGATGTCATCTTCCGCAAGGGACAATTCATCCCGGTATCGTTCGCGAACTGGGACGGCAACAACGGCGAAGTCGGCTCGAAACATACGCTCACGCCCTGGTTCTGGCTGCTGTTGCCGCCGGAAACGAACTACGCCGTGGTCTACGGATCGCCGCTCGGGACCACGCTGGTTTTCCTGCTGGCGGGGATGGCGCTGGTCTGGAACGAGCGCCGAAAACGCCCCGGTGCCCGCCGGGCGCCCGCCTGATCCGCGCCCGATGTCACTCAAGTGTCACCGGAAATGCATACAATCACTGCACCAACCTGGAGAATTCACATGAAAGCACTGCAATCGGTCACTCTTGTTGTGGGATGTTCGTTCGTCTTTGCGGCGGGTCCGGCGTCCGCCGACTATACGGTGGTGAGCGGCGGCGTGAAGGACGGCGGAAGCGTGAGCGGCCGCGTGACCCTGAGCGGACCGGCGCCCGCCCCGGTGATGCTGAAGGTCGACGAGGACGTCCAGGCCTGCGGCGGCGACCGTGCTTCGGACGAGCTGGTCGTCGGCGCGGGCGGCGGGGTTCAGAACGTGGTGCTCAGCATCGAGGCGGTTGCTTCGGGAAAGGACTGGGGTTTCCCCCAGGAATTCACCTACGATCAGAAGAAATGCCGATTCGTTCCCCGCGTCCTGCTGATCAAGCCCAACATGGCGGGGGCGGTGCTGAACAGCGACACCGTCGGGCATAACTTCCACACCATCAGCACCGGCGTCTACAACATCAACAAGAAGATCCAGCCCAATACCAAGCTGGTCGTGACCAGCAGCCAGATCAGGAGATCGGGCAAGGTCCGCGCCAAATGCGACATCCACTCCTGGATGGGAGGATACTGGGTCGTCGCCGAAACCCCCTATACGGTCCTCACCGACAAGGACGGAAATTTCTCCATCAAGGATATTCCCCCGGGAAACTACACGCTCAAGATCTGGCATGAAAAACTGGGCGAGTCCCGGCAAAAGGTGGCGGTCAAGAAAGGGGAGAGCACGAAAGCGGACGTGGCTCTCAAGCCCTGAGCGGTTTGCAGCGTCGCGGCCTGATACGACGACCGACGAAACGACGACTGGAGGCAACGGGTGAGGTTTGATATCCGGAAAGGAGTGGGCCGCTGGGTTGTGGTGCTGGCCGCGGCGCTCGCCTTCTTCTATGGCCTGGATCATGCCCTGATGAGGGCTCAGGGCCTGCCCCTCGGCTGGAACATGGCCCCGCGCGGCTAGGGCGCGGCGGGGGCGCGCTCGATCGGGCGCTCCTCGATCGGCAGGTTGACGAGCGCGGCGAACACGCCGAGCGCGATCGAGATCAGCCACACGACCTGGTAGGACCCGGTGCGGTCGAAGAGGTAACCTCCCAGCCACACTCCGGCGAAGCTGCCGATCTGGTGGCTCATGAAGACGAATCCCGAGAGCGTCGACATGTAGGCGACGCCGAAGATCCCGCCGATGACGCCGTTGGTGAGCGGCACCGTCGACAGCCACAGCAGGCCGATCACCGCCGAGAAAAGGTAGACCGAGCCTTCGCTTATCGGCGCCAGTATGAACAGCGCGATGGCGACGCTGCGCAGCAGATAGATCGAGGACAGGAGATATTTCTTCGTATACCGCGCCCCGAGCGCGCCGGAGGCGAAGGAGCCGAAGATGTTGAACAGGCCGACCAGCGCGAGCGCGTACATGCCCACGTTCGCGGAGAGTCCCCTGTCGGTGAGGTACGACGGGAAATGCACCGTGATGAAAGCGAGCTGGAAGCCGCACACGAAGTAGCCCGCCGTCAGCAGCAGGAAGCTCCTGTGCCCGAACGCCTCTCGCACCGCCTCCCCCACGCTCTGTGCCGCGACGCCGCCCGCGCCGCCGCGCTTCTCGACCATCGCCAAGGCGAGCGGGGCGATCAGCGCGGCGCTGATCGAAAGGATCAGCAGCGCGTTGAACCAGCCGAGGTGCGAGATCAGCGACCCGGTGTAGGGGAGCATGGCGAACTGGCCGAAGGAGCCGGCGGCACTCGCGAATCCGAACGCCATGCTGCGGCGCTCCGGCGGCACGACGCGGCTGACGACGCCGAACACGATGCTGAAGGTCGTGCAGCCCTGCGCGAGTCCGATGAACAGGCCCGTCGCCAGGCTGAACTGCCAGCCGGTTGTCGCCAGCGCCATCAGCACCAGGCCGGTCGCGTACAGGGCCGCGCCGGCGACCAGGACGCGCCCGGCGCCGAGGCGGTCGGCGATCATTCCGAGGAAAGGCTGCGACGCGCCCCAGATGAGGTTTTGCAGGGCGAGCGCGAAGGCGAACGTCTCGCGGTTCCAGCCGTGCTCGAAAGTCATGGGCTGCAGGAACAGCCCGAATCCCTGGCGGGTCCCCATGGCGAGGGTCAGGATCGCGCCGCCGCACACGAGGACCACCGTCGGGCTGCGCCAGTTGCTCATGAGGTTTTTCCCGGATGCCATGGCGGGCGCCATCATAGCAGGCCCGGCGCGCCCGGAACGCGGGACCGGTGCCTCAAACCAGGCGTTGCGGACCGCCGATCACCAGGCCCTGCGCGAAATCCACCTCGATCAGCCTGAGCTGCTCCAGCACTTCGCGGCTCTCGACGAACTCCGCGATGGTCCCGATCCCGAGGGCGCGGCACTTCTGCGTGATCGATTCGGCCCGCTCCGAGGCCGCCAGGCCGCGGTCGATGTCCTTGACGGTCCCATAGGTGAGTTTCACGAAATCGGGCTTGACCACGCTCAGGAAATTGAACGACGCATTGCTGCCGTCGAAGCCGGCGAAGGTGAATCGACAGCCCGCGGGCTTGAGCCGGGCCTGGAGGTTCTTGACGTGTTCCGCGTGCAGCAGGGCCGTATCCCAGCCCACCTCGAAGCTCAGGGTTCCGTCGGGCAGCTTCGAGTTCTGGATGTTCTTCGCGACGAATTCCCCGAATTTCGGCTCGCGCAGCGTGTCCTCCGAAAGGTTGACCCCGTTCGCCGGGACCTGCCATTCGGGCTTCTGGGTCCGCGTCTCCTGTATCCACGCGCACAGCCGGCTCACCACCCAGCGGTCGACATAGGGCAGGAGCCGATACTCCTGCAGCATGGGGAAGAAGGTTCCCGGGGGAAGCAGCTTCTCCTCCTCCTCGCGAAAGCGGACCAGGATCTCCTGGAACGGCCGCGCGCTGGCCGCCGGGGCGAGCTGCAGGATTTTCTGGGCATAGAGAACGAAACCGCCTGTCTTGAGCGCCGACACCAGCTTGTCGGCGATGTTCTTCTGGATCGCAGTTTCGTCTTCCATTTGCACGGCCATCGCATCCGGTCCCGTCAAGCGCCTCCCGGGCCCGAAATACGCAAGAATTGTTCCCCCTTCATTGCGAGCCCTATTGTGTCGGAGTTGGTCCCGGCGGGAAAGCGTTCCCGAGCGCGGAACGGGTGCCGCCCGACATTTCATGTCAGGAAAATCCGACAGGGCCGCAGCGGTGGCAAGCGCGGCCTGCAGTGCGCTAGAATCGCGCCGGCCTCGTGCTGTAGGGATTTTCAGTCCGGGATGGCGGTTTTCGAACACAAGTGACGCAAAATTCACGGGGCGGGGGCGTCGCCCGCCGGAAGGCGCTTCGGGCGCGATCGAACGCGGATTTTTCCGGGGTTCCTGCTGGAACAGGCTTTGCTTTGGGTCTCGGCAGGCGCGCCGCGACGGCGAAGGCCTCGATAAGGGATTCATGATCAAGTCCTTTCCGCTGTCCGGGATCGACCCCAAGCAGGCGCTGCGCCTTCGCCGCTTCCTGCTCGCGGCGGCCGTCTACGCAATCTGCGTTCCCCTGCTGGCCCTCGCCCACGCGTTCGGCATGATCGCGCTCCAGCCGGTGATCGTAACCGTAGCGCTGATGGCCGTGGCCAATGCCGGGCTCTACGCGCTTTTCCGCACCGGCCTCAACCAGCGATTCGAGGACCCGAGCCTCACCTGGCATCAGCTGTTCTTCGCCAACGTCGTGCTGATGTACGCCGTCTACAGCTTCGACCAGGGACGCGCGATCGTGCTCAACATGAGCCTGATCATCCTCACCTTCGGCGTGTTCCGCTTCAACACCCGCGAATTCGTCTCGACCACGCTGCAGATCCTCGCCGGCTATGCGCTGGTGATCAACCTGCTCATGTACTACAAGCCGCAGACCGTAAACGTCTACCTCGAGTGGTTCCAGTGGGTGGGCCTCGCGGCGGTGCTGCCGCTGTTCGCGATCATCGGCGGCCGGATCAGCCGGCTGCGCGAGCGCCTGCGCACGAGCAACGAGCAGCTGCGCTCGGCCCTCGGCTCGATCCGCCAGATGGCCACGCACGACAATCTGACCGGCCTGCCGAACCGCGTGCTCTTCAACGAGGAGCTGCAGCGCGCGCTCGCCCGGGCGGAGCGCCACCGCCGGCAGGTCGCCCTGTACTTCATGGACCTCGACCGTTTCAAGAACATCAACGACACCCTCGGCCACCAGTTCGGGGACCGGGTGCTGCAGGAGGCCGCCAGGCGCCTGATGAGCTGCGTGCGCGAGGGCGATCTCGTCGCGCGCCTCGGCGGAGACGAGTTCGTGCTGCTGGTCGAGGAGGTCGGCGAGCAGTCCACGCTCACCGAGATCGCCCGCAAGCTGCTGGCCGCGGTGGGGGAGCTGCGCGCGATCGACGGCCAGGAGCTCAACGTCTCGCTCAGCATCGGCATCTGCCTCTATCCCGCGGACGGCCGCGACGCGAAGGCGCTGCTCGCGGGAGCCGACATCGCCATGTACCGCGCGAAGGAACAGGGGCGCAACGATTTCTGCTTTTACTCCGCGGACCTTCAGTCGCACACGCTGGAGAAGATCGCCCTCGAAGCGGGGCTGAGGCAGGGACTGGAGCGCCGCGAATTCCGCGTGTACTACCAGCCCAAGATCGACATGACGAGCGGCGCGATCGCCGGCGTCGAGGCGCTGCTTCGCTGGCAGCACCCGGAAAAGGGGCTGCTGCTTCCGGAGAAATTCATCTCGCTTGCCGAAGACACCGGATTGATAGTACCGATCGGACTGTGGACGCTGCGTGAAGTGTGCGAGCGCGCGAAGGCCTGGAAGCAGGCCGGGCTGCCGCGGCTGCCGATCGCGGTCAACCTTTCGGCCATCCAGTTCCGCCAGGAGCAGCTCGTTCCGCAGCTTGCGGAAATCCTCAGATCGACGGGACTCGATCCCGGCATCCTGGAGCTCGAGATCACCGAGAGCATGGTGATGCAGGATCCGGAGCAGGCGGTCGGGCTGATGAACAGGCTGCGCGAGATGGGCGTGCGCCTGACCATCGACGACTTCGGAACGGGCTACTCGTCGCTGGGTTACCTCAAGCGCTTCCCGATCGACAACCTCAAGGTGGACAGGAGCTTCGTGCGCGACCTGCCGCACTCCAGCGACGACGTCGCGATCAAGCGCGCCG